>CAMMAZ010000013.1 GCA_946493765.1 uncultured Clostridia bacterium | reverse complement strand
CTTGCTTACGGCGAAGTTTTCTAATTCTGTAACACATCATTGACAAACCTACAAATATTTCAATTTTTATTGGTTTCGCTGTATGGTTGAATTTCGATCATTATTTGAACGGTCATATACCCCCAAAACAGCTGTTTTATTCATATAATTTTGTGATGATCTGTTCCATAGGCAGCTCCTTGATGGAAATATCCTTAAATGAGACGGTTTTGGATATTTGAGAAACAAATTGATCCATCTGTGTTCTGGAAAGATCCACTTCCAAAGCCAGTTCCATTTCCGACGATGACGGCAGGCGTTTTGTGCCGGGAATCTCCCCGTCAAACGGCTTTGACAGCGACAGCACAACGTTTTTCTTTTCGCCAAGCGCTGTTTTCAGTTTGGATAAACTTTGATCGAATACCTTTTTCCCGTGGTTAATGATAATGGCGCGATGCGCCAGCTGTTCCACGTCTTCCAGATCATGTGTTGTCAAAATAAAAGTTGTGCCGGTGTGATTGAGCTGTTTGATAAATTCGCGAATTTTCGCCTTTGCGATCACATCCAGACCAATGGTCGGTTCATCCAGAAAAACAATTTTAGGGCCATGCAGCATCGCCATGATAAACTCGCATTTCATACGCTCTCCCAAAGACAGCACCCTTGTCGGTTTGTGCATGATCTGATAAACATCCAATAGACCGGCTAACGTATCCAGTCTTTCTTTGTAGTCTTTGTCGGAAATATTATAAATCGCTTTGTTCATCCGAAAGCTATCTTCCGGCGGAATATCCCAGATCAGCTGTGATTTCTGTCCGAAAACTGCGCCGATCTGATAAACATATTTTTTCCGGTCTTTCGACGGTGTGAATCCCATCACGTCGATTTTTCCGCTTGTGGGATACAATGCGCCGCAAAGCATTTTGATCGTCGTGGATTTCCCGGCGCCGTTAGGTCCCAAAATACCGCAAATCTCGCCTTCGTTGATTTGAAAGCTCACATCATCCACCGCGTGAATCATAACCGTATCGCGTTTGAAAAAACTTTTCACGGCGGACTTAAATCCGCTGTCACGTTTGTATGTTTTATAAATCTTTGTCAAATGTTCCACTTCAATGAGAGCCATCAGCCGCCTACTCCTTTATATAACCGAATCATATAATGATACAGAAAAATACCCAACAATAAAAATAAGATCGCCGGAATGATAAACCATAAAATTACCGGTTCGGTTCTGCCGAGCAATGCGCTTGCCGGATAAAAACCGATCATACCGACAGGAATTAAAAATGTTGCAAGTCCCTGCACGATCTTTGGAAAAATACCAAGCGGATATTTTCCAAATTCCTGCAGACTGTCAAAAATCTCGGACAATCTTGAATTGCCCACCCACTGGAAAGACAGCGCCGCCATCAGCAGCCACAGACCACTCATCACCGCAGTTCCGGAAAGGAACAAAACAATGAATTCCAAAACCTGCAAAAATCCTGCGATACCAGTATGGACAACTGCAACGGTAAACAGGGCAATACCGCCGATAATCAGTCCCAGGCTGCTGAGTGAAAAGCTGGTAAAAACCAAGTATAACAGCGGATCCATCGGTTTTAAAAGAATAATTTCATAATCCCCTGATTTCACCCTGCCCATTGTCATATACAAAATACCGCTGACGGTCATGGAAGTGAATCCATTGGACAATGTGAAAATCGATTGGATCAGCAAAACCTCATAGAAACCCCAGCCCGGGAAACTGCGTCCGGCGCCATAGATCAGGATGGTAACAAGCGGCAGCAGGATATTGTAAAGCAGTGTGATGATATTCGACAGAATAAAGTCCGCCCGGTAAGCAGCAGCCGATGTGACCGACGCGTGAATACATTCCTTATAAATCTTAAAAAAACGTTTCATGCACCCACCCCCGTAAACCGCCGAACAGAACAGCGGTATAAAATTTCACTGATGAGAAAAGCGACGATAACCGCACAAAACTGGATGCATAGAATCACCGGGATTTCCATTGTAACACCGCCCAATGTGTAAGAACCGTTGAAAATCATCGCAGGGACATAATTCATATACTGAAACGGCAAAAAGAACTGCACAAACTGCATCCAACCGGGAAAGAACACAAGCGGGATCAGCGTGCCGGAAAAAATATCTGCAACCAGATTAAAAACACTGCGGATCCCCGAAGACTGCACAAACCAAAAAGACAAAAGCCCAAGGCAATAATGTACATAAAAGGTCATGAAAAAGGCAAGCAGAACAGATAAAAGGGTATAAAACGGATAAACCGGCATCATATCGATTTGAAAAACAAAGACAAAAATGACAAGACAGGGCAAAAATTCAAAAAAGAATCCCAAAATCCGGTGTCCGATTTTCTGTGCCAGTGCAAAAAAACGGTGGTGCAGCGGACGCAGTGAAAAGGTTAAAAACTTTCCGGTGTGCACCAGCATCGATAAATTCCAATCTGCAAAATCCATCACCAAATACCCGATCAGCGCCGATGCACCGAAATACCGGATCATATCCTGCAATGCCATGCCGTTGAGCGAATTGCTTCCTCCATAAACCGCAGTCCAGATAAAATACTGTACGGCAAAATAAACCGGTCCCACAAAAACCGAAACCAGAGAATGGGTGCGGTAGGCGCTCCATTCTTTATAGGTTGCGAGCGCCACCGCTTTTAAAAAGTTTAATTTTTGCGATATAAAATCTATCATCTTACTAACCAATCACAGTAGCCCGGACCAAATCACGTTTGTTGCGTTAAACAGCGGTTCCGGACACCATTCTTGCGCGAACGGAATAAACCACGCCGCAACAAAATCTTCCTTCGGGTCGATGATCAAATCACAGGCGCCGGCTCCCTCGTGAAAATAAATGCCTTCCGAATAAACCCAGGCAGGTCCCTGCCGCATATCAAAGCCAATGCCGTACATCCGTGGTTCGTTGCTCCCCCAGCAATGATCGATCAGATCGGTGATCTGCGGGGTTGTGATCTTTTCAACTGCTTTTCTGCCAAGGATCCGCACGCCGTCAAACGTCCCGTTTTGCAGCATCATGTTGCCAAGCCTTGTCAAGTCAGCTGCTGTTGAAAAGAGACCGCCTCCGGTGTCCGGAACTTCGTCCCAAGCGCTTTTTTCATGCGGCTGCTGCGTGCCGTTTAAGATGTTTTCAATCTCTTTTTCCCAATGTTCGTTTTTAATAAGCATACGCTTTGCCATATCCTGTGTGATATGAAACGCCGTATCTTTCATTTGGAGCGGCACAACGATTTTTTCCATGATATAATCGTTTGCAAACTTTCCGGTGATCTTTTCAATCAAAACGCCGAGAATAATAAAGCCAAATGTGGAATACTGCCATTCGACACCCGGCGGCGTGCGCATGCCGGTAGCCAGCGCCGCCGCGATCCAATCCACATGCTCTCCGTCTTTCGCATCCCGAATGGCGTTGTTGATATAATACCACCAGCCCTTTTGATAGTCGTTGGGAAACGCCTCATCCTCCGGGCAAAGACCGGAAGTGTGCGTGATCAGATGAAAAACAGAAATTTGATCAAAAGGCGGATTTTGAAACTGTGGTAAAAACTGTGCGATCTTGTCGTCTAAACGCAAAAAGCCGTCTTCAATCAACTGCATGATCGCAATGGTGGTGAATACTTTGGTAATAGATGCAATACGGATAACGGTATCCGGCTGCATCGGTTTGGCGTTTTCTGTGTAATATGTCTTTCTGCCCATTGCGCCGTGCGCGAAAATCTTTCCGTGCCTTGCAAGGCAATAAGTGGCGCCGATGATTTTGTTTTCCTTCATCATGCGATCGAAATGGCGGTGCAGCATATCAAGCCTTGCTTCGTCATAGCCGGCTTCTTTTGGCGTCCATTCTGTCTTTCCTTGTACAACTTGCATAAAATCCCCTCCTGAAAGCAAAAGATAAATGGTGCATTTATCTTAACATGGTGAATGATCTGCTGTCAATAGAAAAGAGCCAAAAAGAAAACAACTTGTGGTTTAATGAAAAAACGGCTGTCCTTTAAACAGCCGTTTTCTCTCTCCGTTTTATTCACGATATTGTATTGCTTCTTCAAACGACGGCACCGATTGCTGCGCGCCTTTTTTGGTGCAGGCTAAACTGGCGCATTTTGATGCAAACGCCATCGCTTTTTCCAACTCTTCTCCTTTTGCCAGCATCATCGCCAAGCTGCCGCAGAGTGTATCGCCCGCCGCCGTTGTGTCAACAGCCTGCACTTTGATGCAGGCATAATTCCTTTTCTCCTTATCCGTTGCAATTTCATAGCCATTCTCCCCTAAAGTCGTCACAACTGTCGGTATGCCGTGTGACAGCAAGATTTCCAAGCCGCCGAGCAGTTCCAATTCCGACTCGTTGGGTAAAAGAATATCCACATACTGCAAGAACGGAAGAATCGATCGATTGGCAGGGGCGGGATTTAAAAGCACCGTCATCCCTTTTTCTTTCGCTTTTTGAAGACCATAACCAATGATCTCGACCGGATTTTCAAGCTGTGCCAGAAAAATATCACCGGGTTTTGCATTTGCCAATCCCCGGTCAACGTCTTCTTTTTGCAGACATGCATTGGCGCCGCTGTCTAAAATGATCCGATTGTCCCCGTTTTCAATCAAAATCACCGCAACACCGCTGGATTGGTTGGGAACATGCCTGATATAGGATGTTACAACACCGGCCGATTCCAAGTTGGTTTTCAGCTGTGCGCCAAAAGCATCGTCCCCCACACAGCCGATCATACAAACCGCACCGCCAAGCTTTGCCGCCGCAAACGCCTGATTTGCACCCTTTCCGCCGGAATTGGTCATAAAATCACTGCCGGTCAGCGTTTCGCCTTTTCGCGGTATATAGGGGGTATGGATCACCAAATCCATATTCAAACTGCCTAAAACAAATATTTTCCGTTCCATATTTTCACCTCGTTGTTTTACATATTATAGCATGGTGAATTGTTCAAATCAACCGCGTTCATTGTTCGATTCCTTGACAAATGTATTTTTGTATCGTATAATCTCATCATATTTATAGAAGATAAATTTGAATCCATTCAGAACAGGAGTTATGTTTATGCGCATTTTTCATTCCATTACGGATTTCATTGGAAACACACCGCTTTTAGAACTGCAAAACATTGAAAAATCAGAGAGGCTTTCGGCAACGCTGCTTGCAAAACTGGAATATTTAAATCCTGCCGGAAGTGTAAAAGACCGCATCGCCAAAGCGATGCTGGATCAGGCGGAAAAAGAAGGAAAAATCAACAAAGATACCGTTATCATCGAACCGACCAGCGGCAACACCGGCATCGGACTCGCCGCGATCGCCGCAGCGCGGGGCTATAAAATGATTTTGACAATGCCGGAAACGATGAGTGTGGAACGCCGGAATTTACTAAAGGCCTACGGTGCGCAAATCGTTTTAACGGATGGTTCTAAGGGCATGACCGGTGCGATAGAAAAAGCTAACGAGCTTGCAGCTGCAGAAAAAAACAGTTTTATTCCCGGACAGTTTGTCAACCCTGCCAATCCGAAAGCGCATTATGAAACCACCGGTCCGGAAATTTATCGGGACACAGACGGTAAAATCGATATTTTTGTCGCCGGTGTGGGAACCGGCGGCACATTAAGCGGTGTCGGCGCTTATCTGAAAGAACAAAATCCGAATGTGCAGGTCGTTGCAGTGGAACCCGCCTCCTCTCCTGTTTTATCTGCCGGGAAAGCCGGTCCGCATAAAATTCAGGGTATCGGCGCCGGATTTGTGCCGGACACATTGAACACAGAAATTTATGATGAGATCATTCCGGTTTCAGATGAAGATGCTTTCGCGACCGGCCGGCAGATCGCGCAAAAGGAAGGGATCTTAGTCGGCATTTCCGCCGGCGCCGCGCTTTATGCGGCAAAGCAGCTTGCCAAACGACCGGAAAATAAAGATAAGATGATTGTTGTGCTTTTGCCGGACACAGGAGACCGCTATTTATCCACTCCCATGTTTTCTTAAAATCATATTTTTGAAAGAATGCAGCCAAAAGCTGCATTCTTTTTTAATAAAGGCATTGACAATTAGATATTTATATGATATGATTTTGATATCATTTAGCTGGAGGGAATTCTAATGAAAGAAATCGTGTTAAACAATAAGAAAAACGGTCTTTTGATGTTAGTACTCATTCTTTTGCTCTACATATTAGCGATTGTCGGTTTTTGTTTTGGATGTGTGCAACTCATGTCTGATAAACCTGTTTTATTTATCATCAGTACGATATGGCTTTGTATCGGCTGGATCCCATTTTTAGGATTAAAAGTATTAAAACCGCAGGAGGCGCTGGTACTGACACTGTTTGGAAAATATATCGGCACCCTGAAAAACGACGGATTTTATTTTGTAAATCCGTTTTGTACCAGTGTGAATCCTGCGGCAAAAACAAAACTAAATCAAAGTGGCGATGTGGACGGCGGTTCCAAGGGAACGGTTTTATTTTCCCCCAACACTGCACAGACCAATCTCGAAATCGCAAACAAGAAAATTTCATTAAAAATCATGACGCTCAATAATGCCCGCCAGAAAATCAACGATTGTCTGGGCAACCCTGTTGAAATCGGTATTGCGGTGATGTGGCGGGTCGTCGACACAGCAAAAGCTGTTTTTAATGTGGATAACTATAAAGAATATTTATCCTTACAGTGCGACAGCGCATTGCGAAATATTGTGCGCATTTATCCTTATGATGTTGCGCCGAATGTGGATACGACCGGCGACGGCATGGCGGACGAAGGCAGCCTGCGTGGTTCCAGTGAAATTGTAGCCGCCCGTATTCGGGATGAGATTCAGCAAAAGGTTCAAGACGCGGGATTGGAGATCATTGAAGCGCGCATTACTTATCTTGCCTACGCGCCGGAAATCGCTGCGGTAATGCTGCAAAGGCAGCAGGCTTCCGCGATTGTGGATGCCAGGAAAATGATTGTGGACGGTGCTGTCGGTATGGTGGAAATGGCATTAGAGCGGTTGAATGAAAACAATGTTGTGGATTTGGATGAAGAACGCAAGGCGGCGATGGTCTCCAATTTACTGGTTGTACTCTGCGGCAATCATGAGACACAACCGGTCGTGAATGCAGGAAGCCTATATTGAAAATGAACAGTCCGAAAAAACAAATCCCGCTTCGGCTTTCCGCTAAGCTATACGACGCAATTGCCGCCTGGGCAGAAGATGATTTCCGTTCCGTCAACGGACAGATCGAATATCTTTTGTCCGAATGCGTCCGGCAGCGCAAAAGAAACGGCAAATATGTATCTGATGAGATCGACGTTCCGCCAAAACTGGATATTTAAAAGCAAAAAGCTTTCCCCATCTTGGGAAAGCTTTTTGCTTTGCGCTTTTTATTTTATTTTTATAACGCATATTTTTCTTTATAATCATTGAATTCCAAGCTGAATTCCAGATTTTCATCCGATTTGAGTTGTCCCAGATATTTATGCGTCTTAAAGCTGTCATGCTCCACTTCGATCATCGCCACCGCGATATTGGAACAATGATCCGACACACGTTCATAGTTGGTCAAAACATCCGACAGAATAAATCCCAGTTCAATGGTGCAGTTGCCGCGCTGCAGCCGTTCAATGTGATTGAACTTGATTTTGGCGATCAATTCATCGATCACCTGCTCCAACGGCTCAACTTTAGTCGCCAGCTGCAGATCATCATCCGAAAAAGCCCTTGTGGTGATGTCCAGAATTTCTTTTAGCGCCGCTGTTAAAACCGAAAGTTCGCGTTTTGCCTCATGTGAAAACTGAATTTTTTTGTCATGGATTTCTTGTGCGACCTTTAAAAGGTTAACAGCATGATCCCCGATCCGTTCAAAATCGCCAATGGTATGCAGCATTTTGGAAACCTGATGCGAATCACTGTCAGATAATTCTTTGCTGGATAAACGAACCAAAAAAGTACCGAGCTTATCTTCATATCTATCCAGCGATTCCTCCTGTTTCAGAATCGCCTCGCAGGTGCTCTCATCATAATTGTCAAACAAATGGATCGCATTTAAAATCGTTTCTTTTGCGATCTGCGCCATATCCACCGTTCGATTGTTGCATTCGGAAATCGCAAAGGACGGCGTGTCCAAAAGCCGTTGGTCGATAAATGTATATTTTTCTTTTGTTTTGGAATCACGCACCACCAGATTCGCCAGCTTTTCGAGTTGTTTGGAAAAAGGCAGCAACAAGGCGGTCGTGCAAATATTGAAGATACTGTGACACGCGGCAATTCCAACCGGTGAAATCACATTATCAAGAAAAGTAAAATGGAAAATCAAATTCAGACCATAGATCAAAACCAGCCCGACGATCGAACCGATCAAATTAAACGCAATATGCACCACGGCAACACGTTTTGCATTTTTATTAACGCCAATACTGGAAATCAACGCCGTGACGCATGTGCCGATATTTTGCCCCATAATAATCGGAATCGCCATACCGAAAGTGACTTGTCCATTTAAAGATAACGTCATCAAAATGCCGACAGACGCAGCGGAACTCTGGATCACGCCGGTAAACACGGCACCGACTAAAACGCCGAGGATCGGATTGGTAAAGGCGGTAAGCATATCTGAAAAGCCTTCCATTTCCGACAGCGGTTCAACAGCGTCGCCCATGAGCACCATGCCATACATCAACACTGCAAATCCCACAAAGATATTACCGATATCCTTAAGTTTTTGCCGCTTTGCCAGCATAATCATACCAATGCCCACAAGCGCGATGACCGGAGAAAAATTTTCCGGCTTTAATAAGTTCAAAAACAGATTTTCAGAGCTTTCAATGCCATTTAAACTCAATATCCAAGCTGTCAGCGTTGTGCCGATATTCGAGCCCATGATAACCCCGATCGTTTGCCCCAATGCCATGATACCGGAATTCACAAGACCGACCAGCATCACCGTCATGGCGGAGGAGGACTGGATCGCAATGGTGATTCCGGCGCCTAAAAGCAGGCTTTTGAATGGATTGGAGGTAGACTGCTTGAGCACCTTTTCCAATTTACTGCCGGACATTTTTTCAAGCCCCGTGGACATGACATGCATGCCATACAGGAAAAATGCAAGTCCGCCAAACAGCATGATAATTGAAGTTACCATTTCGACACGTCCCCTTTTTTAATATCTTTTTTCAACATTATTTTATATCATGCACTTTTTATGTGAAATCAACGTTATGTTTACGTTAAATCCAGGTTAACGACCTTGTGGATTTGCTCCCGGTTAAAGAAACTCAAAACAGGATCCGGACGGTTGTCCCTTTTCCCAGTTCACTGTCTATCGAAAGGGATGCGTCATGACATGCAACGGCATGCTTGACAATGGAAAGTCCCAGTCCTGTGCCGCCGATCTCTTTGGAATGACTTTTATTGACACGGTAAAACCGTTCGCAGACCCGATCAATCTCATCTTTCGGAATACCGATCCCGGTATCTGCAACGGTGAGTTCAATGCCGTCCACACACTGCATAATTTTAACAGAAACGCTGCCGTTATCATGATTATATTTGACCGCATTATCGCACAGATTATAGATCATTTCATAAAGGATCTGCTCAATTCCCTTGATTTTCAAATGCGATCCGGAAAGTGAAACGGTTATATTTTTCTTTTTTGCCGCCGCTTCCAGTTGTTTTGCAACATTTTCACTCACTGCATATAAATCCACATATTCAAATTGATTTGCCATTTCAAAGGAGTCCAGTTCAGACAATTTGATAATGTCATCGATCAAAACGATCAGCCGCTGCGCTTCATTGTAAATATTGCCGGCGAACCGCTTGATATCCTCCTCTTTGGCAATGCCGTTTCCGATGATTTCCGCAAAACCCGAAATCGAGGTCAACGGCGTTTTTAGTTCATGCGATACATTTGCAGTGAATTCACTGCGCATTCTATCCTGTTTTTCGTGTTCCGCTTCGATTTGCAGCATCTGTTTTTTGATCCGCTGGTTTTGCTGATCGATACGCGCCACAAAAGGCGTCAGTTCCGGATAAATTTTATCCTTTTGCGGATGCTCAAAATCGAATTCATTGATCGGTTTTGTGAATTTGCCCGCCAGTCGGCCTGCGACCCAAAAGGACAGTGCAAACGCCGCCAGCAAAAACAGCAATATACAGCCCAGCCAAAACAACCACTCCGTGATATCTGCATCTGATAACAAAGGCAACGCAAAAACGGCAAACAGAATGCTACCGATCAATATCGCAGCGACCGAGACAGAAAAAATACAGGCGAAAATCTGTTTACGCATTTGTTCCGTCTCCGATCTTGTAACCGATCCCCCGCACCGTTTCAATATATTTCCCAGCGCTTTTCAGTTTCTGGCGCAGTGTACGGATATGCACATCGACCGTGCGGCTTTCTCCGTCGAATTCATACTCCCAAATGCGGCTTAATATCTGATCTCTGGAAAAGACAAGACCTCTGTTCTGCAGCAGGAGATTGAGCATTTCAAACTCTTTATAGGTCAGATTGACGACCTCGCCATCCACTTTGACAATATGTTTTGCCGGACAGACATACAAATTGCCAAGTTCACAGTCGCTCGACTGCTTTCTTTCTTCCGTCCGGCGCAGCAACGCTTTGACGCGTGCGACCAGTTCCATCATACCGAACGGTTTCGGAACATAATCGTCCGCGCCGTAATCCAGACCGATCACCTTATCGTATTCACTGCTTTTGGCGCTGAGGATCATGATCGGGACATATTTGGTGTCGTGCAGATCTCGCAGCTTTTTTAAAATACGCAGTCCGTCCTCTTCCGGCAGCATCAAATCCAACAAAATCAAAGAAGGAATCTCCTTTTTCAACTCTTTCCAGAACGCAGACGGCTTTGCAAATCCTTTGGTTTCATATCCCGAATTATTTAACGTATAAACGACCAGTTCGCGAATCGCGTCGTCATCTTCGATCAGATAAATCATTTTTATCATCCTTATATCTTTATTATTTTTATTGTAAAACATCCCTTGCAAAAAAGCAATAAAAAATGCTGTTTTCTTCGTTTTTTCCCATTGCCTCAAAAAACCAAAGCATCCCGAAAATAAAATCATTTTAATGACAAAACGCTGTCGTTTTCATAATATATACAAGATAGAGTTTAAGTTATTGGGGGTTTTCATTTGAAAAAGCAGAAGATTGCCGTGATCGGCGGAGATTTAAGGCAGTATTATTTGGTTTCGCTGCTGCGTGCAAACGGGTATCAAACGGCATTTTACGATGTTGTCAATCTGCAAAATCATGCCGCATTGCAGGATATTCTCGACAGCAATGATCTGTTGATTCTCCCTTATCCGCTGACCAAAGACGGCGTAAACATTCATATCACCTGCTGCGAAGAAAAAATCCCCCTGGAAACTGTTGCAACCGGAAAACCCGTTTTTGCCGGCGGAAATTATAAAAATTTTATCAACTATGCCAAGGATCCTGCATTGATCGAAGCGAACAGCGCATTAACTGCCGAGGCGGCTGTTTCCATTGCGGTCGAAAACAGTGAAAAATCTATTTTTGGTTCTAAAATTCTCGTTATCGGTTACGGCAATATCGGAAAACTGTTGGCTGATGATCTGCAAACGATGGGCGGACAGGTGACGGTAACGGTACGCGATACAAAACACCTTCCCGCCCTTGAAAAAAAGGGGTTCCATTATATTTACATGGAAGATTTAAAGGATCTTTTCGCATATGATATGATTTTCAACACCGCGCCGGCCCCGGTGCTGGACGCATCGCGCTTAGCCACATGTCAAAACGACGTTCTGATTATTGATCTAGCCTCCATGCCCGGCGGCACGGATTTTTCATTTGCACAGCAAAACAAAATCCGTGCACTGCTCGCATTGTCGCTGCCGGCAAAAAAATCTCCGAAAACAGCGGCACAGATCATTTATAACTCTGTCATCAACAACATACAAAGGGAGGAAAAATTATGAGCAGTGTCAGGGTAGGATTTGCACTGTGCGGATCGTTTTGCACATTTTCCGCGGTCATTCCACAGATCAAACGACTGGTTGATGACGGTGCAGATGTCATACCCATCATGTCCGATATGGCCTATTCCACCGATACGCGGTTTGGAAAGGCCGCTGATTTTGTTAGTGAAATTGAAAGCATTGCTGAGAAAAAAGTGATCCATACCATCCAGGACGCCGAACCGATCGGTCCGAAAAAACTATTGGACATTCTGATCATTGAACCGTGCACCGGCAATACCCTTGCGAAACTTGCAAACGGCATTACCGACACACCCGTCACAATGGCCGCAAAAGCGCAGATGCGCAATGGACGGCCTGTTCTGATTGCTGTTTCCACAAACGACGGTTTGTCCGGCAGCATGAAAAATATCGGGATGCTGCAAACCAACAAGTCAATTTACATGGTGCCCTACCGCCAGGACGATCCATTGAAAAAACCAACCTCTCTGGTTGCGGATTTTGATAAAACTGTTTTGGCCATGCATTTAGCTTTGGAAGGCAGACAACTGCAACCGGTACTGTTATAGAAAAACAAAAAACAGGTGAGAGCTTTTCGCTTCCACCTGTTTGTCTACATATACGATCCAATTTATTTTAAGAAATACGCCAAAATGTTGCAGGCTAAAACCAAAACAAAAAAGACGATCGCAATGACCTTTGTCCATTTGGAAAGCACAGCATCCACCGCTTTGGCTTTTCCTCTTGAAAGAAATGTGTCCGCACCGCCGGAAATCGTTCCGGACAAACCTTTACTTCTACCTTCCTGCAGCAAAATCACAGCGATAATGACAAGTGCGAGCAAAATCAACACGCCGCCCAAAATATAATCATATATCTGCATGAAATAAACCTCCGATTTGCATTCTCAACATTTAACAAATACCATCATAACACATAACTTTAAAAAAAACAAGCATTTTTTTAAAGTTTTTGCATATTTTTTGATTCACGCGAAACAATAGAACTGGCAACAGAAAATAATGATGCGTTTGCAAAAATCAATCGTTGCCCGCTGCTTTTTAAAGTTTTATTTAAAAAGCAGCGTTTTTTTATCCGTTTTTATAAGGTCAGCTGTTCCCCCGCCTCCTCTGCGCTCGGTAATTTGCCCGCCGCCGGCAGTGTTTTGGTCCGATACCGGTGCGGGGACGACAGCAAATCTTCCGAAAAAACAACTGCATCGGTCACCCGATGTCCCTTTTTCAAGGACATGCAGTTGACACCCTGTGTGTTTTTGGTCGTTTTAGCGGCAATAGCCCCCGTGTGTACCAACAGTTTTCTGCCGTTGGATGCATAAAGCAGGACTTCGCAATCTTCACTGATCTGCATCGCTTTTGCAAGCGGAAATTTTTCCGAGAAGGCCGCAAGCAGCTTTTTCCGGTTTGTTTTGGTCGAATAAGCCTGCATGTCCACCTTCGCGATTTTCCCGTTTTCAAAAACAAATAACATATAACCGCTGTAATCCTTTGTCACGGCCATGAAAACAGGCATTTCATCCTTGTCAAAAGACAAAGATGCAGGAACATAGTCTCCCAGAACACTGGCTTTTGTATCGTCAAATTCAAAAGCACGGGTTTTGTAGACCTGGCAACGATCTGTAAAGAACAGCAAATGCGCCGTGTTGGTTGTCTCCACCGTCTGCACAATGCTGTCCCCGTCTTTTAGCTTATGCTCCCCGCTCATGCGCAGCGACTGCGGCGTGATTTTTTTGAAATAACCGTCGTGGGTAAAAAACAAAGTGACCGGATAGTCCGGGATCTCCGGCTGAAAATCCGCTTCGGGCTCCGCTTTCGCATCGATGATCTCGGTTTTGCGAGGTTGCCCATATTTTTTAATAATTTCCTTGAGCTCCGCGATAATCACATTTTTGATTTTCGCTTTGCTGGCAAGCGTTGTTTCCAGCTCCTTGATCTGTGCGGTCAATTTTTCAATTTCATCGGTTCGTTTTAAAATATATTCCCGGTTCAAATGCCGCAGTTTGATTTCCGCCACATATTCCGCCTGCGTTTGATCGATCGAAAAACCGATCATCAGGTTGGGAACCACGTCTTTTTCCTCTTCGGTTTCCCGGACAATGCGAATCGCTTTGTCGATATCCAAAAGGATTTTTTCAAGTCCTTTTAGAATATGCAGCTTGTCCTTGGCTTTTGATAACGTGAAATAAATTCTGCGCTTGACGCATTCGATGCGAAACGCCGTCCATTCCTCCAAAATTTCACGAATGCCCATGACGCGCGGCACGCCCGCGATCAGGATATTGAAATTGCAGGAGAAGGTGTCCTGCAGCGTCGTGAGCTTAAAGAGTTTGAGCATCAGCTTGTCCGGATCGGCGCCGCGTTTTAAATCGATTGTGATTTTAAGCCCCTGCAGCCCTGTTTCGTCCCGCACATCATTGATTTCGGTGATCTTTTTAGCTTTACATAAATCAATGATTTTCTCAATGATCGCTTCCACAGTGGTGGTCGGCGGAATTTCCGTGATGTCGATGCAGTTTGCAGACTTATCATAGGTATATTTTCCGCGAACCTTAAAACCGCCTTTCCCGGTGGCATAAATTTTCTCCAGTTCCTCCCGGTTATACAAAAGCTGTCCGCCAAGCGGGAAATCCGGGCCTGTCAGGGTATCCGCAACATTGATATTCTCATCATACAAATAAGCAATGGTCGTTTCACAGATTTCCTTTAAATTGAAAGGACAAATGGAGCTGGCCATACCGACGGCAATACCGGTGTTTGCATTGACAAGAATCGACGGGAACGTGACCGGGAAAAGTTTCGGTTCCTTTTTCGTCGCATCATAGTTGTCAACAAAGTCAACGGTGTCCTTGTCGATATCCCGAAATAGCTCTGCCGCAATCGGTTCCAGCTTTGCCTCGGTATATCTGGACGCCGCACATTGCATATCTCTGGAATAGGCCTTACCGAAATTGCCCTTGGAATCGACATACGGATGCAAAAGCGCCTGATAGCCGCGTGAGAGACGAACCATCGTGTCATAGATCGCCTGGTCGCCGTGCGGATTCAGCTGCATCGTCTGTCCGGCAATATTTGCCGATTTGATACGGGGACCGGATAACAGTCCCATGGTATACATAGTATAAAGCAGCTTTCTGTGCGACGGTTTAAAGCCGTCGATTTCCGGAATCGCCCGAGATACGATAATGCTCATCGCATACGGCATGAAATTCGTTTCCAGCGTTTGCGTGATCGGCTGGTCGATCATGGTGCCGGCGCCCGCAATATAGGCGTTCACATCCTCCGGCTTTAGCGCCCGCTTGACCGGCGTTTCCTTTTTCTTAGCCAAACGTTTTTTCTCCTTTCATCAGCTGATATCGGCAAATTCCAAGTATGCTGCCCCGTTGTTGGAAATAAAATCTTTTCTTTCCTGCAGCTCATCCCCCATGAGAATATCAAACATCTGCATGGTTTTCTCAACATCATCCGTATTGACCTTAATCAGTCTGCGGGTTTCGGGATTCATGGTCGTTAAATTCATCATGTCCGGCTGGTTCTCACCCAAGCCTTTGGAACGCTGCAAAACATATTTCGCATCGCCGATCTTGGCCAGGATCTCTCCTTTTTCCTTATCGTCATAGGCATAGTAGGTTTTTTCCTTGCCTTTTTCCAGAGAGGTGATTTCATAAAGCGGCGTTTCCGCAATATAAACATAACCCTTTTCAATCAGCGTCGGTGTCAGCCGGTAAAGCATCGTCAAAATCAAGGTGCGAATATGAAACCCATCCACATCCGCATCGGTACAGATGATGATTTTATTAAATCGCAGCGATTGCAAATCAAAGGTTGCCAGATCCTTATTCGCTTTGGACTGTGTTTCCACACCGCAGCCGAGCACCTTGATCAGATCGGTGATGATCTCGTTTTTAAAAATTTTATTGAAATCAGCTTTCAGACAATTTAAAATCTTTCCGCGCAGCGGAATGACCGCCTGAAAATCCGGATCCCGCGCTAACTTACAGGAACCGAGCGCCGAATCACCCTCCACGATATAAAGCTCGCGTTTTGAGCTGTCTTTGGAACGGCAGTCCACATATTTTTGCACACGGTTGGCCATGTCATTGGAAGACTGCAATGTTTTTTTGATATTCAGCCGTTCCTTTTCGCTTTTTTCCCGCGCACGCTTATTGATCAGCACCTGATCCACGATTTTTTCTGCATCCTGCCGGTTTTCAATAAAATAAACCTCTAATTGATGCCGCAAAAATTCGGTCAGCGCCTCCTGAATGAATTTGTTGTTAATCGCCTTTTTGGTCTGGTTTTCATAGGAGGTCTGGTTCGAAAAGGAGGAAATGACCAGCACCAGACATTCCTCGATATCCGCAAAGGAAATTTTGCTTTCATTTTTTAAATACTTATTGTTTTGCTTGATAAAGGCGTCAAACTGTGACACAAATGCGCTGCGCACCGCTTTTTCCGGGGCGCCGCCATATTCCAGCCAGCTGGAATTGTGATAATATTCCTTTAATTGATGCAGCTTTGAAAATGTCAAGGCCACATTCATCACGACCAGATATTCCGGTCTGTCCGCACGATCTCTGCCTTTTCGCTCCCCCTGCCAAAATTGCACAGGGCACAGCCTGTCCTCTTCGGCAATTTCATTGACATAATCCTCAATCCCGTTTTGATAAAAGTATTCCGTTGTTTCAAACTTGGAACCGACCTGATTACGCAAAATAAGCAATAAACCCGCGTTGACGATCGCCTGCCGGCGCAACGTGTCTTCAAAATAGGAAAGCGGCACATCGATATCGGTGAAAACGTCGCTGTCCGGACGCCATTTGGTTTTTGTTCCGGTTTCCCGCCCCGAATAGGGTTCCTTTTTAAGCCCGCCGACATTTTCGCCCTTTTCAAAGTGCAGTGTATATTTATAACCGTCGCGTTTGATTTCCACATCCATATATTCTGAAGCATATTGTGTGGAACATAAACCTAATCCATTAGTCCCCAAAGAAAACTGATAGGTTCCGTCTTTCGCGTTATCATATTTACTGCCGGCATACAATTCACAATACAACAGTTCCCAGTTATAGCAATTTTCCTTGGTGTTAAAATCGACCGGCGCGCCTCTTCCGAAATCCTGCACCTCGATCGAATGATCCGCATAACGGGTGATAATAATTTTTTTTCCGAATCCTTCCCGCGCTTCGTCGATCGAGTTGGTAATAATCTCAAAAACAGAATGCTGGCAGCCCTCAATGCCGTCCGAACCAAAAATAACCGCCGGTTTTTTTCGGACGCGGTCGGCTCCTTTTAAAGCGGAGATACTGTCGTTTCCATACGCCGCTTTCCTTTTTGCCATTTATCTTTTCCTTTCTGAATCCATAGTATAACAATTTTATAATACACTATATATTGTACCATTGTCAACAATTTTATCTTATATATTCGGATTTTACCTGTTTTTCAGCTTTATCCGTTCCGTTTTTTCAAAAAAAGTGCGGCAAAGCTGCAAAATTTCATGCAACTGCGTGCAGATCGTAAAACTTTGCAGAACATGAACGGACGCGCCATAGCCATAAAGCGCATTCAACGCATACAAATAGACCGAATCGTCAAAATCGTAAAAAACGGGTTGCGGGTTTTGAATACTTTTGCAGGCATTAGAAAAATCCATGCAGTTTTTTTCTATCAAATCGGTCATGGATAAAACCGTTTGATCCACATCATATTGCAAATGCACCACAAAATTCATCTTTTCGATCGTTTTGGTCAAAGCCAGCGCCAAATCATAGAGATCGGCGGCGTCAATCGGTGTGATAAAGGCGCGATATAACTGACTGGTCACCGTTTTCAAAAGTGTTTGTGTTTCTTGAAAGATCCTTTCGCTTTCCGTTTCAAAGGCTGAACGGTTATTCCTATTGTAAACCTGTTTTTTCAAAATAACCGCTTCCCTTTTGGTATAGCTGCAAAATTGGTCCAGCGCTTTAAAAAAGTCAAATCGCTTCATCAAGGACCTCCCATGCTTCGGCTGCAAAACAATTCGATCAAAAACAAACAGGGCAGTGTTTGCTGCCCTGTTTTAAATTATGCGCTGTCTATTTATTTTATGACCCAAACGCGAATGATCCCTTCACAGGCTTTCACGTTCTCCAGCACTGTCTCCGGAATGCTGTCCACCGTTGTTTCCAAAACGGTATATGCGTAATCCTTTTTGGAATTGTTGGACATCTTTTCAATATTGATGTTTTCTTTGGAAAAACATGCGGAGATCGCCGCAATGGTGTTGGGAATGTTTTTATGAATGATGCAAACTCTGGTATCGGTCACAGGTCCTAATTCCACTGTGGGGAAATTGACGGAATTTTTGATCGAACCGTTTTCCAAAAATGCAATCAGCTCATTCGCCGCCATAAATGCACAGTTATCTTCCGATTCCGGTGTGGAAGCGCCAAGATGCGGAATCGCAATCACGCCTTCAACGCCGATCACATCATCGTTCGGGAAATCGGTGACATAAGCCGATACTTTCCCGGATTCCAGCGCTTTGATGATTGCAGCGGAGGAAACCAACTCGCCTCTTGCAAAATTGAGAATGCGCACACCGTCTTTCATGGTCGCAATAGATTCATCGCAGATCATTTCTCTGGTTTCGTTGTTCAGCGGCACATGCACAGTGATATAATCGCAATTGGCATAAATATCTGTTAAAGATTTCGCATGCACGATGTTTCTGGAAAGATTCCAGGCAGCGTCCACCGAAAGATACGGATCATAGCCATAAACCTTCATGCCCAGTTTTTCGGCTGCGTTGGCAACCAGAATACCGATCGCACCGAGACCGATCACACCAAGGGTTTTGCCCATGATTTCCGGACCGGCAAATGCGCTTTTTCCCTTCTCAACCATTTTCCCGACTTCGCTGCCGTTGCCTTTCAGGGTTTTCGCCCATTCGATACCCTTGACAACCTTGCGGGAGCTGATCAGCATACCGGCCAGAACAAGCTCTTTGACGGCATTGGCGTTTGCGCCGGGGGTGTTGAACACAACGATACCCTGCTCGGCGCATTTATCAACCGGTATATTGTTCACACCGGCGCCTGCTCTTGCAATCGCTTTTAACGAAGAGGAAAATTCCATCTCATGCATCGACGCGGAACGCACCATGACCGCATCGGGATTTTCAATTTCGTCCCCATAGGTATATGTTTTTTTATCAAAGCAATCCAATCCGTTGGGGGAAATTTTATTCAGCGTTTTAATTTTAAACATGTGATTTCTCCTCCCTTATGCGTTCTCTGCTTCAAATTTGCGCATAAATGCAACCAGTTTCTCAACACCTTCGATCGGCATCGCGTTATAGATCGAAGCACGCATACCGCCGACGGTGCGGTGTCCTTTCAGGTTGACAAATCCGGCAGCCGCCGCTTCTTTGACAAATTTTGCATCCAGTTCCTCGTTACCGGTCACAAACGGAACGTTCATCAAAGAACGGTCTTTTTTAACAACGGTGCCTTTGAACAATTTGCTTTCATCCAGAAAATCATAAAGCATTTTTGCTTTTTTCTCGTTGCGTTCTTTCATCGCAGTCAGTCCGCCAAGGCTCTTGATCCATTCCATCACCAGCTTTGCGATATAAATGGTGTAGCACGGCGGTGTATTGTACAAAGAATCACTCTCGCTGTGGGTCTGGTAATTGAGCATGGTCGGGGTGATGTCGCGCGCTTTTCCAATCAAATCTTCGCGAATAATCACCAGCGTGACGCCTGCGGGAGCCAAGTTCTTTTGCGCGCCGGCATACAAAAGACCGAATTTCGACACATCGATCGGCTCGCTCATCAGGCAGGAGGAAATATCCGCGACCAGCGGCACATCGCCTGTTTCAGGCAAAGTGTTCCACTTCGTTCCGTAGATCGTGTTGTTCATGCAAATGTGGAAATAATCTGCATCTTTTGTGAAGGTCGACGGATCCAAATCCGGAATATAAGAAAATGTCTTATCCTTGGAAGAAGCGACGATATTCGCTTCCCCGTATCTTGCCGCTTCCTTGTAAGCCTTATTCGCCCACTGGCCGGTAATGACAAAATCCGCTTTGCCGGATCCGTTCATCAGGTTCAGCGGAACCATTGCAAACTGCGTGGAAGCGCCGCCCTGCAAAAACAGGACCTTATAGTTATCCGGCACCTGCATCAATTCGCGCACCAGCGCTTCAGCGCCCTTGATGATTTCATCAAACACCTTGGAACGGTGGGACATTTCCATGACCGATTGCCCGGAGCCCTGATAATCGAGCATCTCATCGGCTGCTTTTTTCAATACTTCCTCCGGAAGCATGCTGGGACCCGCAGAAAAATTATAAACTCTAGCCATTGAACAGATTCCTCCAATACTTTCTTTTTTCAATGTTATTAAACAGTATAACAGATATTTTTTAAAAGTCAATGTGTTTGTTATTTTTTTGTCAAAGTATTTTCAAGTTTCAAAATCAAGTTTAAATATATTGTTATTTTTTTAACAATATATTGTGAAAAAAAACTTTGCTTTACTATATGCGCTGTGTTATAATGAATATGTATATATTTTAAGGAGAGGATCTAAAGATATGGAACAGCTTACTGAAAAATTGATTCATATACTGGAAGAAAACGCAAGATATTCTGTTTCCGAGCTTTCCAGCATGCTGGATGTTGACGAACAAAAAATCTCAACGATCATGGAAAAGCTGGAAGCGGACGGCATTATCTGTGGTTATAAGGCCATCGTCGACTGGGACAAATTTTCCGACGCGCATGTGACCGCGCTGATTGAAATCAAGGTGACACCGCAGCGGGATGCCGGTTTTGAAGAAATTGCTGAAAAGATCATGGAAATGGACGAAGTGGAATCCGTTTATTTAATGTCGGGCGGATTTGATCTTTGCGCAACGGTGCAGGGAAAAACCTTCAAGGATGTCGCTCTGTTTGTGGCGAAACGCCTAGCTGTGATGGACAATGTGATCTCCACGGCGACACACTTTGTGCTGCGCCGGTATAAAGAGCTTGGCGTTGCGCTGTTGAACAAGCAGAAAGACGACCGGGGGGTAATGTCGCTGTGAAACCTATTTCGGAACTAATCAATCCGTCGGTTTTGGAGATCAAGCCCTCGGGAATCCGGAAATTTTTTGATATTGCGGAAAGTATGCAGAATGTCATTTCCCTTGGCGTGGGTGAACCGGATTTTAAAACGCCATGGCATATTCGTGAAGCTGGTATCCACTCACTGGAACGCGGTCACACACGTTACACGAGCAATCGCGGTATGGAAGAGCTGCGCCGGGCAGTCACGGATTTTATGAAAAGAAAATATGACCTTACATATGATTATCAATCGGAAGTTTTGATCACCGTCGGCGGCAGCGAGGCGATCGACGCCTGTATTCGGACCTTTATTTCCGCTGGGGACGAGGTGCTGATCCCGGAACCGAGTTTTGTGTGTTACCGCCCGATCACCGAGCTGGCCGGCGGCACGCCCGTGATCATCCAGACAAAGGAAGAGGATCAGTTTAAGCTCACAGCAGCGCAACTGCGTGAACATATAACTGATAAAACCAAAATGTTGATCCTTCCCTATCCCAATAACCCGACCGGCGCTGTGATGCGAAAAAAAGATCTGGAGGAAATTGCCGCAGTGCTGAAAGATACCGATATTCTGGTATTATCCGATGAGATTTACGCTGAACTGACCTATGGCGGCGAACGGCATGTTTCAGTGGCAGAAATCGACGGCATGAAAGAACGCAGCATCGTGGTCAGCGGTTTTTCCAAAACCTATTCCATGACCGGATGGCGGCTGGGATTTGCATGTGGTCCGGCGGCTGCGATCGATCAAATGAACAAAATCCATCAATTCGGCATTATGAGTTCGCCGACCACATCGCAGTATGCGGCGATTGAAGCTTTAAAAAACGGCGATCATGACATCAGCGATATGCGCGAGGAATATGATACCCGTCGGAAATTTATCGTCAATGAATTTCGCAAAATGGGGCTGCATTGCTTTGAACCGGAAGGGGCATTTTATGTCTTTCCCAGCATCCAGTCCACCGGTATGACAAGTGAAGAATTCTGCGAAAAACTATTGATGCAAAAGCATGTCGCCGCAGTGCCCGGAACAGCTTTCGGTGCATGCGGAGAAGGATTTATCCGCGTTTCCTATTGCAACAGCCTGAAAAACCTGCGAACGGCAGTCAACAGAATCAAAGTGTTTTTAAAAGGAGAATGAGAAATGAGCGAAACCGTTAGTGTTTTGGCTTATGCAAAATTGAATTTATCTCTGGATATCACCGGTGTCCGTCCCGACGGATACCACACGCTCGAAATGGTGATGCAGTCGGTCGATCTTTATGACACGGTTACCTTAACCAAACATTCCACCGACAAAGGGGTCTCGGTTCATTGTGACCGTGATGATGTTCCGGCATCAACCGATAATATTGCATACAAAGCTGCTCTTGCTTTTTTTCAGTATGCCCAAATAAAGGAATACGGTCTTACAATTAAAATCAAAAAACGCATACCATTGGCAGCTGGTCTTGGCGGCGGCAGCGCGGATGCAGCGGCGGTGCTTGTCGGGCTCAATCAGCTGTATCAAACAGACTATTCGACTGCACAGCTTTGTGAGGTCGGTATTAAAATCGGTGCGGATGTTCCATTTTGCATCTATGGCGGCACCCGTGTTGCAGAAGGTACCGGCGGTATTATTTCACCGCTTCCCGATTTGACCGATTGCTGTTTTGTGATCGTAAAAACAGGAGAAAAGCATTCTACCGGTGAAATGTATCAAAAATTCGATGCTTTGACCGATGTTAAGCATCCAATGAGTCAAAACCTGATTTCCGCTATTTGTGCCGGTGAAATTGAAGAGGTCGCAAAATACACCGACAACGTGTTTGAAGCATTGTGGGATTCGGAAATTTTACAGGTCAAAACCGAGTTGCTGGAAAACGGTGCGCTGAGCGCCTCTCTTTCCGGCAGCGGGCCGAGCGTTTTCGGATTGTTTGCCGATGAGGAAACCGCACATAAATGTTTAGTGCAATTGGAAGATAAGTATTCCGATGTGTTCTTGTGTTTTCCCGTGGACGAGGGATGTAAGATCAGTTCATAACGATAAAAGCCGCGAATGAAAAATTTCATTCGCGGCTTTTATCTATTGATTTGCATCACACATTAAAACGGAATAAAACAATATCCCCGTCCTGCATGACATAGTCTTTGCCCTCACTGCGGACAAGACCTTGTTCTTTTGCAGCGGTCATGGAGCCGAGCCGGATAAAATCATCATAAGCGACGACCTCAGCGCGGATAAACCCGCGTTCAAAATCGCTGTGGATCACGCCGGCCGCCTGCGGTGCTTTGGTGCCTTTTTTGATTGTCCATGCGCGCACTTCCGGCTTTCCGGCGGTTAAATAAGAAATCAGACCCAGCAGTGCATAACACGCCTGAATCAGTCGATCCAGACCGGAAGCATTCAAATGCAGATCCTCCAAAAACATCTGTTTTTCCTGTTTGTCCAGTCCCGCGATCTGCGCTTCCATTTCGGCACAAACCGGCAAAACGCCGGCATTTTCCGCTGCTGCGATCTTTTGAACCTGCTGATAAAAGGTATTTTGCTCAATGCCGGAAACAAAATCATCTTCACTCATGTTGCAGGCATAGATCACCGGTTTTGAAGACAACAGTGCAATAGATTTTAAAATCAGTTGTTCGTCTTCATTGCATTCCAATGAACGGGCGGATTTTCCCGATTCCAAATGCGCTGTCAGCCGGTTTAGAAAATCCATTTCGCCCTGCAGCGACTTATCGCCTTTTAATAGCTTTGCCGTTTTATCTTTGCGGCGGGCAACCAGCTCCATATCCGAGAAAATCAATTCCAAATCAATTGTTTCAATATCCCGTGCCGGATCGATGCTGCCTTCCACATGCACAATGTCGGTGTTTTCAAAACAGCGGACAACATGCACGATCGCATCCACTTCCCGGATATGGGACAAAAACTTATTGCCAAGTCCTTCTCCCTTAGAAGCCCCTTTGACAAGACCGGCAATATCCACAAATTCAATGACCGCCGGTGTGACTTTATCCGGATGATAAATTTCCGCCAAGCGATCCAACCGTTCATCCGGAACCGCTACCACCCCAACGTTGGGTTCAATTGTGCAAAATGGGTAATTGGCAGCGCCTGCACCCGCATTGGTGATTGCATTGAACAAAGTTGATTTTCCGACATTCGGCAAGCCTACGATTCCAAGTTTCATTTCTTTTTTCCTTTCATCACGATCTAAAACATTTTTACGAAAACCGCTGCAGCGGATTATTTTTTATTCCGAAGATTTTTAAAAAATGAGGTTAGAATTTGCGAACATTCCGTTTGCAAAACACCGCCTTGCACCTGCGGTTTGTGGTTATATGGATAGTCAAACAGCGATAAAACCGACTGCACCGAACCCGCCTTTGGATCCCTTGCGCCGTAAACCACCTTTTTGATTCTCGAATTGATGATCGCGCCGGCACACATCGGACAGGGTTCAAGCGTCACAATCAGTTCACAATCAAACAACCGCCAACCGCCGCGTGTCCGGCAGGCTTGATTAATCGCCTCAATTTCTGCATGTGCCAATGCGTTTTTATCAGCTTCCCGCCGGTTGCGGCCGCGTCCAACCACTTTTCCATCATAGATCACAACGGCGCCGACCGGTACCTCTCCGGCATCAAAAGCCTCTTTGGCAAGTTCCAGCGCCTGCCGCATATAAGATTCATATTGTTCCATATTACATCTGCACCATCATGGAAAAAGCCTGCCACAAAAACAGCAAAATTGACAACAACATAACGGGAGAAACCAAAACAAGGGCAGATCTAGTGCTTCTGCTATAAAAGGACGGAACATCCTTTATTGTCCGAAAACAGCCTTTTTTACCAAGCACCCATATTGCTACAAATCCGAGCGCTAACATTGCCAGCGCAAGATTGGAAATGGTTTTGGCCTGCATATAGGCGGAACAAAAGGCAAAGCAATTATTAACAAGGTGCACAATGACCGCCGGAGCAACCGACCCTGTAATCACAGTGATCGTACCAAGCGCGAAAGCTAAAATCAGTGCAAAAGGAATTTGCGAAAAATTGCCGTGCATCAAAGCGAACGCCAAAGAAGAAACAGCAATGGCAACGCCGTCACCGTATTTACAAAGTGCCTGCAACATAACGCCACGGAACGCAAATTCCTCAAATAAAGCCGGTATCAGCGCGGTGCAAACGAGCGCGAAAATCATTTCAAAACCGCTGGAAAATACACCGTCTCCCGATGAAGGCTGAACTGGCTGTGAATGGGTGAAAATTTTGAAAAAATCAGCAACAATGCCCGAAACGATGTTGCCGACCATCGCCATGCCTAACCCAAACAAAACGCACAATAACGACACTAGCGGCGTCGTTTGAATCCGTTCAAAAAAACACTTTTTGATATTTATTTTTAAAATGAGCGCACAAAATAAAAACGGCAGCACAAACGCGCTGAATGACAAAATGGCGTTCAGACCATTATTGACAAATTCATTGGTCATTGCAAGTTCATAAGCCTGCTGTCCCGAATAACCATACACATTTTGCATGACGATATAATACAATATCGAAATCCCATAATTCAAAACAGTGATGAGCAGCATGGCAACACCGAGAATAGAGCCGGTGCGCAAAAGATCCCGCCGTTCTGTTTTTCTGGGATCTTCATATTCGACCTGCATAAATCTGCGCCCCCTTAACTGACAGGAATAAAAGAATAAGGAATGCCCGCAGAATAACGATATTCCAACAAGCATTCCTATTATACTATTCTTTTGTGAAAAAAACAAGACCAAATCTATTCGCCGAGCGTCACGTCATATCCCGCGATATACTGCCGCAGCCGCAGCGAATCTTTCCCGTTGACTTTACCGTCCTGATAAACATCCGCAATGGAAGTATCCAGCGTGACATCAAATCTCGCATTATACTGCCGCAGCAGCAAAGAGTCTTTGGCGTTAATGGACAGATCACTGTTCACATCGCCGGCCGCTGTCAATTCTCCGTCAATCTGATGTGCGCCGATCGCAGGCGTTGCATCCTTGGAAATATCGTTTCCAAAGAAGTCTCGTCCACCGTTGTCTTCAATATACACGCCGCCGTCGACCGCAGGCGAATCTTCGCTGATTTGATACGCCACACAGTTTTCGATTCCCTCGCCGGCATTACCCGGATCGGCAAGCTGCGGATCGACATACAGATTGTTTCTGGCATCGACCCTGTCGGAATCGCCGCCTTCACTGTCGTTTTTCGGCAGTTTGTCCGCCATATCGCCATAAATGATATTATTTTCAAACACAGTGCCTCTGCATCTGTTCCAGGAAACTTCACCGCCGCCGTTTAAATACAGAATATTATTTTTGAATTCCGTGTTGCGCGCCCAAGTCTGATTATCTCTGGAAAATGTATACACAAAATATTCCGAAACACCAGCATCGGTGTAGATCGTGTTGTTATAAATTTTAGTATCCTGAATATGACCGGTCAAAGTGAACGTCCGGTTTGCATCGTTTTCCGAAACATTGTAGCGCACGACCGATCCAACGTTATAGGCCACCCCGCCGTCCCAGTTTTGCGGTTCCGTGCAGATCAGCATAAATCCACCTTGGTTGTCATGGCTGTAGTTATACTGGAACGTGGTATAATAGCTCTGATAATCACAGTCGTATCCCTGTGCATCATAAGTTGTTTTGGTATTATATGCCTCATTAAACTGGAATACCGCATTGTAGGAAGAAAAGGCCCAGATCGCAACATGATAAGACTCGTCCGCATAGGAATGTGAATTATTCACAACATTGTATTCCACCAACGGCTGATTGGTGTTGAGCATTTTGATGCCGTCTTTTCCGATGTTATATAAATAGTTGCCTCTGACAACCACGTTGGTCGCAGACTGCTCGTTAATGCTGCCGTCTGAATTGCAGCCGCCATAAGCGCCGTCGACAACAATACCGCTATCCTTGCAATTGGTGACCTCGTTATTTTCAATCAGAACGCTTTCAATATAACCCCAATAATTATAATGTCCGGCGTAAATACCAAGCAGTCCCTGCTGCTCTGAACTCCCTTTCCAGTCAATATCAGTGTTACCGGAAACGGAACAATTTTTGATTTCACAACCTTCGGAACGATAACCGTCTTTCGAGAGCAAACGAATGCCATACATGCTGTCGGTTCCGGTGCTCATATTGATTGCTTTGATTCCATCGATCACGACAAAATCCTGATTTTCAAGATAAATAACCGAATTTTCAAGCGGCGCGCCGGCACCCTCCGGATTTCTGGCAATCACCGTCGGCTTATCCAAAGATTCGTCGCCATAAGATGTGACAGTGATCGGATTGTCCGCTTCACCGGATCCTTTTGGCCACAAAAAACTGTCTGTCCAAATGCTGCCGCGTTTGAGCAAAATGGTATCACCGGGTTCAAATGTGGTTGCATTGACCTTATCAAGCGTTTTCCATGCTGTTGCTTCACTGGTACCTGCTGCGGCGTCATTACCGGCATCGGCATCCACATAATAAGTGGTGCCGGTCCCTTCCGCAGAAGCTGTCGCAGACACACCAACAAACATAGACAACAAAAATGAAAACGCTAAAATCAAAGACACTGCTTTTTTCATTTTTTCTTTCTCCTTAAAATACAAAATTTTAAAACTATTTAACCACATGCGGCGTTAAAAAGCAATGCATAAAAAGCACAAAAAAACAATGAAAAAACTAGTGAAAACAACGTTGACTTTCAACAGACATTATAATAAAATGACATTTGAAAGAGTTGATGAAAAAATGGAAATTATTTTAGCTTCCCATTCCCCGCGCAGAAAGGAAATTTTGCAAAATTTAGGCTTATCCTTTCAAATCATCACGAGGGAAACGGATGAAAGCTGGGATCACGCACAAAATCCTGAAGATGTGGCCATGCAGCTCAGCCGCAAAAAAGCTCTGGCGGTCGCCGAAAAGCTGTCCGGAAAAGATGCGCTGGTCATTGGTGCGGATACAATTGTGGTTTTCAAAAATCAGATTTTCGGAAAACCGCAAGACAAAGCGGATGCGCGCCGGACATTGCAGCTGCTGTCTGCACAAACACATTCCGTTATCAGCGGACTGACATTGTGCCACGGTTCTCAAATTCTCACCGATTATGCCGAGACACAGGTTCAGTTTGACCGGATTCCTCCCGGCGAATTGGAACGCTATATCAACACAAACGAACCCTATGATAAAGCCGGCGGGTATGCGATCCAGGGAACGGCGGCTTTGTGGATTCGTTCCATCAACGGCTGCTATTTTAACGTCGTTGGGTTCCCGGTGCATTTGTTTTATCAAATGCAGCATAAAATGGGACTGGATTTGTTTGGAGGTGTTTGATTGTGGAATTTTTAAAACTGCTCGAAAGCATTCGCAATCCTGTTTTAGATATGATCATGAGTGTGATCACCTATGCCGGTGATGAAATCGTCTTTTTAGCTTTTGCCGTCACGATTTTTTGGTGTGTGGACAAATACTTCGGTTATTATATACTGACTGTCGGTTTTTTAGGCACCCTGATCAATCAGTTTTTGAAGCTATGGTTTCGGATTCCCCGTCCCTGGGTGCTCGATAAAGAATTTACCATTGTGGAAAGCGCAAGGGCCGGTGCTGGCGGTTATTCTTTTCCCAGCGGCCACACGCAAAGCGCCGTCGGCACGTTTGGCGGCGCCGCTTATTACAATAAAAAATGGAAATCGTTTTGCATTATTTGCGTCATTTTAGCGGTATTGGTGCCGTTGTCGCGTATGTATCTTGGTGTGCACACGTTAAAAGATGTCGGCGTTTCGGTTCTGATCGCTCTTGTTTTGATCTTTGCGTTCAAACCGATCATCGACCGCATTCGGGAGAAACCGCACCTGATGTATATTTTGATTTTTGTTATGCTGGCGCTCGCAGTAGCTTTTCTTTTGTTCGTTGAATTTTATGCTTTTCCCGCTGACCTGGATATACACAATTATGAAAGCGGAGTAAAAAGCGCCTATACCCTGCTTGGCGCACTGCTCGCGTTCCTGCCGGTCTATTATCTTGACGAAAAATACATCCATTTTCAAACCAAAGCACCATTGAAATACCAATTTTTAAAGGTTATTATCGGGTTCGTTCTCCTGATTTTGATCCGAAGCGGTCTGAAATCCCTTTTCGGTTTTATCCACTTCACCCATCCTGTCGCCGACTCTGTTCGGTATTTCCTCGTTGTTTTCTTTGCGGGCACTGTTTATCCCCTGCTTTTCACAAAAATACTTTCTAAAAAAGGAGTTTAAAAATGAAATCTGCAAAATGGATCTGGTATTATGGTGAATTTGAAATTTACCATTATCTTTTACTCAATTCCCGCCGCGAAGATATGGGATGCGATTATCCCTGCCTGTGGAACCTGTCCGCGCCCTATCCGCGGGTCGATTTCAAAACATCCTGCACGATCCCGAAAGACACGACACTGCGCGTGGTCACCAACGGTTCCGGCATGGTGTGGTTCGGCGCGCAAAAATATCCCGTGAACATGGATATTGCGATTGCCGCCGGCAATTATGACGTGCTGGTGCAAATCACAAAAACCGCAGGACTGCCCGGCATTTTTATCGACAGTCCCGATCTCAAAACCGACGCGTCCTGGACTGCCTGCGCGATGGGTAATTCCTTTATGCCGGTCGGTTGTTCTCCTGCATTTACAAACGCCGGCGATAACATTGAAATCTTCCCTTTTTCCTATCAAACATTAAGCCCTGTTTGCACCGAATCGATAAACGGCGGCATGCTCTATGATTTTGGAAAAGAAACCTTTGCCCGGCTAATACTCGATTGCAAAGATCCGGCAGCCGATATATTGCTGGTCTACGGTGAATCCAAAGCGGAAGCGCTGGACCCGGATAACGCGATCCTGCGGGAAACGCTTTTGGGGCAATCACAATATCAACGCCCCCCGCGTGCTTTTCGTTACATATGGATCAAAAGCAAAGCAGCCGTGCATTTAACAGCCGATTATGAATATCTGCCGCTTGAACAAAAAGGCGCTTTTTCCTGCAACGATCCGCTGATCAATCAAATCTGGGATGTCTGCCGGTATACCTTTGAACTCAATTCCCGCGAATTTTATCTGGACGGCATCAAACGGGACCGCTGGGTCTGGTCCGGCGACGCTTACCAGTCTTTTATGGTGAACGCCTATTTGCATTTCGACCCGCAGATCATCAAACGCACCATCATCGGCCTGCTCGGCAAACCGCCCTATGCGCAGCATATCAACACCATCAACGATTATTCCGCCTATTTGATCATCAGTGTTTACGATTATTATCATCTGACCGGAGATGTCGCTTTTGTCCGCAGCATCTATGACCGCCTGCAAGCATTATATGCTTTTATTTGCGAACGGCTGGACAGTGACGGATTGGTCTGTGAACGCCCCGGCGACTGGGTGTTTATCGACTGGGCGGACATGGATAAAAGCGGACCGCTGTGCGCGGAACAGATCCTGCTTTGGAAAACACACAAGGCAATGTTTGCATTAAGCGCTCTTTGCGATGAAGAAAATAAAACGTTGCTGCAACAAGCGGATCTTTTGCAGCAAAAAGTGATCGACCGCTTTTGGGATAAACAAAAAGGATGCTTTATCGATTGCTATACCTCCGGTAACAACCACGTTTCCCGGCATGCTAATGTGTTTGCACTTTTGTTTGACTTTGTAGATAAGGATAAGCAAAAGCAGCTGATCCAAAATGTGTTGCTGAACCCGACGCTGCCGGAAATCACAACGCCGTTTTTCAAATTCTTTGAACTGTCCGCCCTTTGCAAATGCGGTTATCTTGAAAAAGCGCAAGCATTCATCTCTTCCTATTGGGGCGGTATGATAAAACTTGGCGCGACAACGGTTTGGGAACAATATGATCTAAAGGAATCCGGTGATGCACACTATGCTATGTATGGCGCAAAATTCGGGAAATCGCTGTGCCACGCCTGGGGCGCGGGACCGATCTATCTGCTGGGGCGGTACTGCCTTGGTGTTTATCCGACAGACACGGCCTACCGGACTTTCAATGTGGAACCCAACTGCGGCATTTATCGCACCTTTTCCGGCACCGTTCCGCTGCCTTGCGGAAAAGTGGAAATTGCTTTTGAAAACGAAAAACTCACCGTTTTATCAACAGCCGCGGGCGGCACGCTTTTATGGAACGGCGGCAGTTATCCGCTGAAAAAGGATGTTCCGCTTGTTTTGGAAAATCAGAAATTTAAACTTTAAGGAGAAAGAAGAATGAACCAATTTGATTTAGCTATTTTAAAGGATCCACAAATTTTTCAGCAAAACGTCCTGCCGCCGCATACCAATCTGCGCACCGATAAGGCGGAGATGTTCACCGGGGAAAATCCGGTCGCGCTTTTGCTCAACGGCGACTGGAAATTCCGCTATGCAAAAAGGCAGGACGCATTTTCTGGCTTTGAACAGCCGGACTATGATCTGCAGGACTGGGACAGCATTCCGGTACCCGCCGAGATCGATTTAAACAGCGAACATAAGCCCTATTATGTCAATCACGGCTTTACCTTCAATGCCAGAGAAAATCTCACACCGCCGCAAATTCCGGAAGATATACCGACCGGTTATTATGTTCTGGATTTTGATCTGCCGGAAAGCTGGGCGGACACCGACCGGAAGGTCATTTGTTTTCAAGGCGTGGAAACCGCTTTTTGCTTGTATCTAAACGGCGAATATATCGGTTACAGTGAGGATTCTTTCACCCCTGCCGAATTTGATCTGACAAACTATATTCGCACGAAAAATAACCGGTTAGCGGTGAAAGTGTTCCGCTATTCAACTGCCACATGGCTGGAAGATCAGGATTTCTGGCGCTTGTTCGGTATTTTCCGGGACGTTGTTCTCTACCGCACCAATCCGGTCTATTTGCAGGATTTCTTCTTGAAATATACCTTATCGGAGGATTATCAAACCGCGAACGCGACGCTGGAGCTTTCCTTTGAAAACACAACGTCCGCCCCTGTCACACACGCTTTTTCTGTTCGGTTGGACAATGCTTTTCAAACAGATTCACAAATTCAAATTCCCGCAAACGAAACCGCAGTTGTGCGCATACCGTTTGCAGTGCCGGATGTGCGGCTGTGGAGCTGTGAACTCCCGCATTTATATACGCTGCAAATCGAAGATAAAAATGAAACGGTTTCCTATGCTGTCGGTTTCAAGGAAATCAAAGTCCAGGGCAACATGGTTTTGATCAACGGACAAAAATTGGAGATTCACGGTGTGAACCGGCATGAATTCAGTTGTTTTTCAGGACGCGCCATCGGTCGGAAAGACATGGAAACCGATGTGATCACCATGAAGCGCAACAATATCAACGCCGTTCGCACCTCGCACTATCCCAACCATCCCTATTTTTATGAACTGTGCGACCGGTTCGGTTTGTATGTCATGGATGAAACCAATCTGGAAACCCACGGCTCCTGGCGTTATGATATGGACAGCAGCGATTTTGCCATTCCGTCCGGCAACCCGCTCTGGACGGAGGCGGTTGTCCAGCGTGCCGAAAACATGGTCATGCGGGACAAAAATCACCCTTGCGTTATCTCCTGGTCGCTGGGAAATGAATCCTATGACGGCGAAAACTTTGAAAAAATGCGCAACCGCATTTTAGAAATCGATACCTCCCGTTTCATGCATTACGAAGGGGTTATGCACGGTTATAAAAACATGGGATACATATCGGATATTTTTTCCGCCATGTATTGGCATCCGGACGGGATTGCAAAGCATCTGGAAGAAAACAAGGACAAACCGTATCTTGCGGTGGAATATGCACATGCAATGGGCAATTCCTGCGGCGATCTGTTTAAATACACCGATCTGCACAAAAAATACGATGGATACCTCGGCGGTTTTATTTGGGACTATATCGATCAGGCGCTTATCACGAAAACCGAAGACGGGCGGGAATATTTAGCCTATGGCGGCGCATTTGATCATGCCAGCGAAACCACTTTCTGCGGCAACGGACTTGTCTTTGCCGACCGGACGGTCACGCCGAAAATGCAGGAGGTCAAAGCCTGCTATTCATTTGTTGAAATCGTGCCGTCGGATTCTTCGGTCTATATTAAAAACAGATACAATTTCACCAATTTAAATACCTTTGCCTTTACATGTACCGTTTTGCAGGATGGGAAACCCATTCAAACGACGCCGTTATCCGTTGATCTGGCGCCCGGCGCTTCCTGTGAAATCCCTTATCAACTCCCGAAAGCGTCAGGTGAGCTTGTCGTGACGGTCAGCATGTGTTTCAAACAGGACACACCTTATGCCAAAAAAGGAGAAGAGGTTGCATTTGGACAATATGTTCTCCCCGCTTCCGACATACCGATTGCCTGCCCGTCTACAAGTGCGGTCAAAGCACTGTCTCTTTGCAACCAACGCACCCCAATGACCGGTATTCTCGGTCAAGACTTTTCCTATACTTTTTCTGAGAAAAACGGATGTCTGATCTCCCATAAATACAAGGGACGGGAAATGCTGCACGCACCGCTGCAACTGAATTTCTGGCGTGCGATGGTGGACAATGAGCGCGGTAATGAAACCGATTATAAAAGCCATATCTGGAAAAATGCAGGCGTTTTTTGCCGGTACCTTTCCATGGAAAGTGAAATGGTCGGTGAAAACGCGGTCGTGCGCATTGTGTATAAACCGTTGTTTGATACCGAATTGACCGTTCCGGTCACCTATACGATCATGCCAAACGGCGATATGCACATTGCCTGCACCTATAACGGTGTTGCCGGTCTTCCGAACGTTCCGGCGATCGGATTTATGCTGTCTTTGCAAAAACGATTTGAAAAGATCCGGTGGTATGGACGCGGCCCTAAGGAAACCTATCCCGACCGCAAAACCGGCGGAAAGCTTGGCATTTATCAAAGCACCGTGAAAGAGAATTTCACAAATTATCTGCGCCCGCAGGAAAACGGAAGCCACTGCGATGTGCGGTATTTTGTCTTTTGCAGCGATGTTGATACCTTGAAAATCACCTGCGATACGCCTTTGAACATCGGCGCATCTTACTATACACCGCAGGAGATCGAATGTGCGGATTATTCAGTTTATCTGCCAAAGCCCTATTGCGTGCACGGCTTTATCAACGGCTTTATCAGCGGTGTGGGCGGCGACAACACCTGGGGCGCACCGATCCATCCCGAATTTTTGCATCCTTCCGATCAACCGTTATCGTTCGGATTCACAATCTCCCATCAATGATAAAAAACAGTGCAGCTTTTGCTGCACTGTTTTTTAATTATGCTTCCATCATAATTTCGCCTTCACGAATGGTTTTGAGAACCTTGATATCTTTCAAATCAGCCGGATGAATTTTCAATGGATTTTGCGACACCACAATCAGATTTTCTTTTTTGCTCGGTTCAATGCTTCCCTTTTCCTTTTCTTCAAAATATTGATAAGCGGCATTGATCGTTACCGCGTCGATCGCGTCTTTCACACCAATGCGTTCACTTTTCCCCAAAACAACGCCATGTGAAGTTTCCCGGTTGACCGCACACCAGATGGTTTCAAACATATCCGGCTGGATCACCGGCGCATCCTGGTGAAAGGTAAATAAAATGTGATGTTTGCATGCGGACATCGCAGGACTGATCAAATCAGCACGCTGTTTGCCGACATTTTTGATGTGCACATCTCCCCAGTGCCAGACATGCGCAACAAAAAACGATGGAATCATATGCTGCCGGGCAACGGCTTCTAACTGATCTGCCCCTAAAAACTGCGCATGCACAATGACCGGCCGCAATTGCTGCGCCGCCGGAACGTTTGCGACAGCCTTTATAAACTGCTCGCAGGCTCTATCGCCGTTGCAATGGCACAAAATCTGCATGTGCCTGTTCGCTGCCTGCTGCACCGCCTGCAAAACATCTGCATCCGACATGACACCGTAGCCGCAATCGGTCCCGCCAAGATAAGGCGTTCGCATCCATGCTGTTTTCACCTGCGGCGAACCGTCGGTAAAAATTTTAATACCGCCGATTTTCAACCGGTTCCGGTATTGCATCAAATGATCGGGAAATTGTTTTTCGACAAATGCTAAATCCTGTGGTCCGGGAAAAGCGACAACATCCATCAGCAATGCATTTTTCCCAACCGCCGTCTGATACAACGGCAGCAATTCTTTGGCAAGCATCCCCTCCTGCGCTGTTGTTATCCCATAGGAAAAATAAAGCTTTTGCGCTTTGATCAAACAATCGGTCAATGTGTTTGCATCCGGCATCGGTATTTTTTTAATAAAAGAAACAAATGCGTTTTCCTCCATAAAACCGGTCAAAACACCGTTTTTTTGTTCAATTGTTCCCCCGCTTGGCGCTTTTGTCTGCTCTGTTATCCCAAGTTTTTGCAGTGCAAGGCTGCTGAAAACGCCGCAGTGCCCGGAAGTGTGCTGCAGCACGACGGGATTTTCCGGCAACACCTGATCGAGCAGCTGTCGCGGCGGATGGGATTGTTCCTGCAGCCTGTTTTGGTCATAATCCTTTGCCAAGATCCATTCGCCGCTTTTGATGTTGTTTTGCCGCCCAAAGGCTTCCAGTGTGCTTGCCACATCATCAAAATTTCTGCAATTTGTTAAAGATGGCTGCAGCATTCCGTTTGCCACAGCGGACAAATGGCTGTGCGCGTCGATAAATCCGGGCATAAGGGTGCATCCTTGCAAATCAAACAGCTGCGTGTTTGGATCCTGCATTGGCAGGATATCTTCTTTTGTTCCGACCGCCCGAATCCACCCGTTTTCCGCTAAAACCGCCTGTGCAGTACCCTTTGGTGTCAACACATCACCGTTATAATAAATGTGTTTCATCATGATCCCTCCGTTTTTGTTAGTATATACACTGTTGAAGGTATCTTATGCGTTGTCTTTATCCAATCTGATCCCAATCGGCAAACTGCCGGATCGGTAAACGATCAACGTTTTCTTCATGATTGATATTATACCAGATCGCCTGTAGCCCGGCCAAAACAGCGCCGTGCATATCCGACCGGTAATCGTTTCCGATAAACACAATATCTTTCTTTGTGCAGTCGGGATTTTCTTTTAAAATATTTGTTACCGCATAATCAAAAAAACGTTTATCCGGTTTCCGATACCCGAAATCGGCGCTGCAAAATAGATCACAAAAATAACCGTCGATTTTAAATTCCCGCAAAAGTCTTTTTTGCGCGTTCGCCGAAAAAATGCTGTTTGTTAAAATATACATTTTTGTGTGTTTGTCTTGCAGTCGTTTCAGCGCAGCCAAAACGGCATCCGGCAAAACCGACCGCTGCATGCTGTTCATCACCTGATATTCCAGTTCCGGTGTGTCCTGCACCGGCTTGACATGGCATTTTTCGCATAAAAACGGATAATCCTGCCGGATAAAGAAAATTTCTTTATTGGTGGCCGCACGCTGGTCATACAGCGGTTTCATCTGTTTTGCATAATGATCAAACATCTGTTTTGTGCAGGCGCTGCAAAACACATGGTCATATAAATATTCCAGTCCGCTGTCAAACGAAAAGAAAATGCCGCGCAGCAGCGTGTCATATAAATCAAACAGAATGATTTTTCCCATTTTCCAATCCTCCATATTGAATATCGTATCACACTTTCCATTTCTTTTCAATAAAAATGCCGGGAATGGACTTCCCTTTCACCTTTTGTTTTCAGCCGGAATACAATGTGGTAGAAAGAGAAAGGATGGAGGTTATGACACTATTATTCATTATTCTTGGCATTGTGGCGGCTGCTATCTTGATTTTCGCCGTTGTTTTCATCCTGCGAAAGGTCAAATTCAAGCCCACACAAGACAAGGCAAAACAATTGGAAAAATTAAATGCAGATCTTGAACCTGTCGGATTTGCATATGAACCAAAAGGCGATTATTTTTATTCTTTGATGGACGCATGGCAGCGTAAGGCGGGTTACTGCCGGTTATATGACGAAGCATCCCCCACCTTCAATATGATTATGGACTGCGAGCCCATCACCTTTTCCTATGGCGGAAAACGCTGGCTGATCGAGCTTTGGAAAGGACAATACGGAATCACGACCGGCGCTGAAATCGGTATTTATAACACAACGCGCCCGGACGTTCAATCGACAAAATTCACCGGAACGTTTTATGAGGCTGTGACCGATGCGGAACGGATGCCGCTGTCGTTTGTGCTGCGCAAAAATCGGAAAGTCCTGCTGAAACGGTCTGCACTGCACTGGTGGATCACCGCCTTTAAATTGGGTGAATTCTCCGAAACAGACACATTGATAATGGATGCAAAAATCACATTTCCAAACAGCGAAATGTGCCGCGCATTCACCGACGCTCTAATTGCAGTCGGCTATACGCGCCGTGAATTTTCCGTCCGGCGAACGACTGTTTCGATTCACTATACAACGCCGCATACCAAACAGCCGGCAGCGCAGGAAGGCGTTTCTGCAGCGGTTGTGCAGCAGACAAATAAAAACAATTGCAATTTGTTCAACTTTGTAACACGTGACTATCCGCAAACCATGGATAAACTCGAATATATCAAAGCCATGCTGCCACAGCTGTATCACTTTTTCCTGCACTCCTTATATTCAAAAGCGCTTTTTGATGCGTTTGGATGGCTGCTGGATCTGATCCATGGGAAATATCCCACACCCGGACCGGATCCCGAACCGCCTGCACCAACACCATGTCCGCCGTGCCGGCCCTGTAATCCCTGCGGACCATGTCCGCCGTGTCCCCCCTGCTGTCCCCAACACTGTATCCCATGCGGATGCAGACCAATCCAAAGGTGCTGCCGGTCGGTGCCGACTCGGATGCAACCGGGCTGCACGGATCCGTGCGATAATGGCGAGGGGTCGTCATGTCGCAGGTAGCAAGGCGGTTGGAAGCAGCCTATCAAAAAGCGCAGGTGATTCCGTTTGACCATCGTTCCAAATTTGTTTTGATCAGCGACTGTCACCGCGGTCAGGGTAATATCGGCGACAATTTTTTAAAAAATCAAAACCTGTTTTACGGTGCAATGGACTACTATGACCGAAACGGATTCACCTATATTGAACTGGGCGACGGCGACGAACTCTGGGAAAACCGGAACATGAAGCAGATCATCAACATACACAGCGACGCCTTTGCATTGCTGTCCCGGATGTATAAACAAGGGCGGCTGTATATGCTGTATGGCAATCACGATATTGTCAAAAGTCGGCCGTCCTTTTTAAAAAAGCACTGCACGCGGTATTATTGTGATATGTCCAACCGGTTTCAGCCTTTATTCCCGGACATCCAGATTGTAGAAAGCCTGATTTTAGAGGAAAAATCCACAAAACAACGCTTATTCCTGGTGCATGGACACCAGGGCGATTTATTAAACGATACATTGTGGCCGCTTGCAAGATTTCTGGTCCGTTATTTTTGGCGTCCGTTGGAATTAGTCGGTTTCATAGCGCCGGTCGGCGCTGCAAGAGCAAATGAAAAGAAAGATAAAATCGAAAAGGGACTCGCAAAATTTGCAAAGAAAAAACAACAAATCATGATCGCAGGACACACGCATCGTCCTGTTTTTCCAAATCCCGGGGAGGGATACTATTTCAATGACGGGAGCTGTGTGCATCCACGTGGCATGACGGCGATCGAAATCGAAAACAATCAGATCACGCTTGTCAAATGGTTGATCGCTACACGTGAAGACCGCAGTCTGTTTGTCGACCGCCAGATTCTGAAAGGTCCGCAGCCGCTGCTTCATTATCAATAAAGAAAACAGGCTTTGTGCAATTTCAAAGCCTGTTTTCCTTTATATCTTTATAAAATACACAGCCGCTTCTGTGCTGTTTTGCATAATACATTGCCCTGTCCGCCATTTGAAACAGTGTTTCAAAATCTTTTGCATCGTCCGGATAAAGGGAAACGCCGATGCTTTTTGTCGCATGATAATCGTTATCATCGTTTTGCTGCAGCAACTGCAGCTGCCGCGGCAACCAACCATCGTCCGGCGGCAGGTCTTTAAACAGTAAAATAAATTCGTCGCCGCCGAATCTGCCGATGATCCCAAAAGAATAAAACCATTCTTTCAACCGTTCCGACACAGATTGCAGCACCGCGTCGCCGGCAGTATGACCATAGGTGTCGTTGATATTTTTAAAACCGTCAACGTCAAAAACCACCACTGCGTGTTTTTTCTCCGATTCTTTGGCAATCGCCTCCCGCATCATATCAAACGATGATCGCTTGGAATACAAACCGGTAAAACCGTCCAGCTTCAACTGTTTTTCATAAAGCACAGTTTTGGTTTTCATGTCGTCGATATTCGTAACCACACCGATCATACGTGTCGGAACACCGTTTTCCATAACCGGCGTAACATCGATTTTGCACCAGATATAACTGGAATTTCCGGCCTTCATCCTCGCCTGATAGGATGTTGCCTCGCCTTTGAAAATACTCTGAAAGGCAGCGCTAATTACCTTTCGGTCATCCGGATGCGAAAAATATTCTGAAATTTTTTTCTGATAGGTATCCGGATCCAAACGGCTGAATACCTGCACATCTTTTAAAATACTTTCACCGGAAACGCCGAAAATATCCTCTGCGTTTTCAAAAAAAGTGTATAACTGCTGTTTTAGATCCACTTCAAACACACAAATTCCGGACACTTTTAATGCAGCGGTCAACCGTTCTTTATATTTTTGCAGTTCACGGATCGCACGACCGGGGTCATGATCTGTCGGCATAGAACATTGGCTCCTTTATTTGTTTATATCACTCCATTTTATGTACTATTTTACATGCAAAAAATCCAAATGTCAATATCTTGAAAAAATTAATGTTTGCGTCAGCATTTTCCGGTTTGTTTTTCAGAATTTGGAGTATTGTCAAAACGTATAACCATTGCTATAATAGCATCGACGGATATAAAACAATCGAGGTGAATCAATGAAAAAATTCTTATCCATTCTATTTGCATTCGTTATCAGCTGCAGCGTACTGGCTGTTCCCACAACGGCACAAGCGGCAACGCTGAATTCCTCTGCCGGAACAATCGCCACCTCCAGCGGACGGCTCAATGTCAGAAGCAGTCAGTCGACGAGCTCTTCGGTCGTGGCTTCCTTAAATAAAGGCAGCTATGTCACGCTGCTGTCCAAATCCGGTTCCTGGTGGTATGTAGAATACGCCAAAGGAAAATACGGTTACTGTCATGCTGATTATATAAAAACGGTATCGGGTACCCCCGCTACCGTGCAGACACAATCCGGAAACTTGAACGTCAGAACCGGAGCCGGCACGTCCTATTCCATTGCGGACAGACTTGCCAAAGGTGAAATCGTGATTGTGCTTTCTAAAAGCAACGGATGGAGCCGCGTTCTGTATCATGGTGTCAAGACCGGTTATGTCAGCAGTCAGTATTTATCGGAAAAAAGCAGCCAGACATATGCGCCGATTTCCCTGAATGTCCCAAACTTTAAGCAGACTGATCCCCGCTGGGCAAACGTTATAATCGGTCAATCCGGAAAAACCATTGCACAGATCGGTTGTGTAACAACGGCGATCGCTATGATGGAATCCCACCGCACCGGCAAAACGATCTATCCGGACGCAATGTCCAAACAATTGAGCTACTCGGCTTCCGGCAATGTGTATTGGCCGAGCCATTATCAGGTTGTTTTTGATTCCGACTTAAAGGGAATTTATCAACAGCTTTCAAAAGGAAACCCCGTTTTATTCGGTGCGAAAAAATCCAACGGCCAGCAGCACTGGGTTGTCATCACCGGCTATACCGGCGGCAACACATTGTCCGCTTCCCAGTTTACCATTCTGGATCCGGGTTCCAATTCCCGCACCAATCTGCAGCAGCTGCTTTCCAGCTATCCGATCTTCTATAAATATTTCTACTCCAAATAATCAGGCATCCCAATGATCTCGGAATTTTCCGTCTTCTGAGATACCGGCCCCCGGCAGTTTTGTCGGGGGATTTTTGTTTAAACTATTATTCTAAACAGTACATGCTGATTTGTTATTATTATATCGTGCCTTTTCTTCTTTTTCAACCGGAATAAATCTTCCATGTCCGACAAATAACAAAATAGCATTGCTTAAAATTGGTAAAAACAGCAAAACATCCCAATAAAAGGGATGTTTTGCTGTTTTTAAAATATTTGTTTGATAATCGAATTTTGAATGACTTTTATTTGCGTTGCATCCAATTTGGGCAATGCATGATCAAACGCATCGACCGTTTGCTTGGCGTTGTGCACTGATTCCATACCCAATTGGACCATTTCCTTATACTTCTTCTCCAGATTGGAAAGCTCGTCGCTGTATGTTTCGTCGGTACCGGGCGTCACGCACAGCGCATACAGATCAACGACCTCGTCTGCGGGCAGCGTCGGAAAATATTCATGCGGCGCGGTGCTGTCAAAAAGACAGACGTCCAGTTCCCGTACTACTATCATATCCAAACTGTTTGGATCAAACGAACAATGGTAGATTTCCACATCATAACCGTGCGCCAAAACCGTTTTTGCAATTTTCTTTAAATAGGTCGATTTACCGGTACCCGGCCGTCCTTTGATAAAATAGCGTTTCGCAAGATCCTGTGTTAGCTGCGGAATATAATTGATATTTCCCTGCACCGTTGCGGCGCCGAAAAAGCGATGCACGGCACATGCGGGATTACGTTTTCCCCTGCCCTTTAACAGCTTTTCGCACATCTGATCCGCCAGCCGATCCGCCTTTGCAAAATCCATATTGTTGATATAAATTTTTTCTTGCGCATCATGGATTTTTCTCGCCTGCACCATCGTTTCTCCTGCTGTTTTCAGATCCTTTTGTATAGTCTGCACCATCTCAGGATCAAAGCTGGCCAAATAGGAAAATTCGTCCGGCGCATAAATATCGCTGCCGTAAACACCGGCTTGTATCTCCGGCAGAATGACCCCCTGCAAACTGTTATCCATGCAATGGTGGATGATCTGCGCCGGGGTGTTTTCTGCTGCCGCCATGTCAACGACTGCGGTGAGGATTTCCGTTTGCACTGCGTGGGGATAGCCATTCAGCCGCACCACTGCTTTTAGCGGACCAAAATTCGATTTATAATAGGACACCTGCTGCGGAACGTTGGATTGAATCAAAAAATGCAAATTGGAAGCCATACGATTCCCTCTCTCTTTTTTAGCTATTCGCATTATATGATCCTTTTTGACATTTGAGAACCGGCAAGCGCAAATCAAAGATCCTTTAAAAGCGCCTTTTGAAAGGCTTCGATCAGCTGTTTGACCGACTGTTGATTTTTTCTAGAAAGATACAGCGAAACAAGAAGATAAAAAAATAACGCTGAACCCGAAAAATTGGGCCCAGCGCCACCTGGCAGGGGTAGCAGGATTCGAACCTACGAATGCTGGAATCAAAATCCAGTGCCTTACCGCTTGGCGACACCCCTATCAAATTTACTTAACGATTATACCAGAAGATATACCATTTTGCAAGAGAAAATTTCAATTTTTATAAATTCATGATAAACACTAAGAAAAAAACATAAAAAACTTCCATGATCGGCGGCAAATACCGGCAGAAAAAACAAATCTTATATTTTTTGAAAAAACTCCTTGACATATATTTCTATATCATATATAATTTATACATCGACAACATCGCAAAGAGGGCTGCCGGGATTTTCCGGCGGCTCTCTTTCCTTTTTATCTTTTATTTCTCATTCACAAGCTGTAATCCGTCAAAATCCAGAAAATCTTCGATAAACTGCTTGCGCAGCAAACTTTGCGGAATAAATTCATTGTATTTTCCCTTGATCTGTATTTTATCCGGCAGCGGCAACGTGTAAAGATCCAAATCCGACGCGATAATATCCCGGATGATCTCTTCCAGTTCCTCTGCGGTTCCCGCAAAATAAACCTCCAGATAAATACTGGTGATAAAGGGAAGTTTGTTTTTGATTTTTCTTTGTGATAGCGCATAGTGCAGCGTCAGCAGCTGCCGGGTTCCCACCCAGGGGAAAACCGCATATTTCTGATCGGACAGCGGTGTGACCAGATTTTCCAAAATGCCGCTGTTGCGGGCGATATACTGGATTTCGATCAACCGTTCGCGACAGCGTTCGCTTAAATAGGGATAGTCGACGTCTGTTTTTAAAATGCTGCGCATTTTGCGCACCAGCACCGTGTGCAGCTCCATTTCAAAATCCACGTCCCAATCCACAACCGATATGCCCGGTACTTTCTTGACAAACAACACCTTGGATTTGACGTTTACATCGACTGTTTCCCATGTCAGTCCCGCAAGCGCAAAACGGGTGCCGACCGGATAAACCTTATCCACCGTTCCGATCGTGCGGTTTTCATCCTTGACCAGCAGATATTCCGGCGTTAAAAACACCGTTAAAAAATGATGGTTATTGACGATTTTCTCCCCTTCGCGGCCGATGATCAATCCGCCGCGTTCGGTCTTTTGCAGCTGCTCGATCGCAAGCAGATGGGACAGCAGCTGCTTATAATCCGACTGCGATATCTGCGAAAAACAACCCAACGACAAAATAAACTGCGCCAGTCCCGCAGGCGACAATTCCCCGCTGCTCTTTAAATAGCTCATCGTCTGGTGGTACAACAGATTATAAGGGTGACGGTGCGGGTAGATCGGTTCGATCCAATGTTCTTTTAGATACAGCTCAATGATCGCAATGGTGCGGATAAAACCCCAATTGATAGGTCCTAACGTGTCTGCGGAATGGATACGGATATCCTCCACGAAGGTGAACAAAAGCTGCGGGATCTGCCCGCGCCGCCCGCAGCGGCCCAGACGCTGTGCGAAACTGGAAACGGAAATCGGCGCACCGACCTGAATCGCCTGATCGAGCGATCCGATATCGATACCCAGTTCCAGCGTTACCGTGGCGCCGGTGACGATTTTTTCATCCTCGGATTTCATTTCATCTTCGGTGCTTTCCCGGATCAGGGCGGACACATTGCCGTGATGCACCCGATAAACATCCGGCGCTTTATGCTGTTTTGCAGTCTCTTTCAAATTGGCGATCACAAGCTCGGTTTCTTCCCGGCTGTTGGTAAAAATAATGGTCTTTTTGTCCAATGTCTGTCGGAACAGATATTCATAATGCTCCCGGTTCCCCATATCGCCGCCGGTACCGATCAGGCTGTCGCTATCGTCGTTATTTTCGATATCCCGCTTGTCGTGCAGATTGACAAAACGCTCGACATGCAGACGAATGCGTTTTTTCCCCTCCGGTGTGACGGGCGCGGCACATGCGCGGCCTGTGCCGGTGTTCAACCAGTCCTGTGCGAAAGATAAATCGCCCAATGTTGCAGATAATCCGATGCGGCGCGGCACAACGCCGGTTAACTTTTGCAGCCGTTCCAGCAAGCACAACAGCTGCACGCCGCGGGCATCCCGCATGAAATGATGCACCTCATCGATAATCACAAACCGCAGATCGGAAAACAGCTGCAGGCAGGCGCCGCGTTTGTTGGTCAGTAGGCTTTCCAAGGATTCCGGCGTGATCTGCAAAATGCCTTCCGGATGCTTTAAAAGCGCGTTCTTTTTGGTTACGGAAGCGTCCCCGTGCCATTTACACACCGGGATATGCGAATCCAAAAGCAGTTGTTCCAAACGCTTGAACTGGTCGTTGATCAACGCTTTCAGCGGAGAGATATACAGCACCCCCACCGAACGGGAAGGCTTTTCATATAACTGCGTCAGCACCGGTAAAAAAGCCGCTTCCGTTTTGCCGGATGCCGTTCCGGATGATAAAAGCAGGTTGTCATCACTGTCGAAAATCACTTCACATGCGGCGACCTGAATACCGCGCAGTTCCTCCCACTGATTTTGGTAAATAAAATCCTGAATAAAGGGCGCAAGTCTGTTGAACACATCCATTGTTTAAACCTCAAATTCCAAAAATTCGCTGTGGATTTCTTCGTCGGTTATCCCGCCTTTTGCCATTTCAAAGCTGTTGCTCCCCAGAATCTCGGCAACCGTCTTTTGCGGATTTTGATATAAGATATTGACAAGTTCAATAAAATCCCGGATGATCTCACGCGGCGTGATATGTGTCTGCGCACCGACCCGGTTATATTCCACCGTGAGAAAATAAATGAGATCCTGCTTTTGCAAAACCGGCGTGTAATGATAAAGGCCTGCATGCATGTCCCGCAGTTTTTCTACCAAAACATACATTTCTTCCTGCGTTAACATCTGCAGCCGAATGATCGGTGCCGACAGATCACGCACCGTTTCGGTTGCAAAATGCCCCTCGGCCAGTCGGGAACGCAGCGCCTCATAGCTGAACACGCCTTTGTATTTATCCTCGATGCATTGCGGCGTGCCGCCCATCAAAAAGCCGATATGCTTTGCTTTTCCCTGCAAAACATCGTTATACATGGTCAAAATCTTTTCATAATTGTTCTGCCGGGTGATGGAATTGGGAATTTTAAAAATATTGACCAGCTCATCGATCACGACCAAAAGGCCTTTGTAGCCTGCACCGACCAAAAAAGCGGCAAACAGTTTTAAAAAGTCATACCATGTTTCGTCCGTCACGATAAAGTTGATACCCAAATCCGCTTTGGCTTCCTTGCGGGTGGCATATTCTCCTCTAAACCATTTTAAAACATTGGATTTGAGCGCGGCGTCGCCCTGCCGGTAAGCCTGCCAATACAAAACGACCGCCTTTGCAAATTCAAACCCGTTGACCATGCTTTCCAAGGAACCGGCCACCGCATAGATCTGCTGTTCTACCAACCGATCAAAATCTGCCTGTTGCGTCTCCCCTTGCGCTTTGACCGACGCCTGGATGCCGGAAATCCATTTTTCCAAAATCAGCGGCAGCGCCCCACCGTCGGGTTTGGATTTGGTGGACAGGTTGCGGATCAGCTCTTTATAGGTCGCAAGCCCCTGCCCTTTCGTGCCCGCAAACCGCCGTTCGGGAGAAAGGTCGGCGTCCACAACCGCAAAACCTTTGGCATTGGCATAGTTGCGTATGGTTTGCAGCAAAAAGCTTTTGCCGCTGCCATATTTACCGACAATGAACCGAAAGGACGCGCCGCCGTCCCCGATCATTTCAATATCGTGCAGGATCGCATCGATTTCCTGTTTGCGCCCGACTGTGATATATTCCAGTCCCACGCGCGGCACAACACCGCCTTTTAATGCATTTAACAGTATATTGGCGATCCTTGCCGGTACCGCGTTTTCCATTATGCTTTCACCATCTTTATCAAATCTTCTTTATATTCCTCGTAAATGACCAGTTCATCCAGGAGTTCCAATACATTGTCGCCGATGCAATCCAACGCCTTTTCGTTGATGCTGTCTGCCAGCACCTCCGGCATAACGCCGTTTTCTCCCGCAAACCGATTGAAATCCAAATCGCCCTGCAATGCCAGCTCCAATGCTTTTCTTTCTGTGTCGTCGAGCGTTTGCCGCAAAGCTTCCCAGCCATCGGATATTGCAGGTGATTTCTGCGGCTGCGTGAACGGTTGTTCCGACACACCTGCAATTTCCGAAAAAGGTTCCGATTGGAAAACAGCCGTTTGTTCCTCCTCCGGAACGATCAGTTTCTGTTGGGTACCAAGCGCATCTTCCCGGATCCTGCTTAAATGATTCTCATCCACACGCACAACAATTTTATTTTTCTCCCGGTAAAATGCCAAAACAAGCTGTTCAATACTTTTTGCGGGATCCACCCCTGCTGTTTGCAGTTTTGCAAAAATCTCTTCGTCAATCCCAACGTTGTTGACGGACAGCTTATACCGGAAATGCGTGACCTTTCTTAAAACAGCTTCCATTTGTTTTAAAATATAACCCAACCATTGTTTTCCGCTGTCATGGATGACCAGCGTGCTGACTGTCCATTTGTTTTGCAGGCGGGTATAAATTTCATTTTTGGAAAGTACAACCTGCTTGTCCGGCAGGCGCAGACGCGGATAAAACAGCGCGCCGTCAAACGGCTGCCAAATTGTTTTGCTTTTCGATGCACGATAAAGGCACTGCTCGAAGTGAAAGCCCGCCCGGTCGAAAATCTTTTGCAGCCGCGGCAGCACAAAAGCAAAACATTCCCGAATAAGTTTTGCATGATCGCGATAAAAAATAGATTTTCGCACATCATATTTCGCGGTATCACAAAAGCGGTCAAAGGAAAAGCAGATATCCTCATCTGCCGCCAAATTCGGATACGCCTGCTCCATTTTTTGCTCCAAAACAAAGGCGCCAAACGAATGCTCCAAATCATAATAGATATGATAGTCTTTGATCCAACGAACCAAATATTTATCGATCGTTTGGTCAAAATTTCTGAAAACCGCCCAGAAAGCCATTAGCTGATCCAGTCCGTCCTGCACGCTGTCAAGGCCGACAAGATTGATTAGCTCATAAATATAAACAAACGCATAGGAAACAGGAACCGGGTCGATCTGCCCGTGTCTGACCTTCGTCCGCCAGGTAAAATAGGTACGCAGCTGCTCATAGTTCATCTTCTGATAATCCGAAAAATAGGCGGAAAAGGGGGCTGTTTCATCAAAATAATCTTCAAAATCCTGCATGAACAACGCCTGTTTATAAAACACCTTTGCATTTTCATAACGAACCTGTTTATCATAAAATTTTGAACGGACAAAATATGCCGAATGGTTCCAACGCGCAATTTCCCGCATTGCGCGAAAGGTTTCCCGGTGCGGCTGCTCTTTTGCCGGTGGAATCCGCTGCGGCAAAGGAACACCCTGCTGTGCCGAATTTGGATTTTCCGCAACTTCCATTTCGGCAAAATTCTCATTAAAATCGATTTCCGGCTTTTTCTCCACCGGTCGCGGCGCGGAAATCCCGGACGCAATACCGCACGGTATTTTTTGCGGCGGATACTGTTTTTCCTCACACATCCCGATCTCTCGCCCCATTCTGTTTTTTATAAAGAACATATGTTCATTATATAACACCGGAAATATAATTGTCAATGCTGTTTTTACTTTTATTGTATATTTACAAGGAATTTGTTTGTATTTATGCAAATTATATATCGGGTTTACGAACACTGGGTAGAGAATAATTTCGGAAATCGCTTCTCGCTC
>CAMMAZ010000012.1 GCA_946493765.1 uncultured Clostridia bacterium | reverse complement strand
ATTCACAAACAATTTAATATTTAATTTTGTCTAAACTTTGGGGTTCACTTCAATTCGTCTTCCCGCCTGTTTTGGCATTTATATGGATTACACAACGAAAGACGCGACTAATCGGTTGACGTATCGCACATTGAAAGGAATGTCGCCCAGTCTTCGGCTCTTACATAATAGAGTCGTTCGCCGACTGCAGTGTGTTCTTCATAAATCGCATCTTTGTTAAAGGGCTCCGTGATCGCTTTGTTGATAAACAAGAACATGCCCCTGTCTTCCGTCGAAGTGAGCAAACGGAGTTTGGAAACCAAAAATTCGATCGCCTCGGTATCGCAGGTTTGACCGTCGATTTTGGAAACCTCGCTGTCGGTGACAGCATCTGTGTTATAAAAACGCTGACAGGCATCATAGTAGAAATTAAACAGCATTTCACTCCTATAAGAATAGGAAGAAGCAAATTCGCCGGAATTCAGTCCGGATCCATATTGGAAGAAAGAAGTTTCAAAGGTGCCAGCCAGAATCTGTTTGATACTTGCGGGGTCTTCCCCTTTGATCGTTTCTTCGCCGGTCAGTTCGGAAATAAAAGCGATGGTGTTTTGATGCAATGGTTTGACCACCAGCTGGTAACCTTCTCCGGATTGCCGGAAAACACCGGAAAAATAATCTGCATACTGTTCGTCCGGCATCACCGTCAAAACACAGTAATCTCCACCTTCCGAATTTAGAATATCTTCATCCGTCAATGCATTTTCATCTGCATAGACCGCCTGCACCAACTGTTGGAGCTGACTGTCCGTCACATGATAGACATCCGAGCTGTTAACGGCAAGGACAGGGGAAATATAAATTTCATGCGTCGCCTGTGTCGGTTCTTGTTTCAAATAAGACAACGCACGGCTTTCAACGATTTCCACGGAATTTTCATATTGCCTGAGGTTGGAAAGATAGCCCAATGTCTTGGAATTGCCGTTATGATTGTAATACCGCGTCATGACCGAACCGTCTTTTAATGTGTAGGTAATTGTTGTGCGAGGATTATCCTGCGGAAAATTCTCGTTATTTTGCAGAACTGTTTCCATCAGATCATGCGCTTGATATTCTTCCAGCAGCGATTCGTGATATTTGACAATAGAATAAACACTTTTGTAGTCGGAATAGGTGATGGGGAAGGTGACTTCTACATCCGTCTGCGCTAAAAATTTGCAGTAAGTGAAACGATTCCAGCGGTCCTCATCGATATGCCGGTAATAATCGCTGTCTCCGTAATTCAAAGTCACAGACGCGATGTCGCGAATATCCGGAACATAGACCGCCTGACCGAACCCACCGGTAAAATAAAAGATACCGGTCACACATAAAACCACGAAAATGGCGGCAAACGGCGCAAATTTCTTTAATGGAATACGCAGGGATTTGTAGATGATCGTGTTGGCAAGATCGAAAATAATGAAGCTGACCAACAGCATCGACGGGATGATAATGAAAGCATTGAACAGGGAAATGCCGGTCCGTTTGAAATACAACACCAAGAATCCACAATAACAGGACAGCACGCAGATTGCCGTTTTGGAAATGATCGTTTTGAATCGGGAGGCGGCAGTGGCGGCGGACCGTAACTTTAAGAAAGCGATATACGCCAGCACCGTGACGGCAATGCAGACAATGAGAATGACGGCTGTGACGGTAAACATTTGCGTATAATTTGCCTTTTGCACATCGTCTCCGACAATTAAGCGATAAATCAAATCATAACTGGTATTAAGCTCCAAAGTGGTTTCATATTGATCGATCTGGAATGTTCCCAAAATACAGTTGTGGGAAAAATCAATCACAGAATAAACGGCAGAGGGAATGAAGTTCAAAACAACATACAAAACAATGCCTTCGAGCATTCCGCTTGCCAATGAAAAACAGAAAACGGCAATACAAAAACCAAACACATAATTTAAAATGAATCCAAAGGAGACCCCGACTGCTGAAAATACTGCATCCGTTTGCGCGCCGGATTCAATAATTTTTCCAATGATTGTTTGCACGGCAAGGCTCAGGCAGGCGGGTACCAGAAAAATATACAGACCGGTAATAAAATCCGAGAAAAACAGATGGCTGTTTTTGATCGGCAGCGAACGAATCAGATTGTTTGAACAATAATTGGTATATTTACCAAACAGCCAAGCAACGGAAAGCAAACTCAAAAGAAGCCCAACAATATCGATATTAGAGAGAATACTGTAGATGCTGCTCATGATATTGTTGATCGCGAAAAATTCAGAATACCGCAGCGAAAGCGACAGCAAAATCCCTGCAATAATACAGAATAAAAAGTAAGCGGAATAAAGAATCAACAACAGTTTTCCGCGTGAAAAAGCAGAGCGAAAAGCGCTTTTGATCGGGAGCAATCTGTTATTCATAGAAATCACCTGCGCTTTCCTGTTCTTTGCTTAAATATTCATCCGTTTGCATAATTGCCTGCATATCGGTTTCGATCCACGAAACCGGCAGCGGGGTGTAGATCCGGCAGAAAAAGCGTCCGTCCTTGAGCTGATAGTAGAATCTTGCAACGTAAGACGGGATTTCAACAATATCGCCGGAATAATCGTCGTTTCCATAGACATTCAGATCATTGACGGTTTTCTTTTCAATAGATAAACCGAGGTCGGAAATATACATCCAGTAATTGTCGCTGATATCTTCCGTTTGAAACAGACCCCATTCACCGGCGTTTTCCTGTTCGATTTGATATTCCTCTTCCGCTTGTTTATAGGCTTCATAGGCTTCAACATCAAATTCGCCATTCACATAAAAATCGCGTCGGTGTTTTTCCTCGAATACTTCTGTTTCTTCCTCCTCACCGTCCTCCAAGCTATAGATATAATCCGCATATTCATCAACATTAAAGATTTCGCAGCCACCTGAGGCAACGGCGATCGGACTGTCTATACCGACCGATTCGGTACCCATAAGATCAAATTTCTTCATATTATCGACAATTGTTTCATGCAGATGCAGAATTTTTTCAATTGCGTCCGGGGAGGTGAATTGATAACGATTTACCGACAGCGAATAATCGTAGTTTTCCATGGACATCGGCTGGAGCGCGTCAAAGTAAACGCATTCGATATCCTCAATATCCGGCATTTCATAGGTGAGTTTTGCACTGTAAGGCGCATTGGTCAGAGGGATGAAAGACGGTATTAAAAACAAAACCAGTAATCCGGCAAACAGCGGGATCGCACGTTTTTTTTGTTTGATAAATAAAAGCAGCAAAACGGCGCTGATTACGGCTAAAACTCCTGCCAGAATCAAGAGAACAAATAAAGCGGAGGATTCCAGCAAAAATGGGATAACCATGAGAAGAATTGCAAAAGGCAAAACCTTTAAAAAAGGTTTTGGCATAAAAGGACGGGCAAAATCACCGAGATTGACTGTTTTTAAAGACAATAAAAATATAGCAAAAACCAAAACGATCAGACAGATTTGAACAATCGTCTGCAAAACTGCCGGCGCCACCACACTGCTGCCAAGCGAAAATACCAGTCTCAATAACAGCAGCACAATTTTGGTCGGCATTAAAATACCGGCGTTAAAATAAAAGGTTTGGTTTGCCGCATTGATTTCGTATAAATCGACGCCCATAGCATCGATGCCGATATTGGCAACAATGTATTTACTGATGAAAAAGGAGAACAGGCAAAATGCAGCAAATAATGAAGCACCGCTTAAAAAGTTTTTGGTTTTGGCAATCAGTGTCACTGCCAGTAAATAATAAAAACAGGCAGGAAGTATGATTTCGCAAAAAGTTGATTTGACGGCTGTTGCATAGACCGATAAATCTGCGAACCGGTTTAGATTCATCGCCGGATAGAACATGCAAAAAGAGATCAGACAACTTAATAAAATGCAAAAAAGACCAAATATGGTTTGCAAAGCAAAAAGACTCGTTTTGCGGATCGGCAACGATAAAAAGGTATCGCATTCGTTGCGGAACATAAATGGTTTAAAGGTATATGCGGCGAACAGAAAAGCCGCAGCTGCTAAAACAATTGCAAAATTCATTGTTTTGGTATCGATATAGGAAATATCCTGCACTTCATAACCAAACAACGGATTGGAACCGGTCGCAAAGGAGATCGCCACCATCACAACGGTAAAAATCAGACCGGAAAAGATAAAACTGTGAATCTGCGATCTGGCAAAACCGATTAAAGGCTTAAACGACTTCGATGTTTTTAATTGCATAACCGCTTTCCTCCAGTTCGCAGACAAATGCATCTTCCAACGTCATGGCGACATATTCGACGGACAAAGGATGCAGGGTATCGATTAAATCTTTTGTTTCCTCTTTGGATTTTGTGAATGTCAATGTATATTTGTTATTACGGCATTCATAGGAAGAGACATGTTCTTCGATAAACGCAGTCAGATCCGCGTTTTCCGGCATTTCGACAATTGCCCTGGTCCGGCGGGACAAAAGCTCTTCCGGTGTTGTATCGGCAATTACATTGGATTTATACAGCAGACAAAGCCGATCACAGAAATGATCGATTTCACGGATGTTGTGCGTCGCCACGATCACACAGGTGCCTTTTTCATGGCTGAGTTCGATAAAAAGTTTGATATAGGTCTGCCGTGCAACGGCGTCCAGCCCGTCAAATGCTTCATCGAGATATATGTATTTCACACCGGATGCAATCGCGGCATTCATCATGACCTGCCGTTTCATACCTTTGGAGCAGGCGAAAATCGGCTGGGACTTCTTCAGTTTAAAGGAATCACACAATTGATAAAATAATTGCAGATTGAAATTTGGGAAAAAACAGCGGTAAAAATTCGCCGTGTCTTTGACGGTAGCGCCTGCAAAATATAATTCATCCGGGAAATAAAACAAATCCCGTTTCACATCGACGTTATCATAAACCGGTTGACCGTCATACAAAACTTCTCCTTCCTCCTGCCGGTAGACGCCGGTCAAAGTGCGGATAATCGTTGATTTTCCGGCGCCGTTGGAGCCGATTAACCCTAAAATTGTTCCGGGCTCCAGCCTTAGATTCATATTGGAAACAGCTGTGTAATTGCCAAATTTTTTAACAACATTCTTGACTTCCAGCATCAGTCCATAGTTCCTTTCATTATAGCGTTATATACAGTAAGTATATCATTTTAAAGGTATGAATTCAACGGATTTGCCAAAGTAAAAACGAACAGACTTTCAGAGCAATTCTTGTTGAAACTGCTAAAAAAGCCTGTTCGTTTTTATTAACCTTTTGTCTTTTTAATGACTTTCAGTCTGGAAAATTCCTCGCGTTCTTTTTCATCCAACGACTCTGTGATAAATCGAATCGTTTCCTGAAATTGCGGAATGATGATATTTTTTAATGCATTTGCCCGTTTCTGTGTTTTTTTGATACCCTGTGCCAACCGGTAAACGCTGTTTTCAATTTCACTGAGTTGCACCGTGAGCATTTTCACTTCATCAAACTTTTTAAATGCCAGATCCAGTTTTTCATTGGTTCTGGTATAACCGTATAACAGTTGGGGCGGGGTATAGTCGATTTTTGCGATCGGAATATCCACTCCCATGACGCTTCGGTAATCCAAACGGATTCCGTTGTCGACCGGCACGGTTTGAGAGAGTTCATCGATAATACCCAACGTGATATTGGCAAGCTGCAATGCCTGATAAGCCTCTTTATAGGCGACATTGATCGAATTTTGAATTTTTTTAGCGGAATCGATCAATGCCATGGTTTCACGAATCAGAATATTCCGTTTCCTGTCCATCAGATCAAAACCAGTTTGCGCCAATGACAATGACTTTTTGGCCGCAATTAAATTGCCCTTGGTTGGGAAAACCTGTTGTGCCAAATCAGCACCCCTTTTCTCTTACATTCTGAAAAAGAATATCAAATTTTAAGCGTTGGTGGGTTTATAGTATTGTTCCAAAAGCTTTTCATCCACACGATCGAGTTCTTCTTTCGGCAAGGTGGATAACAATTCCCATCCTAAATCCAATGTCTGTTCAATGCTACGGGACTCGGTAGGGGATTGGGATAAAAACCTGTTTTCAAAAAGTTTGCCGAATTCAATATACTTTTTATCGACCGCAGACAGTTCCTCTTCACCAATGACCGATGCCAACGCTCTGGCGTCCTGCACTTTGGCATAGGAAGCAAACAGCTGGTTGGCAAGCGGAGAATGATCCTCACGGGTAAAGCCTTCGCCGATACCATCTTTCATCAGACGGGAAAGCGACGGCAGAATACCGACCGGCGGATAAACACCGACGCCGTCCAATTGGCGGTCGAGCACAATTTGCCCTTCGGTAATATAGCCGGTCAAATCAGGAACCGGATGGGTAATATCATCGTTTGGCATGGTTAGAATCGGCAGCTGTGTCACGGAGCCGGAACAGCCTTTGATCATACCGGCGCGTTCATAAAGGGAGGCCAGATCGGAATACAGGTAACCCGGATAACCCTTACGACCCGGAATTTCACCTTTGGAGGAACTGAATTCACGACAGGCCTCGGCATAGGATGTCATATCCGTCATCACGACAAGGATGTGCATGTTGTGCGTGAATGCGAGATATTCTGCTGCTGTCAACGCACAGCGGGGGGTAATGATTCTTTCAATAATCGGATCGTCGGACAGATTTAAAAACATCACAACACGTTCCAAAACACCCGCTTCTTCAAAGGAGCGTTTGAAGTAGTCCGCCACATCATGTTTAACACCCATGGCGGCGAACACAACCGCAAAATTTTCATCCGTTGCGCCGGCAATTTTGGCCTGCCGGACGATCTGAACTGCCAGTTCATTGTGTTTCATGCCCGAGCCCGAAAAGATCGGCAATTTCTGACCGCGAATCAGCGTTGTCAGGCAATCGATGGAGGAAATACCGGTCTGAATAAAATTGCGGGGATATTCACGGGAAACGGGGTTGATTGGGGAGCCATTCACGTTTCTCCTGGCTGTGGGATAGATATTGCCCAATCCATCGATTGGCGTGCCGACGCCATTGAAAATACGACCGAGAATTTCACGGGATAATGCAATTTTCATCGGTTCGCCGGTTAAAACCGTCTTGGTATTCACAAGCGACAAGCCTTTTGTCCCTTCAAAGACCTGAATGACGACCCGTTGTCCGTCGATCTGGACGATTCGGCCAATGCGTTTGCTTCCATCCTCCAGGCGCAATTCAACCATTTCTTCAAAAGAAGCATTCAGAACATTGTCCAAAACGACCAGCGAACCACTGATCGAACTGAGTCCCAGATGTTCAATTATCATATTATTGCCACCTTTCAGATTGATTTGATTTCAGTCACTGCATGATCGATCTGTTCTTTGATTTGATCAAATTTTTCCAGATGATCATTTTCAATCTCATATTTGATTTTTACCAGCATATCAAAAAGCCCTTTATCGACAAGTTTGGAAATGGGCACGCCGCTGGTAACAAGTTGTTTGCCGATATTGTATAAATATAAAATAATCTCCATCATTTTATATTGCTTTTTCAAAGGGACATAGGTATCTTCTTTGTGGTAAGCGTTTTGTTGCAGGAAACCAACACGAATCACGCGCGCAATCTCAATAACCAGCTTTTGATCATCCGGCAAAACATCTTCGCCGATCAGTTTGACGATCTCCATCAAGGCATTTTCTTCACGCAAAATCGCAATCAGTTCCGATCTGCATTTCATAAAATTCGGATCAACATTTTCATCAAAATAACGCTGCAGATCGATATCATATTCACTGTAACTGGAAATCCAGTTAATCGCCGGATAATGCCGCGCATAGGCCAGCGATTTGTCCAACGCCCAGAAACAGCGGGTAAACCGTTTTGTGTTTTGAGTAACCGGTTCGGAAAAGTCCGCGCCCTGCGGAGAAACGGCGCCGATAACAGTCACGGAACCGGTTTTCCCACAAAGCGTGTCCACCCGTCCGGCACGTTCGTAAAATTCGGACAGTCGGGAAGGAAGATAAGCCGGAAAACCTTCTTCAGCCGGCATTTCCTCCAAACGACCGGAAATTTCACGCAATGCTTCCGCCCAACGGGAGGTTGAGTCGGCCATCATGGCAACGTCATAGCCCATATCCCGGTAATATTCCGCCAGGGTAATGCCGGTATAGATCGAGGCTTCACGTGCTGCAACCGGCATGTTGGAAGTGTTTGCAATCAAAACAGTTCGATCGGTTAATTTTTTACCGGTTCGAGGATCGATCAGATCACCGAATTCATCCAACACCTGTGTCATTTCGTTACCGCGTTCACCGCAGCCGACATAGATGATAATATCCGCATCACACCATTTGGCAAGCTGATGCTGTGTCATAGTTTTTCCGGTACCGAACCCGCCCGGGATCGCCGCCGTTCCGCCTTTTGCAATCGGGAGCATCGTGTCGATTACACGCTGTCCGGTAATCAGTGGTATGGTGCATTCCAACCGGTTGGCAATCGGTCGGGGTGTCCGAATCGGCCAGCGCTGGCACAGTGTCAAAGGATGTACCGTTCCGTTTTGATCAGTTAGTTCCAGAATTTTATCGTTGACCTTATACTTACCGTTATCGGCAGCGAAAGTCACCGTTCCGCTTAAAGTCGGCGGAACCATGATATAGTGAACGATCGATGCCGTTTCAGGACAGGATGCATAGATGCTGCCGCCGGTCAGCTGGTCACCGACCTTGGCAGTAACTGTCACATCCCATTCTTTTGAGAGATCCAATGCCGGAATATCGCTGCCTTTTTCCATAAATGCACCGGACGTTTTTTCAATATCACGCAAAGGCCGTTCAATACCGTCGAAAATATTTGTCAGGATACCGGGCCCCAGCGTTAAGGACAAAGGACTTTTGGTGGAAATCACCGGCTGACGGGGAGATAATCCTGTGGTTTCTTCGTAGACCTGAATGGTCGTTGTGTCCTCTTCAATACCGATAACCTCTCCGATCAGTTTTTGATTGCCAACATACACCATTTCCTGCATGGAAAAATCAGTGGAATTTTTAACGGTGACAACCGGACCGTTGATACCATAGATTACATTTTTATTTGCCACATGCTTCACCGCCTTATTCTTTTACAACCAACCCGGAATTTTCTTCAAACCATTGAGTCTGGGAAGATAACCGGGTATCCAAGGTATCGTCGATTTCTACCATTGCAAACCGAACCCGAAGACCACCCAAACGAATGGCGTTGTCCACTACAAAATCACAGGGTAAAACTGTGTGGGTTTGGATCATTTCCTTAAATTTCAAGTCTTCCTGCCGCAAAAAAACGGTGACAACCTTGTCCCGGCCGACCAGTTTTGTTTTGATTGCGTCCATCGATTTTGCCAAAAACGGTTCATAAGCCTCGGACTGCGTAAAAGAAATAATTTTTTTCTCAGCTTCTTTAAAAACCTGCGTTTTAATATCTTCCCGTTTTTCAAAAATCTGTTTTCTCACTTCGATTTCATCCGAAGAAAATTGCCGGCCGATGTCCTGATGAATACGGGCGGTTGTTCTGCGAACCTCCAGTTTACTGTTTTCCAGCGCCTGACTGCGCGCATTATCAATTCTTGATTTTTTATATTTTTCAATGCGCTGTTCCGCCTGTTTTCTTGCAGCGTTCGCTTCGTTTGTGATCGCATCTACATATTTGCTGAATTTTTGATCCTGCAGCATAAAAACCATCCAATCTGCCGAAACCGGCTGTTTTAATCCAGATTGACGCCGATCGCGTCCTTGATATATTTTGTGATTGAACCGGAGGAACGGTCGGCGGTATGCCGGTCGGGGATTTCCACAATCAACGGCCGTTTACAGTTCAACTTCAAATCATAAATAATATCCGGACACAGCGGAACCAACTTTTCAGTAATTAAAATAATACCGATCTCCTCATTGGCTATCGCTTCCTTCAGCGCTGTTTCCACAGTCTGCGCGTCGTGCGCGAGAACGCCCTCAATACCCGCAAGCCGCATACCAACCAAAGTGTCGTGGTTATCGCTGATTAGAAGAAATTTCATAAAACGACCGCTTTCCTTTCCGAAAAATAGCATCCGGTATGTTTTTAAAGATTTGACAAAATCATAACCGAGATGACGACGCCGTAAAGCGCGATGGTTTCACCCAAAGCAACGAAAATCAGTGATTTACCAAAGGCCGAAGGATCTTCGGAAACCGCACCGATCGCCGCAGGAACGCCGCTTGCCAGTGCAATACCGCCGCCGATACCGGCAAGACCGGTACAAAGACCCGCCGCAATCAGACCAAGTCCGCTGTTCATGTCGGTTTGTGTTTGGGCTGTTTCTTCCACGGTGGTTTGTGCCGCGGCATCGTCAGCAGGGGCAGCCTCCGCCGAAGCGCCAAAACTGAAAAGCGTGAACATAACGAGCATAATACCGATCACGGCAAGATTGATGCCGAAAGAACGTTTCGCATTCCCGGATTTTTTCATCACACGCACTGCAATCAACGCCGCAACGCCGACAGCAACAATAGGGAATAAGATTGCAAGAATAGTAGTTAACATAATTTTTTCCTCCAATTTTACCGAATGATCGGTTTTTATTCTTTATATTCTCCGATTTTAGCAGGCGTGTAGGGTTTACCGTCGCCATGATAAAATCTTGAAAACATTTCATAAAACATGAGCCTTAATGACTGGACGCCGACCAACAGACCTTCCAGTACCAAAACCAGAACATTGCCCAAAACGATCATCAGCCAGTATAAAATTGCATTGGGCATCATTTCCGCCAATGTGAAGAAGACCATCATCATACCGGCGTGCACCAGTACGAATGCACCGACACGCAGGAAAGAAACAGTGTTAGTCACATAGCTGAGCAATGCTTCGAACATTTCAAAAAAGCTTTGCATCACGTATTCTGCCATGCTGGATTCCGGTTTGAATTTTTCTTTGTGATTGACCATATGCATCAATGGTTCTTTGAACATGATCAACACAAGTGTTACAATCAAAGCGATCACAAAAACAACCAGAAGATTCGCCAGCTGACTGACAAACAAGGATAACAGAATACAAATCAACGAGACATATGCGATGAGTCCACAGAATCCGTTTTCGCCGAATATTGCTTCGCCGGGATTTTTTCGCTTAAAACAGCAATAAATGTTTAAGCAGATCGCTACGATCATCATCACCACGCCAAGCCCGACAGCCATCAGCAAAATGCTATTGATGGAATCCATCACCTCGATGGGTTTTTCGGCAAAACCAATTGCATGATATAACGGATCCAGCACATGTTCAAAACCAAATACACTGCCAAAAATCAATCCGAAGAAAGAACCGGCAATGCCGCAGGGCACTAAAATGCGTCCCAATTTCATGCCTTTAAGCTTATACATCAAATAGCCGGCAATTGCCAGAATGATGCCTTGTCCGACATCGGCGAACATAATACCATAGAGTAAAGTGTAGGCGATGGCGACAAACGGTGTTGGATCGATTTCGTTGTATCCCGGTACACCGAACATCTCGACATAATATTCAAACCGCCTGAAAGGTTTTGGATTTTCCAGCTTGATCGGCGGTTCGATCAGTTTGGTGTCTTCCGGATCACTGTAGCTGTATTCAATTGCATCCACCTGATCCATGTAGGACTCAAAGAGCGTAATGGAATCCTCGGGAATCCATCCTACCAGCATGAAAGAATCACCATATTTCGAGGCATACCGGCGAATTTCAAAAGCGTCATAGGAACGTTTGAGCTGGGTATACAGCGTCAGATAATCGTCCATTTCAAGATCGTTGAATTCACTGATGATCTCGGACAATTCGTCATAGTTGGCCTGATAGGTCGCGAGCTCCTTTTTCATATCTTCAATGGCCTGTTCCGGCGTACCTTTCACATCCGGCAGCCGCAACCGCTCAAAAAACAGGCTGTTGAAGATGCTGTCGACTTCATTTGCGCCGTTTTTCGGCGCAACATACATGCCCCAGATAAAATCGTCTTCCCTTGAGCAGGGAAAATAGATTACATAAGGATTACTGTTATAAAATTTCAGTTTATCATAGCTTTCAGCGGGCAGTTTTCCGAACCGGAACTTCACAAATTCCGAATGAAACGCTTCTTCCAGCTTGACATCCAGCCCTTCAAAATGGGACATATTTTCGATTCGTTCTTTGGTTTCCTCAATCTTCTGAGCCAGCGCCGCTTTTTGATCCTGCAAAGCGCCGAGTCTTTCATTTAGGATCTGCATCTTCCGGTCAATTTCTTTCAGATCCGGCGTTGGTCCCGAGTGGGGGACGGTTACCGGTTTAATACCGGACATTTCAAGAATTTCAGTCAACCGGTTCAGATGCGCGGCGTAAGGGTTTTCATCGTCAACATGGGAAAATCCCTTAATATTGCCAAGCAGTTGAGAAGAGGATTCAGGCTGAAAGCACCCGGAATCCAGGTAAGCCTGGATGGTTGCATCCAGCTGTTCATACTTCCCGATAATACTAACCAGCTTCATTTTTTCAATAGCCAAAAGGAATCACCCCCATCAATTTAAAATCAATAATTCGCGGATTTCAGATGTGTCGACCATATAGCGTTTACCCTCGATAATATTCGTCAGGTTTTTGACTTCAATTTCATACAGTTCGATCGTCGATGCCATGACAACGGCAGCATGCGTAGAAAAGCGCATTTTTCGCCTGCAATAATCAAACAGAATGCGGTCGGCAAAATCGTCAATGAACTGAAATGGAATTTTTTTCATAACATGCCGGTATTTCGTCTTTTTCATCAGATCCAGAACATCCTGCTCGTTTTCACATTCCAGCATTTCCTCCAACTGGCGTTTATTCAAATAACAGCGCTCGTTGTTCAATAATGCACGGATCATATCGCCGGATATTTGATAATATTTTTTAGCACGGTAAATTTTTCGCAGATTTTCAAGTTCCGCACGCATCGACATGATTTCGATCAGTTGTTCGGATTCCTCTCCCGAAAAATTTTTGGAAAATAAATCGCGTGCAAAAACATGCAGATACCGGTCCAAAACGGCTTCGATCGTGGTAAAATCAAGGCGCCCGTTTTCCTGCGGCTGAAAGGGGAGCAGCAGTTTGTAATAGGCGGTATTTTTCAAATGCTGCAAAATATCGTCATACGTTTTGCATTCCACAATCGTAATAAAATCGATCTTTGAATGCTTGGAGAAGAAATTCGGAAGGGTGAATAAAAATTTTTCCGGTGTTCCCGCAACAAAATAACGCAGAAACACCGACAGCATGTCAATTTCGTTTTTGACCATGATATATTCAAAATAGTGTTCACCGATCGAACGTTCAAAAAAACAAAGTTCGGCAAAATCCGAATAAATTTTTTTGCGCAGCAGCGCCTCCAGATTTCCGCGGTGCACTGCAGCTTCCTTGATGCCTTCAAGCGTAACGTTGTAATGCGTGTTGCTGCGCAGATAAGTCACGATTTCCGGAATGTTTTTGCAGCTGAGCAGGCTTTCATAGTCCTGTCCGGTCAGCATAGCTCCGAATTTGGCTCTGGATTTTACCAGAACAGCAGTTGACGCCGGCATAATTCACACGCACCTTCTTTGCATAATTTTTTACGTTTCATTTATTCAATCGCATTTTTGACCAGTTTGTCCACCCAAAAATCTTTATTTTTCTCATATTGTTCATCGAAAGATTGCAGAATGCTCTGATATTCGCTGGTTTTTTTCTTTAGCTTTTCAGCGCTTTGCTGCAGTTCTTTTTCTTTAAAAGCCTCGATTTGCTGCTGGGTATCCTGTTTTATTTCTTTTTGGATAGCGTCAAGCGTTTCCTTCAGCGCATCATCGGCCTGCCGTCTTAATTCATCCATATCAACGGTCATTGCTTTAGCCTGCTGATCGATTTCAAGAATTCTTTTGACAAATTCTTCCAAAACTTCCGCCTCCCAAATTAAATGTTTTTCTATTCATTATTTATTTATTAATTATAAGGAAACAGTTCATCGATTGAAAGAGAGAAATTATACAAATATACAAAAAATAAGATTTTAATTTGTTGCATATCAACTAATTTTGCCGTGAATTTATAAAATATGTTTGAAAAGCACACATAAAAGATATATAATAAAATCTGATATTTTTTATATAGAAAAATTTTATAAAGCGTATATTCGGTGAAACCCGGCGGAAAGGACGAGAAATATGCATGAAGGACATCGGAAACGAATGCGTGAACGTGCAGCTGCAAATGGTTTTGATTCGTTTCACGATCATGAATTGCTGGAAATGCTTTTGTATGCAACATGTCCGAGAAAGGATACCAACGCGCTGGCACACACCTTGATTGATCGGTTTGGTTCTTTTGCAGGCGTATTGGACGCTTCACTCAGCGAATTGATGAAGGTGGATGGTGTCGGAGAAGCAACAGCATTTTCTCTGAAACTGATTCCTGCCTGTGCCGTGAAATATCAGTCGGAAAAATATGCAGACGGCGTGATTATCAATTCGTCTGAAAAAGCATTTGAAATTTTAAGTCCCAGATATTTAGATAAGAACATTGAAATTCCTTCTGCCTTATTTTTGAATAACAGAGGTAAATTTTTAGCATGGAGCGCAGTGGGGGATGGAACGGTTCATTCCGCCGAAATCGTTTCCAGAAAACTGGTGGAACTGTGTTTACGGTACAATGCAACGCAGATTATTATGTGTCATAATCATCCCAGCGGGATTGCGATTCCGAGTGAGGGTGATCGTATCACTACCCAGAAAACGATAGACGCGTTAAAAACGATCGGCGTGCATGTGGTGGATCATATTATTGTGGCTGGAAACGATTATGTGTCCATGGCCGAATCCAAACAATATGCATTGATGTTTGTGTGATACCGAACGCGTTGCCGTTCGGTATTTTTATATAAAAAATACTTGACCTGGAGCAGACTCTAGGGTATACAATTATAGAAAACAATGAAAGGGATGGATCAACATGATACAAACACGTCATTTGACAACACAGCAGATTAAAGTGAAATCAATCACCGCCGTGCTGGCGGTCGCATTGTCCGTAGCTCTGCCGCAGATTTTCCATGCGGTCGGACTGCTTTCCGGCATGGGAAACGCGCTGGGGGCTGCATTTTTGCCGATGCACATTCCGGTTTTACTGGCCGGATTATTAGCAGGGCCGATCGTCGGTGTAGTAGCAGGCGGTATCAGTCCGCTGATCAGTTTTGCGATTTCGGGGATGCCGGCGGCCGCTTTGCTGCCGTTTATGATGATTGAACTGGCTGCATATGGTTTGATTGCAGGTTTTCTTTGCAATGTCCGTATGCCGGTGTTTGTCAAGGTTCTTCTGATTCAGGTGGGCGGCCGTTTGGCGCGTGCAGCAGCAATTTTGATTTCAGTTTATGCGTTCTCAAACACCACAATCGGTTTGGAACAGGCTTGGAATGTCGTCGTGATCGGATTACCGGGTATTTTACTGCAATGGCTGCTGATCCCGCTTTTGATTTATCGGTGCAAAGATCTGAAGAAATACTATGAATAATAATATCGATTTGGAAAAGGCACAAGCGCTGCTGTGCGATGGTTATACTTGTGTGCTTTGCAAGGCGGGAAAAGTTTATACCAGTCAGGAAACCGGTATTCGGCCGATGGTGTCTTTTTTATCGGATGGAGTGGATTTAAAAGGTTTTTCCGCTGCGGATAAAATTGTGGGAAAAGCGGCGGCAATGCTGTTTGTGCTGGCGGGCGTCGTGTCAGTGTACGCACCGGTCATGAGTGCTGCAGCAGTGGAATATTTCCGCCGGAATCATGTGCAGTATGCCTATGACGAATTGACAGATGCCATTATTAACCGGCAGGGAAACGGCTTATGTCCGATGGAACAGGCCGTGCACGATTTGAATGATCCGGCAGCTGCTTTTTTGGCGGTAAAACTTGCGCTGCGGGCGCTGTCTGGACGAAAGGAGAGATCTTGAAAATGAAAAAGCTTGGATTTGGCTTAATGCGGCTTCCGCAAAAAGAAAGCGCAAACGGAAATCAAATTGATATCGATACAGTTTGCAAAATGGTAGATACCTTTTTGGAACGAGGTTTCACTTATTTTGACACAGCATATATGTATCATGAATTTAAAAGCGAATTTGCGCTGCGCGATGCGCTGGTGCGTCGCCATCCGCGGGACAGCTTTACTGTTGCGGATAAAATGCCGACAATGTTTTTAAAGGAACAGGCAGATTTGGAGCGTATTTTCAACGAACAGCTTGACAAGTGCGGCGTGGACTATTTTGATTATTATCTTTTACATAATTTAGGCGTCGAGAACTATGCGAAGGCACAAAAATTCAATGCTTTTGAATTTGTCGCTGCAAAAAAGCGGGAAGGGAAAATAAAAAACGTCGGTTTTTCTTTTCATGATACGGCGGATGTGCTGGATGAAATCTTAACAGCGCATGGGGATGTGGATTTTGTCCAACTGCAAATTAACTATTTGGACTGGGAAGATAAAGGAATTCAATCCCGTAAATGCTATGAAACGGCGGTCAAACATGGTGTTCCCGTTATTGTAATGGAACCGGTTAAAGGCGGTACACTGGCCAATTTGCCACAGGAAGCAATGGAACTGTTGAAGCAAATGAATCCCAATGTGTCCGCTGCGTCTTTGGCGATCCGGTATGCGGCAAGCCTTGAAAATGTGTTCATGGTGTTAAGCGGCATGTCAAATATGCAGCAGCTGCTGGATAACACCGATTACATGCAGGACTTTGAGCCGTTGACCGAAGAGGAAAAACAAGTTCTTTTGCGGGTTGTCCGTATTTTGCATTTGTCGGAAAACATTCCATGTACCGCCTGTGGCTACTGTGTGGATGGTTGCCCCAAGCAGATTCCAATTCCGAAATATTTTGCGCTTTACAATGCGGAAAAAATTGCGGATAACAAAGGATTTTCCACCCAGCAGAATTACTATGATAATTTAGCGCAAGTTAGCGGAAAAGCATCGGATTGTATTGGCTGCAAACAGTGCGAAAAGGCCTGTCCGCAGCATTTGGAAATCACAAAGCTGCTCAAAAGCGTTGAAAAAGTATTTGAATAGCAAGCAAAACAACAAAGGCTCGAATTTTCGGGCCTTTGTTATTTTGCAGTCATAATATTAAAGATCAAATGCCTGCGGCATGAAAAAACTAATAAAATTTCCGAATAGCGAAAATATAATATTAGCAATCTGGTTGAATTTATTGCAGATATTGATAAAATTTGTTTTATTTGGTTGACAGGTGGAGCACTGTAGTGTAAAATAAACAAGAACATTTGTTTGAGTTTTTGGAATGACAAGCGAACGGCGGAGATTATTGTCTATGGAAAAACAGAAAAAATTTGAATTGGTATCTGCTTATCAGCCGACGGGCGATCAGCCTGAAGCGATTGAAAAGCTGGTAGAAGGCATTCAAAAAGGGGATAAAGAGCAGACGCTCATGGGTGTTACAGGATCTGGAAAGACCTTTACGATGGCGAATGTAATTGCCAGAGTCAACCGGCCAACGCTGATCTTGGCACACAATAAAACACTGGCGGCACAGCTTTGCAGTGAGTTTAAAGAATTTTTTCCGCACAATGCTGTGGAATATTTTGTTTCTTATTATGATTACTATCAGCCGGAAGCTTATTTGCCGGGAACCGATACCTATATTGAAAAAGATTCCGCTATCAACGATGAGATTGACAAATTGCGGCATTCAGCAACAGCGGCGTTGTCGGAACGGCGAGATGTGATTATCGTTTCCTCCGTTTCCTGCATTTACAGTTTGGGCGCGCCGATCGATTACCGCACGATGGTCATTTCGCTGCGGGAAGGTATGGAGATCGATAGGGACACTTTGCTGCGTCGGCTGGTCGATCTGCAATACGAACGCAATGACATTAATTTTATCCGTAATAAATTTCGCGTTCGGGGGGACATTGTGGAGATTTTCCCCGCAAATTCCAATGAAAATGCCATTCGGGTTGAATTTTTTGGTGATGAGATTGAACGGATTTCCGAAATCCGCGTTTTAACCGGTGAAATTTTAAAAGATTTGCAGCACGTGATCATTTATCCTGCGACGCATTATGTGATTCCGCGGGAAAAATTGCAGGCATCACTTAAAGAGATCGAAAAGGAAATGTGGGAGCGGGTCAAATATTTTACCGATAACGGACAGCTGATCGAAGCGCAGCGGATCCGGCAGCGCACGGAATATGACATGGAGATGCTCATGGAGATCGGCATGTGCAAGGGCATTGAAAATTATTCCCGTGTTTTAGCCGGGCGCGCGCCGGGCAGCACGCCCTATACTTTGCTGGACTATTTCCCGGATGATTTTCTATTGATGGTGGATGAATCCCACGTCACGCTGCCGCAGGTGCGCGGTATGTTCGGCGGCGACCGGGCGAGAAAGAAAAATCTTGTGGATTATGGATTCCGCCTGCCGTCGGCATATGATAACCGACCGCTGAATTTTGATGAGTTTTACAGTAAGGTCCATCAGGCGATATTTGTCAGCGCGACACCCGGTCCTTTTGAAAAGGAACATTCTACTGCGATTGTCGAACAGGTCATCCGGCCCACTGGGCTTGTGGATCCGGAAGTGATCGTCAAGCCGACTGAAAATCAAATCGAGGATCTGATCGGCGAAATCAATGCGAGAACCGAGAGAAACGAACGTGTTTTGGTCACGACGCTCACCAAGAAAATGGCGGAGGATTTAACGGAATTTTTGGAATCCGTCAATATCAAGGTTCGCTATATGCATCATGATATCGACACCATCGAACGCATGGAAATCATTCGTGATTTGCGTCTGGGTGAATTCGATGTGCTGGTCGGCATTAACCTGTTGCGTGAAGGTCTGGATCTGCCGGAGGTTTCGTTGGTCGCCATTCTGGATGCGGATAAGGAAGGCTTTCTGCGTTCCGAAACGTCGCTTGTGCAGACAATCGGCCGTGCGGCGCGCAACGCGCAGGGGCAGGTTATCATGTATGCGGATGCCGTGACCGATTCGATGTATAATGCGATCAAGGAAACACAGCGCCGCCGTGAAATTCAGATTCAGTATAACAAAGAACACCACATCACGCCGAAAACCATTATCAAGGATGTGCGGGAAGTGCTTGAAATCTCCAAAAAGGCAGAAAAGAAAACGGACGACTCCAAACTGTCACCGGTGCAGCGCAAACAGCTGATTGAAACGCTGACCAAGGAAATGAAATCGGCTGCTAAAATGCTGGAGTTTGAACATGCCGCTTACTTGCGGGACAGAATCAATAAATTGAGAAAAGGTTAAAAGCTACTATGGGAAACGATAAAATTGTCATCAAAGGTGCAAGGGAAAACAATTTAAAGAATGTGAATGTGACGATCCCGCGGGACAAGCTGGTTGTGTTTACCGGCCTGTCCGGTTCGGGAAAATCGTCGCTTGCGTTCGACACGTTATATGCAGAGGGACAGCGCCGGTATGTCGAGTCGCTGTCTTCTTATGCACGTCAGTTTTTGGGGCAGATGGAAAAGCCGGATGTTGACAGCATCGACGGATTGTCGCCCGCGATTTCTATCGATCAGAAAACGACTTCCAAGAATCCGCGGTCAACTGTCGGAACAGTCACGGAAATTTATGATTATTTGCGACTTTTATATGCGCGCATCGGCATTCCGCATTGTCCGATTTGCGGCCGGGAAATCAAACAACAGACGATCGATCAAATCGTCGATCAGGTTCTGGAATTGCCGCAAGGCACAAAATTTCAGGTGTTGGCACCGGTCGTGCGCGGCCGGAAAGGCGAGCATGTCAAGGTGTTTGCGGATGCAAAAAAGTCGGGCTATGTCCGGGTGCGTGCCGACGGGAATCTTTATGATTTAAGCGAAGAGATCAAGCTCGAAAAAAATAAAAAGCATAACATTGAAATTGTGGTCGACCGGCTGAAAATTAATGAAAACGTGCGTTCACGTCTGGCGGATTCCTGTGAAACGGCGGCTTCGATTTCCGGCGGATTGGTTTTGATCGATGTGATCGGGGATAAGGAAATCCTGTTTTCACAGGAATATGCCTGCCCGGAACACGGCATGAGTATTGAGGAACTGACCCCTCGCATGTTTTCTTTCAATGCACCCTATGGCGCCTGCAAAAAATGTACCGGTCTTGGCATTTTCATGAAAATCGATCCGGACCTGGTGGTGCCGGATAAACGGTTATCCATCCGGCAGGGGGCAATCCGCGCTTATGGCTGGAGCGCGGTCGATAAAACTTCGATTGCCAATATGTATTATCAGGCTCTTTCCAAGCATTATGGTTTTTCGTTGGACGAACCGTTTGAAAAACTGCCGGAAAAGATTCAAAATATTATATTATACGGCACCAACGGGGAAAAAATAAAACTGGAACGCAAATTTGCCTATGGATCCGGTTCTTATATGGCGGAATTTGAAGGCATCTGCAACAATCTCGCCAGACGGTACCGGGAATCCGGCAGCAGTTTTTCCAAAAATGAAATCGAATCGCTGATGAGCGCGGAAGAATGTCCGGATTGCCATGGGAAACGACTTTCACCGCAGTCGCTCGCCGTCACGGTCGGCGGGATCAATATCATGGAATTTTGTGAAAAGTCCATCACCGATGGTTTGCGATTTATCAATGAACTGGAGCTTACCCAGCGGGAGCACATGATTGCCGACGGCATTTTAAAGGAAATCCGGGAGCGTATGGGATTTTTAAATAGCGTGGGGCTGAATTATTTGACATTGGCGCGGTCTTCCGGAACGCTGTCGGGCGGAGAAAGTCAGCGTATCCGATTGGCAACACAGATCGGTTCGTCGCTGATGGGCGTTTTGTACATTCTGGATGAACCGAGCATTGGTCTGCACCAGCGGGATAACGACAAGCTGCTCGCAACGCTCAAACGCCTGCGCGATCTTGGAAACACATTGGTTGTCGTGGAGCATGATGAGGACACCATGCGCGCTGCGGATTATATTGTGGATATTGGGCCTGGCGCCGGTGTGCACGGAGGTGAAGTCGTCTGCGCCGGCACCTGTGATCAGGTCATCAATTGTAAAGAAAGCATTACCGGCGACTATTTAAGCGGCCGGCGAAAAATCCCGGTTCCGGAAAAACGAAGGACCGGAAACGGTCAGTTTTTGAAGGTGATCGGCGCTGCTGAAAACAATTTAAAAAATATTGATGTTGCATTTCCGCTGCAAACGCTTATTGCCGTTACCGGCGTTTCCGGTTCGGGTAAATCCTCTTTGGTGAATGAGATTTTGTTTAAAACACTGTCGCACGATCTGAATCGTTCCAAATTAAAACCGGGCAAACACAAGAAAATTGAAGGCTTGCAATATGTGGACAAGGTGATCGACATCGATCAGTCACCGATCGGCAGAACGCCGCGCTCCAATCCGGCAACCTATACCGGCGTTTTCAACGATATCCGGGCGCTGTTTGCCTCCACCAATGACGCGAAGATCCGCAATTATTCGCCGGGTCGTTTTTCCTTCAATGTAAAAGGCGGACGGTGCGAGGCCTGTGAGGGCGATGGGATCATCAAAATCGAAATGCACTTTTTGCCGGATATTTATGTGCCCTGTGAAGTTTGTAAGGGTGCGCGGTACAACAGGGAAACGCTTGAGGTCAAATACAAAGGCAAAAATATCTATGACGTGCTGGAAATGACAGTGGAAGAGGGCATGCAGTTCTTTGAAAATATTCCGAAAATCGCACGAAAAATGAAAACACTCTATGATGTTGGACTGGGTTATATTAAGATTGGGCAACCGGCAACGACTTTATCTGGCGGTGAAGCGCAACGGGTGAAGTTATCCACTGAACTGTCCAAACGAGGAACTGGACGCACCGTGTATATTTTAGATGAGCCCACAACAGGTTTGCACACGGCGGATGTGCATAAACTGATCGAGGTGCTGCAATCTTTGGTGGATGCCGGGAACACTGTTATTGTGATTGAACACAATCTGGATGTGATCAAAAGTGCGGATTATCTGATTGATCTCGGCCCCGAAGGCGGAGACGGCGGCGGCAAAATCGTTGCTACGGGTACACCGGAAACGGTTGCGAAAAATCCAAAATCCTATACCGGACAGTACTTGTCCAAACTATTGAAAAATTAATGTTTACAACTTGTTAATCTATTTCGCTCCGATTTATTGTAAAATAGGATAAATTATTGTTTGGAGGCAGGGCATGTTTGGATATGTCAAGGCGTATAAGCCGGAAATGAAAATGTCCGAATATGATACCTATAAAGCGATTTATTGCTCGCTTTGCCGGCAGCTTGGCAAGGACTTTGGTCTGACCGCTAAATTGATTTTATCTTATGATTTTACCTTTTTGGCGCTTTTGCGTCTTGCGGCGCTGGATGCCTGTTGCGGATATACAACAATGCGCTGTCCATTCAATCCATTGAAAAAATGTTATCGGTTAAAAGATTATTCCGAGGAAATGTCTTATACCGCGGCCTGCGTTGTTCTTTTGTTTTATTATAAATTAAAGGATAACATTGCGGACAGCGGCTTTTTTGGGAAATTCAAATCTTATTTATTGCTTCCTTTTTTTGCACGGTATCGAAAAAAAGCATGCAAAGAGTATGCGCAGGTTGATCAGAATGTGGATGAAATGATGCGCAGTCAAAAAAGGGCGGAAGATGAAAAAACGGTCAGCTTTGATAAAGCGGCGGATCCAACGGCAGTTTGTTTATCAAAGTTGTTTAATCGGGAGAACAACGAAGATGGCCGTTCGAGAATCTATTCGCATTTTGGATACTGTGTAGGGAAATATATTTATCTGATGGATGCGCTGGATGATCTGGAAGAAGACATTAAAAGAAAAAATTATAATGTGATCGCGCATAAGTATCTTTTATATCAAAATGCAAATCCGCAGGAAATGCAAACGGCAAAGGAAGCGGCAAAAGCACTGATCAACAGCTGTATTGTTCAGGCGGCTGCGACATTTGAATTGTTGGAACTTAAGCGCTATCAGACCATCATTGGAAATATTCTATATCTTGGTATGCCAAATGCCTTGAAGACCATTATGAACAAACAAGAGAAAGACAGCAAACCAAAATCGGAGGGAATTGAATGAGAGATCCTTATGAGGTATTAGGGATTAACAAAAACGCGACGGAAGAAGAAGTCAAAGCTGCTTATAAAGAGCTGGCGAAAAAATATCATCCGGATAATTATAACGACAATCCTTTGTCGGATCTTGCCGAGGAAAAAATGAAAGAGATCAATGAGGCTTATGATGCGATCATGGCGCGCAAACGCGGCAGAGGATCATCTCGTCAAAGCGGTTATCAGGGTGGAAGAACCAGCGAATTTGCCGATATTGCCAATTTGATTAATTCCAACCGTTTGGAAGAAGCACAGGAATTGCTCGATGGCGTTGATATTTCCAAAAGAAATGCGGAATGGTATTATTTAAACGGTTCTGTTTTATATAAACGCGGTTGGTTCGATGATGCTTATGCGTCTTTTTCAACGGCATGCAGAATGGATCCCTCAAATCCGGAATATCGCGCTACCTTTGAGCGTATTAATAACCAGCGCAGAGGCGGCTTCGGTACCGGCGGTTACAGGACGACTAACACAACCGGTGGATGTACCGGCTGTGATATGTGTTCTTCCTTGATCTGCGCAGACTGTTGCTGCGAATGTATGGGCGGCGATTTAGTACCGTGCTGCTGACCCTGTGAAAACGATTATTCGATATTCGGTGAAGGGATGGAGCCTTCTAAAATGAAAAAAAGCGTGATTATTGCTTTGTGCGGAATTATTTCCGCAATGGCCATCGTGGTAATGCTGATGGCCTATTTTCCGTATTTGACATATGCACTGCCGGCACTTGCTGGTTGCTTATCGATCGTTTTGGTGATTGAATGCGGAGCAAAATATGCGTTTTTATCCTATGTTGTGGTTGCGGCATTGGGATTTTTGATTTGTGAAAAAGAAGCATGGCTTTTTTATACCGTCTTTTTCGGTTACTATCCGATCATAAAAATGTTTATTGAAAAAATTAATAAACGTCTCCCGGAATGGATCATCAAGCTGCTGGTATTCAATATTGCTTTCACTGTATTTTATTTTTTGTCCACCTACGTGCTGGGAATCAGTATGGACGATTTCGGTGCATTTGGCGACTTTGCAGTGGCGATCTTCTTTGTTTGCGGCAATGCGATGTTTATTTTCTATGATATTGCGTTTACCGGGGTAATATCGATGTATTATAAAAAATATCATGCAAAAATCAGAAAATTGATCAAGTGACTGGTTTTGAACAGTCACTTGCTTTCATGTGGTGGAAATATGAAAAAGTTATTATCTATTGCCGGATTTACAGTTTGTGTTCTGTTATTGTTTTCCGGTTGCGGGACAGAAAAGATTGAAACAGATGCGGATTTAAACACCGCGTCACTGCTGATTCTGGACGATCAGGGGCAGGAAATTTTAAATTGCGATGTGACATTTGAAACCGGAGATACTGTTGCGGACATTTTGATCGACGCCGGAAAGGATCATAAAATCGCAATCGCGAAAAGTGGACTTGGTTCCAGCGTTTATATTCAGTCGATCAACGGACTGGCAGAAATGGATAAAGGCCCCTACAGCGGGTGGCTTTATTATGTTAACGGCGTTAAACCGGATGCCAGTTGTGGCAGCTATACCGTTGAAAACGGCGATCAAATTGAATGGAGATATTCCGAAAACTATTTGGAAGAAGAGGGCGCTGCATGAAAACGCAGGTGCTGGTCATCGGCGGCGGCGCAGCCGGATTGATTTGCGCCGGATTTGCGGCGCAGCGGGGGTTGGATACCCTGATTCTGGAACGAAACGAACGTCCTGCCCGAAAGGTCATGATTACCGGAAAAGGGCGTTGCAATGTGACTAATGCTTCGGATTTGCAGGAATTGATTGCGGCGGTCCCGAAAAACGGCCGGTTTTTATATAGCGCGTTCAGCGCTTTTTCTTCGGATGACACGATCGAATTGCTGCGTTCTATGGGAGTTGAAACCAAAACAGAACGCGGTAAGCGGGTGTTTCCGGTATCCGACCGGGCGGTAGATGTTGTTGATGCGTTGGTGCGGTTTGCGAAAACAAACGGCGCCGCATTCTATCAAGGTCGTGCTGTGAAACTGAATATACATGAGCAAAAGCTCATTTCGGTCACTTGCGAAAACGGTGATGAAATTTTTTGTGACGCCGCGGTGATCTGCACCGGCGGATTATCCTATCCGAAAACCGGTTCAACCGGCGATGGCTATGACTTGGCAAAGCAGGCGGGACATTCGATTATACCGCCTGTGCCGTCTTTAGTGCCGCTGTGTATCCATGAAGGTGCCGCAACCCGGATGCAGGGTCTGTCTTTGCGCAATACCGCGCTCAAAGTGCGGGACAACGATACCGGAAAGACTATTTATTCAGATTTTGGAGAACTGTTATTTACCCATTTTGGTGTCAGCGGTCCGATTATATTAAGCGCGAGCGCACATATGCATGATATGCGGCCCGGTAAATACAGTGTGGTTTTAGACCTCAAACCGGCGTTGACGGATGAAATGCTCGATAAACGGCTATTGCGTGATTTCCAGGAAAATGCGGGCAAAGATTTTATCAACGCGATCCATAAGTTACTGCCGGGAAAGATGCTGCCGGTACTGGTGGATATCAGCGGGATTCCGGCGCATAGCAAGGTTGGGCAGATTACCAAAGAACAAAGGTCTTCCTTTTGCCGGCTGCTAAAAAACTTGACTTTTATCGTGGACGGTTTTCGCCCGATTGAAGAAGCAATTGTAACGGCAGGCGGCGTTGCTGTCAATGAGATCCAGCCCGGGACCATGCGTTCCCAAAAGTGCGAAAATTTGTATTTTGCCGGTGAAGTCATGGATGTGGATGCTTATACTGGTGGGTATAATTTGCAAATTGCATTTTCAACCGGTTGCATTGCAGGCAAAAATGTATTAAAATAAATAAGAAATAAAAGCTTAAGGGGATAAAAAATGATTTCAATTGCAATCGACGGACCGGCAGGCGCCGGCAAAAGCACAATGGCAAAAAAGCTGGCTGCAAAATTGCAGTATATTTATGTGGACACCGGTGCATTGTATCGTTCTATCGGCTATTATGTGATTCAAAAAGGGAAAGATCCCGGCCTGGAGACGGATGTGGAATCCTGTTTGCCGGAAATTCAGATCGAACTGCAATTTATCGATAACACACAGCATGTCTTTTTAAATGGCGAGGATGTCAGCGACCGGATCCGAACCGCCGAAATGTCGATGGCAGCTTCTAAGGTGTCGGCTTTTCCGGCGGTGCGCAAATTTTTGTTTGACATTCAACGTTCCTTTGCTAAAAAATATAATATTGTGATGGACGGTCGTGATATTGGCACTGTTGTTTTGCCAAATGCGAAACTCAAGATTTTTTTGACAGCTTCTGCGGAAGATCGGGCAAAACGCCGGTATGACGAAATGATCGAAAAAGGGCAAGATGTTACCTATGAAGCCGTTTTAGAGGATTTAAAACAGCGGGATTACAACGATACCCATCGGGAAATTTCCCCGCTAAAACCCGCGGAAGACAGTGTCTTGGTCGACACCACGGGTCTGACGTTGGATGAAGGCGTGATGAAAATATTGGAGGTCGTTGAATCGGTGATCCATTAAACGGGCGGTGTTTTTGTTGAACAAATTTGTGCTGGTTTTAAAAATCATTCTGTATCCCATTTACCGGGCTTTGTTCTGGTACTCGGTGGAGGGAAAAGAAAATATTCCGAAAGAGAAAGGCGCCGTTTTCTGTTCCAATCATATTTCCGTGCTTGACCCGGTGCTATGGATCATTGGTGTGCGGCGCAGTGTTCATTTCATGTGTAAGGAAGAGATGTTTCACAATCCGGTCATGGCATGGTTTTTGAAAAAGTGTGATGTTTTTCCCATTGTCCGTGGCGCCAAGGATATGCAGTCGATCGGCAATGCGATTTCGATCGTGGAACAAAACGGTATTGTGGGGATTTATCCGGAGGGAACGCGATCCAAGGACGGAAAACCCGGCCGGGCAAAGTCCGGCGTCGCATTTATCGCCAATGCCGCAAAAGCTGACGTGATTCCGGCGGCGGTGATCTGCAAAGGAAAGCTGCGGCCGTTTAAACGGATTAAGTTAGTGATCGGAAAACCGATTCCTTATGCGGAAATTCAGTTTGATGAGCACAACAGAAATAATCTGCATCGCGTGTCGTCGCTGATTATGGATCATATTCGAGAGATTTGGGAGAACGGACAAAATGAATGGTAAAATCACAGTTGCAAAAACCGCGGGTTTTTGTTTTGGCGTTGACCGCGCTGTGAATCTGGTGCAAGGGCTTTTGAAGGATGGAAAACAGGTCTGCACATTAGGTCCGATTATCCATAACCCACAAATGGTGGAGGAACTGGAACAAAAAGGCGTTGTGATCGCCGATACCGTGTCGGATGTCCCGGAAGGATACACAGTCGTGATCCGTTCGCACGGCGTGGGACAGACTGTCTATGATGAAATTGCGAACTTGCAGTTGGATGCCTGTGACGCGACTTGTCCGTTTGTCATGAAAATACATAAATTGGTCGAGCGGTATTCAAAAGAGAATATGCCGGTTCTGATCGCAGGCGATGAAAAGCATGCCGAAGTCATCGGTATTCGCGGACATGTCAAAGGTGTGTCCTATGTTTTTAAAAATGAAGAAGAATTAAAAGATTTGATTGAAAACGACAAAATTCCCCGTGATTCGCCGGTTTGTGTTGTTGCGCAAACCACCTTTCAACTGAAAATTTGGAAAAATTGCGAGAAAATTTTAAAAAAAGTCTATACAAATGCAAAAATTTTTGATACAATATGTGATGCAACGTCTGAACGGCAGGAAGAAGCAGTGTGTTTGGCCGGGAAAAATGATCTGATGGTGATCGTCGGCGGCCGACACAGTTCCAACACCGTGAAGTTGTTTGATTTGTGTTCAAACGTCACAAAAACAATTTTGATTGAAACTGCCAAAGAATTGCCGGCAGCGGATATCCGGACGGCGCAAAGGATTGGATTGACCGCGGGGGCCTCAACTCCTGCTGTTATAATTAAGGAGGTACTAAACACTATGTCTGAGATCATCAAAAACGAAGAAACTGAAGTAAAAACGGAGGCTGCTGAGGTTGCAGAGAAGTCCTTTGACGATATGACCTTTGAAGAAGCATTGGAAGCGTCACTGAGCAACATGAACTCGAACCAAAAGGTAAGAGGCGTCGTGATCGCTGTAAACCCGACTGAAGTCCAGGTGGACATCGGCCGTAAATATACCGGCATCATCCCGGCAGACGAACTTTCTGCCGATACCACAAAACGTCCCGATGAATTGGTGAAAGTCGGTGACGAACTGGATCTGCTCGTGATGAAAACAAACGATCTGGAGGGGATTATCACCCTTTCCAAACGTCGCTATGATGCGCGCGCAGGTTTTAATAAGATCGTTGAAGCGCAGGAAAACAATGAAATCCTGGAAGGTAAAGTAACCGCTGTTGTCAAGGGCGGCGTAACCGTTGCCTGCAACGGTGTGCGCGTTTTTGTGCCGGCTTCCCATGCAACACTGACCAGAAATGAATCTTTGGAAGATTTGGTCGGCGCAACGGTTCCGTTCCGCGTGATCGATATTCGCAGAGGCAGAAGCGTTGTCGGCTCGATCCGTTCCGTGCTCAAAGAGCAGAAAAAAGCTGCAGAAGAAGAACTGTGGAACACCATTGAAGTTGGCAAAGTCTATCAGGGAACCGTTAAATCCCTCACTTCCTATGGCGCATTTGTTGATATCGGCGGTGTGGACGGTATGATTCATATCACCGAATTGTCCTGGGTTCGAATCAAACATCCTTCGGAAGTTGTCAATGTCGGCGACGTTGTGGAAGTCTATGTAAAAGACATGGATAAAGAAAAACGCAGAATTTCACTCGGCTTTAAAAAGGCAGAGGATAATCCGTGGGAGATCCTGAAAACGAAATACAAAGTCGGCGATGTCGTCAACGTTAAGGTTGTCAATTTTGCGCCTTATGGTGCGTTTGCCAACGTGATTCCCGGCATCGATGGACTGATTCATATTTCCCAGATTGCAGATAAACATATCGAAAAACCGCAGGATGTTCTGAAAGTGGGCGACATGGTCGACGCGAAAATTACCGAGATCAATTATGAAACCAAACGTGTCAGCCTGTCGATCCGTGCTTTACTCGATCCTGTTTTGGATGAAGAACCGGTAGTGCAGCAGGATGAAATCGTTGCATCAACAGAAGATCCGGTTGAGACTGCTCCGGAAGCAGAAGCTTCTGAACAGCCTGCCGAATAAAAAAGTAGCTGATCCGTCGATTTTGTCGGCGGATTCTGCTTTTTGCATTGTTTTGTGCTTTTGGCAGTAAAGATAAATCGGGGAAAGGGTGCATTTTAAAATGTTTGACGTGTTAAAGGAAATCCAGCAAATCGGGATTGTGCCGGTTGTCAAGATCGATAATGAAAAAGATGCGCTGCCGCTGGCAAAAGCGTTGATGGACGGCGGACTGCCCTGTGCGGAGATCACTTTTCGCACTGCGGCGGCAAAAGCAGCGATTCGCGCAATCACAAAAGCTTTTCCGGATATGCTGGTCGGTGCGGGAACGGTGCTGACAAAGGAACAGGCGGACGATGCAATCGCCGCCGGCGCTAAATTCATTGTCAGTCCGGGGCTTAATCCTGAAATTGTGCAGTACTGCATAGAAAAAGGATACCCGATCACACCGGGCTGCAGTTCGCCCAGCGATGTGGAATGTGCGTTGTCGTTTGGCCTGGATGTGGTGAAGTTTTTCCCGGCGGAAGCAGCGGGCGGGCTGGCGATGATCAAAGCAATGTCCGCGCCCTATACCGGTGTCAAATTCATGCCCACCGGCGGTATCAACGCTAAAAATTTGAAATCTTATTTGGATTTTGATAAAATCATTGCCTGCGGCGGCAGCTGGATGGTCAAAGCGGATTTGATCAATAACGGTGATTTCGATGCGATTCGCCAACTTACCAAAGAGGCTGTTCATGAAATGCTTGGATTTGAACTTGGTCATATTGGGATTAACAGTGCGGATGAAAAAGAGGCCAAACAGACGGCGGCTTTATTTGAAACGATGTTCGGCATGCAGACAAGGGATGCCGAAAAGAGCGTGTGGTGCGGCAAAGAAGTCGAAGTGATGAAATATAACGGCTATGGTCAAAAAGGCCATATCGCGATTTTGACCAATTATCTGGATCGGGCTGTGCGGTATCTTTCTTCCAAAGGTTTTGCGTTTGATGAAGACAGCAAGGTCTACGATGAAAAGGGAAGGCTGACTTTGATCTATTTAAAAGCTGATTTTGGCGGATTTGCCGTTCATCTTTCCCGGAAATAAGGGTTGATTTGCAAGAAAGGAATGAGAATATGTCTAAGGTCATTACATTTGGAGAAATCATGCTGCGCCTGGCGCCGGAAGGATACTACCGCTTTGTACAGGCTGAAAAATATGGCGCGACCTACGGCGGCGGGGAAGCAAATGTTGCCGTATCACTGGCCAATTTCGGCGTAGACGCGGCGTTTGTGTCCAAACTGCCGCAGCATGATATTGGACAGGCAGGCGTGAATGCACTGCGCAAATTCGGCGTTGACACGCAGTTTATTGCGCGCGGCGGCGATAGAGTCGGCATCTATTTTTTGGAAAAAGGCGCCAGTCAACGTGCGTCGAAAGTGATTTATGACCGCGCAGGCTCTGCAATTGCGTGTGCGACACAATCAGATTTTGATTGGAATACCATTTTAAAAGACGCCCGCTGGTTCCATTTTACCGGCATCACACCGGCACTTAGCGACAACGTGGCGGCAATCTGCCTGGATGCGCTGAAAGTTGCGAAAGAAAAGGGAATTACCGTCAGTTGTGACCTCAATTATCGCAAAAACCTGTGGTCCAGAGAAAAAGCCGGGCAGGTGATGGCGCAGCTGATGCCTTATGTGGATGTGTGCATTGCCAACGAAGAGGATGCGGCGGATGTCTTTGGCATCAAGGCGGCAAACACAGATGTGACAACAGGTAAAGTGAATCATGAGGGGTATAAGGATGTTGCCAAGCAGTTGGCAGACCGTTTTGGCTTTAAAAAAGTCGCGATCACGCTGCGCAGCTCCATTTCTGCCAATGATAACGACTGGGCTGCGATGCTGTATGACGGTCAGGAATATTATTTCAGCAAAACCTATCATGTACATATTGTTGACCGTGTCGGTGGGGGAGACAGCTTTGGCGCGGGTTTGATTTACTCGCAGCTGGAAAATTACGCGCCGCAGGAAAGCATTGAATTTGCTGTTGCGGCAAGTTGTCTGAAACATTCGATCGAAGGCGATTTCAACATGGTTTCGGTCAATGAGGTTCAAAAGCTGGCAACCGGAGACGGTTCCGGCAGAGTGCAAAGATAAAAACAGATCCCGCCGTTTGTCGGCGGGATTTTTGCGGCCGGACATGCAAGGAAAACAGTTGTCCGTTTTTAGAATAAATACCGGCGCTTCTTTCATAGACTGGTAGTAATAAAATGAAAGAAGTGGTTTTGTGACGGTATTTGATTACAGCATCATCGTTCTGGCAATTTTGTCGGTTGTGGTCGTTCTGCTTTTTGCGGTGCGAACGAAGAAATTTTTAAAAACGATGTTGACATCGGCGACGATCGGGCTTGCAACTTTATTTATCCTATATTTCACATCAGGATTGACCGGGTTCAAGCTGGAATTAACGCCATATACACTGGGTGGTTCGGTTATTTTTGGGCTGCCGGGTGTGCTTTGCATGGTTGTTGCAAAAATTATCTTTAAAATATGAAAAAAATTCTTGCAAAACTGTGTCGCTTGTGGTATACTATTACGGCAATACGCACGCTTTGCGATTGTTTTGTCGCGTCCTGATCATTGACCGGGGGCAAAACAAGTTGACCGAAGCGGTGGTAAAAACAAAAAATTGGAGGAAAAAAACATGTCAGTCATCTCAATGAAACAGCTGTTGGAGGCCGGTGTGCATTTCGGTCACCAGACAAGACGCTGGAACCCCAAAATGGCACCCTATATTTTTACAGAAAGAAACGGTATTTATATTATCGATCTGCAGAAAACTGTAAAAAAATTAGAGGAAGCCTATAATCTGGTTCGTGAACTTGCAGCAGACGGAAAAGAAATTTTATTTGTCGGTACCAAAAAACAGGCGATGGATTCTGTGAAAGAAGAAGCAGAATTCTGCGGTATGCCCTATGTCAATGCACGTTGGCTGGGCGGTATGATGACCAATTTCCGCACCATTCGTAAAAGAATTGATCGGTTGACTCAGCTGCGTAAAATGGAGGAAGACGGCACATTCGAATTGCTGCCGAAAAAAGAAGTTATTAAACTGCGTGCCGAAATCGAAAGATTGGAAAAATTCCTGGGCGGCATCAAAAATATGAAGAAACTGCCGGGCGCATTATTTGTTGTGGATCCGAAAAAAGAAAGAATCGCCGTTATGGAAGCGAAAAAACTTGGCATTCCGATCGTTGCGATCGTGGACACCAACTGTGATCCGGATGAAATCGATTATGTGATTCCGGGCAACGACGATGCAATTCGCGCAGTGAAATTGATTGCGCACACCATTGCCAGCGCCGTTGTGGAAGGCAAACAGGGCGAACAGGGTTCTGCGGCAACCGAAGCAGAAGCTGTTGAAGCGGAAACTGTGGAAACTGCGCAGGAAGCAGCAGCGGAAACTGCTGCCGAATAAGATTTGGGAGGAAAATAAAATGGCTTTTACTGCAAAAGATGTGCAGGCTTTAAGAGAAAAAACCGGCTGCGGCATGATGGATTGCAAAAAGGCACTTGTCGCATGCGACGGAGATATGGATAAAGCGGTAGACTATCTGCGTGAAAAGGGTCTTGCCGCACAGGCGAAAAAGTCAGATAGAATCGCAGCGGAAGGTCTTGTTATTGCGAAAGTTTCCGGCAAGGCAGGCGCTGTTGTGGAAATCAACGCGGAAACAGATTTCGTGGCCGGCGGCGACGGATTTAAAGCGTTGACAGAAAAGGTTGTCGATGTCGTTCTGGAACAGAATCCGGCTGATCTCGACGCGCTGCTCGCCTGCAAAAAAGATGGACAAACTGTCGAAGAAATGGTGCAGGAACTGTTTTTGGTCGTGCGTGAAAACATGAAGATCCGCCGTTTTGTCCGCCGGGAAGGCGTTTTGGCAAGCTATGTGCACGGTGGCGGCAGAATCGGTGTTTTGGTGCAGTTTGACACAACCGATGAAATCGCACAGAAAGATGCATTTCAGGAAATGGCCAAAGATGTTGCCATGCAAATCGCTGCGATCAACCCTGCTTATTTAGACGAAGCCTCCGTTCCGGCGGAAGTTTTGGAAAAGGAAAAGGAAATTCTGATCGCACAGATGAAAGAAGATCCGAAAATGGCGAACAAACCGGAACAGGTGCTCGAAAAAATCGTTTCCGGAAAGATCGGCAAGTATTATAAAGAGAACTGCTTGGTTGAACAGGCGTTTGTCAAAAACGGTGATTTGTCTGTTGGACAGTATGTCGACAGTGTTGCTAAAGAACTTGGCGGTTCGATCAAAGTGATTGGATTCGATCGTTTTGAAAAAGGCGAAGGTATCCAGAAACGGGAAGACAATTTCGCAGACGAAGTTGCCAGCATGGTAAAATAAAAGACACAAAAGATATTAAAAGCCGCGGAAAGTTCCGCGGCTTTTTGAATTTGGAATAAAAGAGCAGTTCCCGGCATATTCTTTAGAGAAAAAGCAAGGGGAGCTGATTATGTTTGAACGGTATAGTAGAAGAAAGAGCTGTGAAGCTCGGCGAATTTATTGTTGAAACAGGTGCGACAGTGCGCGTTTGTGCGAAGAAATATGGAATCAGTAAATCAACAGTACATAAAGATGTGTCGGAACGATTAAAACAATGCGACCCTGGTTTATACGTGAAGGTCAAAGAAGTTATGGAGTTCAATAAAGCCGAAAGACATATTCGCGGCGGTATTGCAACACGGAATAAATATAAAGCAAAAGCAAAAAACGCCGGTCATTAAGACCGGCGTTTTGCTGTGAAAGCTTATTATTTGTCGTTCAAAGCACGATGCAGCCAGATATCTGCGATATCCATCGCTTCGTATAACCCGCCTTTTTCACTTTTCTTTGCTACACGTTTTTGAATATCCAGCGAGGTGTCGGTCGATAAAAGCTGCACTAAAACTTTTTTAGCGCATTTTATGTCCTTGATCGTTTCTGAATCCTGAATGGTCAGCTGCACAACATATTTGTCGGACATGTCACCGTAATATAGAATATTTCCGCACCGCACAAGGGGTTTGCCTTTATAGGTTAAAAGCTGCTCCATTTTTGCATCTCCCTTCAAAGATTGATTACATAATAAAAATATTATAACATAACTTCATCCCGGTGTAAAGTATTTATAGACGATATTTTCAAATACATGGAAGAGGCATCCTAAAAAAACGGTTCGTTGATATTTTTTCCACAGATTATTGAAAAAGTTTTTTCTTTATGCTATGATAATTGCAATCACATTAAAGGAACACAGTAAAGATGAGTATTTTGGACGTTAAAAATTTAACGCATATTTATGGCGATAAAACATTATTTAATAAAGCGAATATGCAATTGTTTCGCGGCGATAAGATGGGGTTGACCGGTTTAAACGGCGCCGGAAAAACGACTTTTTTAAATATTTTGATTGAGGAGGTCGTTCCGGACGAAGGATATGTTAAGTGGAATCCCAAAATTAAATACGGTTATTTGGATCAACAGGCAAGTATTCGGGAATCGATAACGGTCAAAGCCTATTTGAACCAGGCGTTCAACGATTTATATCGGCTGGAGGAACAGCTTCAAAGTATGAATCAACAGATTAGCGCTTGTTCCGATAATGAGCAGGCAATGGCATTGTGTGAACAATCTGCCGCGCTGCAGGAACAATTGGAAAGTGGTGGTTTTTACGCAATCAACAGCGAGATCGAAAAGGTGGCGGCAGGACTTGGCATCACTGCATTCGGTCTCGATCACGATGTGACAACGTTAAGCGGCGGGCAGCGTGCAAAGGTCATGCTGGCAAAATTGCTGCTTTTAAAACCCGATGTGCTGCTTCTGGATGAACCGACAAACTTTTTGGATCGGGAACATATCGCTTGGCTGACGAAGTTTTTAAAAACTTTTAAAGGTTCTTTTATTTTGGTCAGCCATGATTTTGCGTTTTTAAACGATGTCGTCAATTGCATCTGCGATATTGAAAATGGAAAAATCACCCGCTTTAACGGCGACTATCAGAGTTTTGTCAAATTAAAGGAAATCAAGCGGCAGGAACAATTAAAAAATTATCATGCTCAGCAAAAGGAAATCGAAAAACTGCAAACTTATATTGATAAAAATATTGTGCGTGCTTCGACTTCCAAAATGGCAAAAAGCCGGCAAAAAAAGCTGGAGAAAATGGAAAAGATCACAAAACCCGGAAAAACCCCAAAACCCAGTTTTTTGTTTTCCTACACACCGGCGGTCGGTCAGGTGATTTTAAAAACAGACCGTTTGGGGATTGGTTATGACGATCAGCTGGTGCCGGATATCACAATGGAATTGCGTGTCGGACAAAAAATGGCGGTAACCGGCTTTAATGGGATCGGCAAATCGACATTTATCAAAACGATCTGTGGGATCATTCCGCCGCTTTCCGGCGAGTTTGTGCTGGCAGAACAAATTAAAATCGGTTATTACCAGCAGGAAAATCGCTGGGAAGACGAGAACCGAACCGCGGTAGAGGAGATCAAAAACGAGTATCCGCGGATGAACGATAAGGAGGTGCGCGCCGCTTTATCACGGTGCGGGCTGTCTGGTGAACTTGCTTTGCAGAAAATCGGAACCTTAAGCGGCGGGGAGCAATCCAAAGTGAAATTATGCAAATTGACGCTTTCAAATTATAATTTTCTGGTGCTGGATGAACCGACCAACCATTTGGACGTCAATGCGATTGAGCAGTTAAAGGTAGCGATCCAGCTGTTTGAGGGCGCTGTTTTATTTGTTTCTCACAGCAAGGAATTTTGCCAGCAGATTGCGGAGCAAACGCTGGATTTTGAAAAACTTTTCGACTAAAAAAGCGAACAGCTAAAAACTGTTCGCTTTTTACCATGTTGTTAGATTATAATTTTCGAATGGGTTTTACTTTTTTGTTCCGCCCGCGTTTGCGCTTTTGATGAAAAATGTTCGTAACAATCAATCCGATAAGCAGCAGAACAAGAACCACGACAAAACCGATAAAAATTTTAGATGTGACAATGATATTAAAAATTTTGGCGATAAATAAAAGCTGATTGCGTTTGATTGTTTCACCTGCCACGACATTCACTTCGCCGATCTGGTTCTCTGCACAGTAAATGACGGCTTTTCCCATGATTTCACCTTTTTCAACCGGCGCCCAAACCGATTGATCGGTTACCAATTCATAACGAATGCTGGAATTATCGATGTTTTTCGGGACAATGGCGGAAACATCCTGTTCGGGGAACAGTTGAATATAATCCGTGTCCCACGCAAGCTCCACTTCCATTTCACCGATCTGTGTTGCGGTATCAGCCACTTTCCGATATTCATATTCGTCAAAGACCCACCGATACAGATTTTCTGAATCGGTAAATTCAGACCGTGTTGCATTATCTCCGCCGAGAATGATGCACATATAGTTATATCCGTCTTTGGAAGCGGTAGAGATCAGGCAGCGCCCGGATTCGCTGGAATAGCCTGTTTTCATGCCTTTGGCATAGGTATAGTAATAGGACGTTGTGGGATCAATCAGCATATTTGTCGTGGAGACGACACGAGCGCTGTTTTGATTCGTTTGCGGCAGATCATAGCGGGTTTTCTCGCAGATTTCCATAATCATCGGAAGATCTAATGCATATTTGGCAAGTTTATATAGGTCATTAGCAGTTGTATACTGATTATCTTCCGAAAGGCCGTGCGCATTGACAAAATGGGTGGAATCCATAGATAAATCTGCTGCTTTTTCGTTCATCATGGCAACAAATGAATCGATATCTCCGCCGATAAAGTCGGCCAGCACGTTGGAAGCGTCAGCGGCAGACCCCATCAATATCAAGTGCAAAAGGCTGCGCACAGTGATTTTTTCGTCTTCTTTGAGTCCGGCAACTGCAGCACCGGTGCCAAGCAGTGGGTCGATCTCATCCGATGTCACAGTGACTTGTGTGTCGATATCCTCGCAGTTTTCCAACACAACAACAGCCGTCATCAAATTGGTCAGTGCGGCAGGCTGATATTTTTGATCGGTTGTTTTGACTGTGTCGGAATCTTTATCCGTCGAATAAATGATTTCGCCGGTGTCCAGACTCACAAGCAGTGCAACTTTAGACGTAATTGTAAAACCGCTGCCGGTTATATCATAAGCGCTGGCGGCGACCGGTGATAAAACAAAGATCAAAATGAGAAAGAAAGAAAGAATTGCGCTGCGTTTTTTCATTTTTAACCTCCGTGAAAGATTTTAACAGTAGACAAACAAAAGATTTTTATTGTATAATAACAGTATAACATAAATAAAAACAGATTGAAATAAAAAAGTTTGTTTTTCGACGATTTTTTTGAAAGGACCGGGAATAAAAAATGATTTATGTGACCGGAGATATGCATGGGGACGAAGAACGTCTGTATGCAAAAGATTTCCGACGTTTAAAAGGTGGAGACACGCTTATCATTGCCGGAGATTTCGGATTTATCTGGGACGGCAGCAAAAAAGAACGAAAACTCTTAAAATATCTGGGCTCCAGAAAATATAACATTTGTTTTATCGACGGCCCACACGATAACTTTGACCGGATCAACAGCTATCGCGAAACCGTCTGGAAGGGTGGAAGGGTACATAGAATTTCCGGGAACCTGTTTCATTTATGCCGGGGGCAGATTTTTACCATCGAAGAGAAAACGATCTTCACATTCGGCGGCGGAGAAAGTACGGATAAAAATATACGCAATGAGAATCAAGTCTGGTTCCGAGAAGAACTTCCGAGTCCCAAACAAATGGCCGAAGGCGCGGAAAATATCGATAATCACGACTGCAAAGTCGATTATATTATCACCCACGAGCCGCCGTCCGTCATTAAAAGTGCATTACTGCTGCGTGCGGGAAAGGCAAATTATGTCAATCGACTCAACGGTTATCTCGAAGAATTGAACAAAGCCTGCACATTCAAGCGATGGTTTTTTGGGTCCGTGCATGAAGATCGTGTGATCACTGTGAAACATACCGCTGTTTTTAAAAAGCTTGTGCCGATCGACGCACCGATCGAAATTAAAAATTTTTAAGATAATGCTTGACTTTTTGAGGGTTTTCCTGTATAATCTTCAACTGTAAAGGCTTTTAGCTTTACAGCTGAAGGGCAGGAGGTTTGTGATGGCTTCAAAAAATCTCGCTGTTTCGGATCTTCTGGACTGTTATGGCGGACTGTTGACCGAAAAACAAAACCGTCTGGTGACTTGCTATTATAATGATGATCTGTCCTTATCGGAAATTTCAGAAAACGAGGGAATCACCCGGCAAGCTGTGCGCGATGGAATCAAACGTGCGGAAGCGCAGTTGTTTGATTATGAAGCGCAGCTGGGGCTTTGTGACCGCTTAAAACGAACGGCCAGGCAGGCGGAGGAAATTTGTTTGCTTGCAAAAGAAATTCCGGATGCGCAGCTGCGGCAGAAGATCATCGCGATCGCAGAAAATATGTAAAGGAGAAAAAAATCGATGGCATTTGAAGGTTTATCCGAGAAAATCGGCGCGGCGTTCAAAAAGATCCGTTCCAAGGGGAAGCTGTCGGAACAGGATGTCAAGGACGCGATGCGTGAAGTGCGTTTAGCGCTTTTGGAAGCGGATGTCAACTATAAAGTCGCCAAAGATTTTACCAATTCCGTCACCCAGCGCTGTATCGGTGAAAAGGTTATGGAAAGCTTAACGCCGGCGCAGATGGTTATTAAAATTGTCAACGAAGAGCTGACCGCTTTGATGGGCGGGGAGAACAGCCGTCTGAACACGTCGGCCAAAATCCCGACTGTGATCATGATGTGCGGTTTGCAGGGTTCCGGTAAAACAACACACAGCGCCAAACTCGGAAAATGGCTCAAATCCAAAGGGCATCGTCCGCTGCTGGTCGCTTGCGATATCTACCGTCCTGCCGCGATTTCACAGCTGAAAATTGTCGGTGAACAGGCGGGAGTTGCCGTTTTTGAAATGGGCACGGAAAAGCCGGAGAAAATTGCAAAGGCTGCGATCCGGCATGCGAAGGATTATGGCAATGATTATGTGATTTTGGATACCGCGGGCCGTCTGCACATTGATGAAGCGATGATGGACGAGTTAAAACGCGTCAAAGAAGTCGCAGAGCCGAACGATATTTTGTTGGTCGTCGACTCGATGACCGGTCAGGATGCGGTAAACGTTGCAAAAACCTTCAATGAAGCCTTGGAAATCGACGGTGTGATTTTAACAAAGCTCGACGGCGACACAAGAGGCGGCGCTGCTTTGTCCGTCCGGGCGGTGACCGGCAAACCGATCAAATTTGCGGGTACCGGTGAAAAACTGGACGATCTGGAGGAATTTCATCCGGATCGAATGGCATCGAGAATTCTCGGAATGGGCGACGTAATGTCTTTGATCGAAAAAGCGGAAAATGCTTTGGATGAGAAAAAAGCTGCGGAGCTTGAAAAGAAATTGAAAGCCAACCGGTTCGATATGAACGATCTGTTGTCGCAGTTCCAGGAAATTAAAAAATTGGGACCGTTAAAGCAGGTGCTGGGGATGATTCCGGGTATCGGTAAACAGGTCAAAGACGTGGATATCGACGACCGGCAGCTTGTCAGGGTGGAATCAATCATCTATTCCATGACAAAGCGGGAACGGGAAAAGCCGGAAATTATCAATCCTTCCAGAAAGCGCAGAATTGCAGCCGGATCCGGCATGCAGGTGGAGGATGTCAATCGGCTTTTACGGCAATATGAACAGATGAAGAAGATGTTCAAACAGATGAACGGTTCCAAAAAAGGAAAACGCATTCCTAAAATGATGGGTAAAATGGGTGGAATGAATAATCCTTTTAATGGCATGTGATAATGTAAATTGTATTTAACGGTTTTTCCGTTTAATAAATAACAGGAATCCTTTTTGGAGGTGAAATGAAAATGGCAGTAAAAATCAGACTGCGCAGAATGGGTGCGAAGAAAGCTCCTTTTTATCGTGTTGTCGTTGCAGATTCCAGATATCCGCGTGATGGCAGATTCATCGAAGAAATCGGTTATTTCAATCCGCTGACAGATCCCGCTGAAATTAAAATTGACGGCGAGAAAGCTAAGAAATGGATTGCAAATGGCGCACAGCCGACCGATACTGTTAAGGAACTGCTTAAAAAAAGCGAAATTATCTAAAATGATTGGAAAGGATGGGTTTCCATGCAGGAACTGTTGAAAACACTGGCACAGGGACTCGTCAACCAGCCGGACGCTGTTGAAGTAACGGTCGACGACCCGAATGAAGACGGCGTTATCGTTTATCATCTGCATGTTGCGGAAGACGATATGGGCAGAGTCATCGGTAAACAGGGCAGAATTGCAAAAGCAATTCGCGTTGTGATGCGCGCTGTTGCCAGCCGCAATGATGAAAAAATCATGGTGGAAATCGACTAAAAAAGATGAAAGCAAAAAGGGGCCGACGGCTCCCTTTTGTTTTATCAGAAGATTTTGAGGAATGACAGTCATGAAAAATCAATTTTTAGAAACAGGAAAAGTTGTCGGGACACATGGAATCCGGGGAGAAGTGCGCGTGCAGCCCTGGTGCGACGACGCACAGTTTTTAACGCAATTCAAAAAGCTATATACCGATAATGAAGGAAAGCGTCAATTGAAAATCACAGCCTCCAGAGTGCATGGGAACATTGTTCTGATGACGATTCAAGGCGTGCAGAATATTGCGGACGCGGAAAATTTGCGTGGAACGATTCTTTATATGGATCGTAATGATGTGCAGCTGCCACAAGGAGCATATTTTATGCAGGATTTATTGGATTGCAGCGTTTATGATGCCGACAGCGGTGTGCTGCTTGGAGAACTGTCGGATGTTTCCAAAACGGGCGCAAACGATGTTTGGCATGTTAAAAAAGACGGGAAAGAATATCTGGTGCCAGCCATTCGTGATGTTGTCATTCGGGTAGACATTGATGCGCAGAAAATCTTTCTGCGACCGATAAAGGGGATTTTTGACGATGCGGATTGATATCATGACATTGTTTCCGGCGCTTTGCGAAGCTTATGTTTCGGAAAGTATTATCGGTAGAGCCGTTCAAAACGGAAAAATTGAAATTTACTGTCATAATATCCGAGATTATACCAAAGATAAGCACAACAGGGTGGACGATGCACCATATGGCGGCGGCAACGGCATGATTTTGTCGGCCCAGCCGATCGATGATTGCTTTAAAGCCGTGTGTGAAATGGTGGGGGAACGTCCGTATTTCATATATATGTCGCCGCAGGGCAAGACACTCACGCAGCCGCTTGCTGTTTCCCTGAAGCAGCATGAAAATATTGCTATTTTGTGCGGACATTACGAAGGTGTAGATCAGCGTGTGCTGGACAAATGGTGCGATATGGAGATTTCGATTGGCGATTACGTGCTCACCGGTGGTGAATTACCGGCACTTGTTCTGACGGACGTGCTTTCTCGCATGGTAGACGGCGTTCTGCCTAACGAAGATTGTTATAAAGATGAAAGCCATTATGACGGCCTTTTGGAATATCCGCAATTTACGCGCCCGGCCGTCTGGGATGGGCGGGAAGTGCCGGAAATTCTTTTATCCGGCCATCATTTGAATATTGAAAAATGGAAACAGCAGCAAAGACTTTCGATTACAAAACAAAAGCGACCAGATCTATTTTATGCAAAACAAAAAGATTCAGAAAATATTGATTTTATAGATAATATTGGAAAATAATTGGTGGTATGCAACAAATCAGTTTCTGCAATTAACAAAAAAGTGTAAATTTTTTTGTTAATTATCCACAAAGCGGCGGATTGAATTATGGTATGCTTTGTCTTTATATTAGAACTTTTAAAAAACGGGATAAAAACGGGGAACCAAACGTTGACCTTGGCGTAAAATGTGGTATAATAATACAAAATAAATCAGATGATTTTACATGATGTTGTGTTTTGAGATGCAGACAAGCCTTGTGCTTGTCTTCATGTTGTGAAAGGAATGGTTGTCATTATGTTTGTGAAAGATGTTGTAGTCCAGAATCAGGTTGGTCTGCATGCTCGTCCTGCAACTTTTTTTATTCAGAAAGCAAATGAGTTTAAGTCTTCTATCTGGGTCGAAAAAGAAGAGAGAAGGGTCAATGCAAAAAGCTTACTTGGCGTATTGTCATTAGGCATTTTGGGCGGCACTTCTATTCGTATTATTGCCGATGGATCTGATGAAGAAGATGCGGTGAATGCTTTGGTGGATTTGGTGCTTTCCGGTTTTACCGAATAAGCGCCAAGTAAATGAACATTAAAAAACGCCTGCATTTGCGGGCGTTTTTTAATGGATAAATATTCGTTTAAAACAAATTGAAAATCGATTCGAGCCATTCTACAGTCTTAAAGCGGATTTGATATTTATCTTTGTTGTGAACGACATCATATTCATTTTCCGAAAGCACCTCATCTGCCGGCGTTGCGCCGCAAGCATTGATGCACATCACAGGATAAAGCACACACCACCAATTATGTCCCTTTGCCTCTCCAATCAAAATCCGCAGTGCTTCATATTCTCCGGCGGGAAGGGTGATTTCTCCGTATGTTCTGGTCTCAAAATAATCTTTTCCTATTTCAACTTGAACGGAATAGTTAAATCCTTTTTGCACAATGACTTCTTCGGCTGTCCTTTGTAAGAGATCGAGGTTTTGTCTTGCGGCTTGCATAGATTCTTCTACTGTCTGATTGTTTTCAAAAAGATAGGCGGTTTGTTCCAAAATTGCATCTCGCACACATAGTTTCAGGTTCTGATCTTCTTCTGAATCAGAATTTGCAAGAATATGAAGGCGAAAAACGTCTTCTCGAATATTTTCGCATGTTGCCGTGAAACTGATGCAACTGAAAAGAATGCATAAAATCAAGCCGATTAGCAAAGATATTTCCCATTTTTTGATTTTCATTATTGTCATCTCCTGTTTGCGTTGTTATTCTTAGAATTGGCAGAAAAAGGATGAAATAAACATAATTTTTTTAAAAAGAGAAATCTTTCACTGTTATTGCAAAAAGCTCTGTTACATTCTTGACGGAGTTCATGTTTGATGTTACAATAGACAAAAATTTGAGAATGGAAAGATATTGTGGATGTTTTAATTATTGGTGCGGGTGCCATTGGGGTTGCGGTCGGTGCAATGCTTGGAAAAACCGGCTGTTCTGTTTCTTTTTTGGCACGGCAAAACACAAAAGCATGTATTGATCGAAATGGTATTCAAAAAACAGGACTGTTTGGAGATATAGCACTGTCGAAAGCGCAGGTAAACACCTATTTATGTTATGAAGATTTGCCTGACGCTGCATTTGATTTTATTTTGATTTGTGCGAAAACAATGGCAAATGAAGAAATCAGCGGGCAACTTGCGCAGCATAAGCGTATTTTCAGGCCGAACAGCGTGATTTTGATTATGCAAAATGGGTGGGGAAACGAAGCGGATTATTTGCGTTATTTTTCAAAGGAGAAAATTTTTCATGCACGTGTAATCACCGGTTTTGAACGTTTAAGCCCCAATTGCAGTAAAATTACAGTGCATAATGCTCCTGTTTTAATCGGATCCCTTTATCATGCAGACACATCTTGCCTGTTACCGTTCGCCGCGTGCTTATCTTCTGCCGGTTTGCCCTGTTCGGTCACCGATGAAGTGGAAAAGGCGCTTTGGGCAAAAATGCTTTATAACACAACGCTCAATCCTTTAAGTGCAATTTTAAACCTGCATTATGGTGCGTTGATTGAAAATGAATATTCCCGTGAGATCATGCGTATGTTGGTTTGTGAAACCTTTGCAGTTTTATCAGCCTGCGGCTATTCGACCTATTGGAATCGGGCGGAAGATTATATTGAGGAACTTTTCACCAAACTGATCCCTGATACCTATGACCATCGCTCGTCCACTTTGCAGGACATTCAAAAAAAGCAAAAAACAGAAATAGACACACTGAACGGTTGTGTGATTCGGCTGGCTCAGTCGCATCAAATAGAGGTTGCCGCACACCGTATGATTTATGATTTAATTCGATCGATGGAGGCAAATTTTTGAATGGATATTAATACAAATCGCTATAAATTTGTGCCAAGAAATGAGATTTCCGCGGCCTTTCTCAAAATTATTTTATCGGGCACTTTGCTGTTGCTCACCTTGCTGTTTGACAAAGGCAGTTTCTTTGAAACATTGTTTTATGCTGCGGCATTAACCGTTTGTGTTTATCGGAATATTGTAGATATTGTTCAAATGATTTTTAACCGCATGCTGGCAGGGGACTTGTTTTTATTTTTATCCATCGTGTTTGTGTTTTTGTCCGGGCGTTTAACGCAGGCGGTGCTGCTTGCAATGTGCTGTTGTTTCATGACGGCGATTTCCAACATCGTCGATGTAAAACTGACGTTGCTTTATTTAAAGCAAAAGGACAGTTATCCGGTTTATCGGGTCAAACGAAACGATACTGAACGAATTGTCCGGTTTAATCGTTTGCGGAAAGGTGATATCGTTTTTGTTTGCGAAAATGATATTTTATGTTTTGACGGTAAAATGATAGATACCGGAGACTATTTTTGTGCAGGAGACCGTGTGGACAGCGCGGGTGCATTTCAAATTGATAGACGGTACGACCTAGCCTTGTATGCGCCTGTAAAACATTTTCGTCCTTGGAGTACGATGGCTATTTTGTTTTCGCTGATGATCTGTTTGGCTGCGGCGGGCATGTTTTTGCTGCATAATACCGACATAAAGCCCGCATTATATGCTGCAGGAACGACGCTGTTGCTGGCTTATCCGATATTTACTCTGCTGAAGGTCAATCTTTTGTCTGTTATACAAACAGAAGACACACCGGCATTGCAGCGTTATTTCAAATTTGGATTTTTGTTGCAGGCGGTTGCACGCATTGTGTTGATAATGATTCATTTTATGGTTACAATCATGCCGTGGATCATCGTGATTTTGCTATTCTTGACGGCTGGGATTTGGATGGTTTTTTCATGGAATTCGGTTACCACCGTGACCGCCGCGCAAAAAGACAGATTTTGATGCGGCGCGGTTGCCATGAAATGAATTTGCGCTTGATTCTTCCCAGCATATATGCTATGATAGTTGCAGGATCAAAAGGGAATAGCCGGGAAATCAGTATGATGTAAAAGAATTACACAAGCGGTCAGAACCCTCTGGCCGCTTGTTTTTTAGGAGAGCACCATGTTTGTTTTGCAGATGGCAGAGATGAATTTTCAAATCAATAACCGCTTTGAATATCTTAAAAAGCAGTGTGAGGAGTATCGCGGCAAGGCGGATCACGTTGATTTTAAAATCAACGTTTCTCCGGAAGAAATTGAAGAAGAAAAAAGAAAAACACCGCATGTGTTTTCGGAAGGTTATTTGGAGAGTATATGCGCATACCGTCAGATTTGCACCGAAATTTTATCGAAAGATGCGTTTTTGATGCATGCGGCAGTTGTAGAAGTCGATGAAGAGGCATATGCATTTTGTGCCAAAAGCGGTACCGGAAAAACAACGCATGTCCGTTTGTGGAAACGGATGCTCGGCGACCGATTGATTTTTATCAATGGCGATAAACCGATTCTTCGTGTTTCGGATCACGACGTGTTTGCTTATGGAACGCCGTGGGCGGGAAAGGAAAACTATCAAACCAACAAAAAAAGCAGACTAAAGGCGATCTGTTTTATCGAGCGTGCGGCGCAAAATACCATCGAACGTCTGTCGCCGCAGCAGGCGGTTTTGCGGATCATGCATCAGGTTTTGATACCACAGGACAGTTGTAAAGCTGCTATGCAGCTGGATTTGTTAGACCGTGTTTTAAAACAGGTTCCAGCGTATTTATTAAAATGCAACATGCAGCTGCAAGCGGCTGAATTATCGTTTTCAACCATGAAAGGAGAATAAAAATGAAAATCAAAAGTGGATTTATCATTCGGGAAGTTGCGGGGAAAAACGTAGCAGTAGCGACAGGGGAACTGAGCCGGAGTTTTAACGGGATGATCACCCTTAATGATACCGCAAAGTTTATTTTTGAATCATTTCAACAGGAAACAACAGTGGAGGAAGTTGTGCAGGCGGTACTTGCAAAATTTGATATTGATGAAGTAACGGCCAAGAAAGATGTCCAAACACTGGTCGATCAGTTAAAGGGAGCAAACTTGTTTTCTTAAAAATCTTTGAACCGAAAAGAAAGGGGTAGGCTTTGTTGAAACAGAAAAACAGTGGTGCACTGCGCTGGATTTATCAAATCGTAAAAAAGCAGATCCCAGTCGTTGTTTTCATTATGATTCTGTCGGCCATATTGGCCTGTGCAGGATCAGTAGCTGCGCTGGTCTCCCGATCGGTAATTGATTCCGCGATTGATGGTGAACGTGATGCGTTTATTGGATTTGCTTTGCTGCTCGGCGGCGTCTATCTTTTACAGATCCTTTTGAACATGGTTTGCAAATATATGCAGGAGAGATGCCGTGTCAAAATTGAAAATTCAATTAAACAAGCATTTTTTAAAGCGTTGCTGCAAAAGGATTATGCGGCGATCAGCCATTACCACAGTGGGGAGCTGATGAACCGGCTGACCGGCGATATCACGGTGATCGGCGATGCGGTAACGCTCATTTTGCCCAATTTATCCGGAATTGTTGCACAGTTGATTTGCGCTTTTGCCGTGATTTTTTATCTGGAGTGGCGGTTTGCCGTTGTTTTTTTGGCCGGCGGTATTTTAGTGTTTTTTGTAACAAGAGTGTTGCGCACCAAAATCAAAATTTTGCATAAAAAAGTACAGCAAACGGATGATAAGACGCGTTCCTTCTGGCAGGAATCTGTTTTCAATCTGTTGGCAGTCAAGGTATTTTCGGCGGAATCCAAAATGGCGGAAAAATCGGACAAACTCCAAAAAGAAAATTTTAATGCCAGAATGCGCAAAACCAAATTCAGCACGCTTGCCAATGCCGGTTATGCTTTGGTGTTGCGGGCAGGCTATGTGTTTGCGTTTATTTTTTGTGGTGTAAAGCTCTTTGTGGGCGACGCTGCATATACCTATGGAACAGTCACAGCGATCATTCAGTTAGTCGGACAGATCCAGTCACCGTTTTCCAATATGTCCGGTATTTTACCCAAATTTTATGCTGCGATCGCTTCTGCGGAACGATTAATGGAAATCGATGCAATTGAAAACGAAAAAACCGCGCGAGCTTCTGCAGATATGAAAAAATTATATCAAAAAATGCGGGCGATTCATATTAGAAATCTGGATTTTGCCTATGACAGGGATAAAGTTTTTCATCAGTTTTCTTTTGACATTGAAAAAGGCGATTTTGTGGCGATTGTCGGTCATTCGGGCATCGGAAAAAGCACGCTGTTTAAATTGATGCTTGGAGTTTACAAGCCAAATAACGGCCGGATTTGGATTGAAAGCGAAGACAAAGATTTAGCATGCGACAACACGACCAGAGGTCTGTTTGCCTATGTACCGCAAGGAAATCTCTTGTTTTCGGGAACAGTTCGGGAAAATATCCTCTTTCATCAGCAGGCAATATCGGAAGAACAGCTGCAAACAGCCTTGCATTACAGCTGCGCTGATTTGTTTATCAATACCCTGCCGCAGGGACTGGATACGGTAATCGGCGAACATGGATTCGGATTATCGGAGGGACAAGCACAGCGATTGGCGATTGCCAGAGCGATTGTTTCCGGTGCGCCGGTTTTGCTGTTAGATGAAGCGACCAGTGCATTGGACGCACAGACGGAAGCGAGCGTTTTGCAGAATTTGAAACAATTAAAAGACATCACCTGTCTGATCGTTACGCATCGAAAACAAGCGCTGTCTATCTGTAATAAAAAAATCAATATATCTTAAAAAAATACTTGATTTTAAAAAAAGATTATTGTATAATATTTAAGTCTTCCATTTGCCGGTGTGATGGAATTGGCAGACGTGCTGGACTCAAAATCCCATTCGTCTGTTGTTACCACTTCGGCTGAAGCCCTTGATTTTTCAAGGAAATTTGACAATTCAATATGTAAGCGATTTTTAATGTCCCCCACGATGGACCTCCGATTTCTCAGAGGCTCCATCCGGGGTGCGACTTAAAAATATAAATGCCGGTGTGATGGAATTGGCAGACGTGACGGACTCAAAATCCGTTGGGCTAATCACCCGTGTGGGTTCGAGTCCCACCACCGGCACCAGAACTCAATGGCTCGCAAACCCAGTAATATCAAGGGTTTGCGGGCTTTCTTTTTTGCCCTACGCATTGGATTTTTCTCCATGCGCATCAGCAAACTCGGACTGTTTTTGGCATGGACCTCCTGTTTTGAGGCAAATTTGGAGGTCCATTTCAGTCATG
>CAMMAZ010000011.1 GCA_946493765.1 uncultured Clostridia bacterium | reverse complement strand
CTTGCGGTGAAGTTTTCTAATTCTGTAACACATCATTGACAAACCTACAATTTTAGGAGATCTTAAATTTTGAAGTCTTTTTCGTGGCGGTAATATATTCTTGCGCTTCACCGGTCTTCTTGTTTACTGTGACCGTGCCCACCTGCAAAAGACCGCTTTTTTCAGAATTGACGCTCCCATCCTTGTTGTAGGAAATAACAATATTTTTCAAAATATAATGATAAATTCCGGACTCTTCTTTCTCAAAAACAACCTGATAATCATCTCCCGCAGTGCCGTAGGTATCATAATAACGCTCTAAAAACGCCGAACAGTCGGAAATCGTGAGTTCGCCTCTGTTTACGGTGTGCCGGCGAGTCGATGTTATGATGACAACCGTTGAATTTTTCGGTCGGACAACGGTATATTGATTTTCGTCTGTTGTTTGTTCTGATTTTGCGGTAGACATGGTTGTATCTCCGGATTTTACCGTTCCGTTTTTGACTGTGCTGCCGGCTGTTATCCGATTCGAACCGGTCGTTCCGATAATGGCGGCCGCCGTTGCCGTATTGTTATCGGACAAAGTCTCGGATTTTGATTCTGTCCAATCTGCCGCCGTTTCCGCCGAATCGGTGCCGCAGGCTGCAAGACAGCCGGACAGCGCAACCGCGCACAGCGTTCCGGCACATATTTTTAAAAAGTTCTGTTTCATATTATCTGACCTGCCCATTTCCAACAATGATATATTTAACCGATGTTAGCTGTTTTAATCCCATCGGTCCTCTCGCATGCACCTTCTGGGTGGAAATACCGATCTCCGCGCCAAACCCGAAAACGCCGCCGTCGGTGAAGCGTGTGGATGCGTTGACATAAACTGCCGCCGCGTCCACTTCATTCAAAAACTTTTCTGCATTCGGCAGATTTTCTGTGACAATGCATTCGCTGTGCCCGCTGGAATACTGTGTGATATGATCGATCGCTTCCTCGATGCTGTCCACCACTTTCACGGAGATCACATAATCCAGAAATTCTGTTGCATAATCTGCATCGGTTGCAGCAACCACACAGTCGCCTAAAATCGCTTTCGTTTGTTCACAGCCGCGAATTTCCACATTGGATCGATCCAGCAGCTGTTTGACCATCGGCAAAAAAGTGTCTGCAACGCTTTCATGCACCAAAAGACTTTCACATGCGTTGCAGACAGAGGGACGGGAGGTTTTGGCGTTATCGACAATCCGTGCCGCCATTTGAAGATCTGCAAACTGATCCACATAAACATGGCAGTTGCCGGTTCCGGTTTCAATGACCGGAACCTTTGAATTGGCGACCACTGCTTTGATGAGCCCTGCGCCGCCGCGGGGAATCAGCACATCCAGATAATCGGTCAGCTGCATCAGCGCGGTGGAGGACTCTCTGGTGGTATCGGTAATCAGCTGCACACAGTCGGCAGGCAATTCCGCTTTTTGGATCGCTTGGCGCATGATATTTGCAAACGCGGTATTGGAATGGATCGCTTCCTTGCCGCCGCGGAGAATCACTGTGTTGCCCGCTTTCAAACAAAGCGATGCCGCATCCACCGTGACATTGGGACGCGATTCATAGATCATGCCGATCACGCCAAGCGGCACCGTCACTTTTCGGATGGTCATGCCGTTTTCCATCGTTCGTCCCCATTCGATCTCACCGATGGGATCCGGCAGACGCATAATATCCAGCACGGCGCGGGCAATGGCTTTAACGCGCTCTTCATCCAGCCGCAGCCGGTCGATCATCGTTTCTGCGATTCCCATTTGTCTTGCCGTTTCAATATCTTTTTCGTTGGCTTTTAAGACCGTGTCAACCTGCTCATAAATGCCTTGCGCGATCAGCGACAGCGCTTTGTTTTTCTGTTGCTCACCCGCAATGCCCAAAACACGTTCCGCTGCTTTGGCCTTTTGACCCATCTCATTCAAATCCACCATCGGTCCAACACCCTTTCTCTTTTTAGTTTGCTCTGAAAATCGTTCCGACCTGTTCACCGTCGAGCAAATCATAAATTTTGCGCAGATTTGCGCCCGACAGAATGACGGTGTCGACGCCTGCTTTCTGCGCGATGACCGCCGCCTGCAATTTCGTATACATTCCGCCGGTTCCCCGGTTGGAGCCGGAACCGCCTGCATTTTTGAATAACTCCTCTGTGATTTCATTCACTTCATGAATCAGCTTTGCGTCCGCATGCTCCGCGGGATTTTTGTCATATAATCCGTCAATATCGGTGATGATCACCAAAAGGTCTGCATCGATACAATCTGCCACAACTGCCGATAACGTGTCGTTATCGCCAAACACCAATTCGTCGATCACAACCGTGTCGTTTTCATTGACGACCGGAATCGCGCCATATTGAAAAAGTTTGCTAAAGGTGTTGACCACGTTGTTACGTTCGCTGTGCTTTTCCATGGAATCCTTGGTCATCAAAACCTGTGCGACGACCTGATTGTATTCCGAAAAGAGCTTATCATAAATAAACATCAATTCGCATTGTCCAACAGCCGCGACTGCCTGTTTTCCCGCAATGCTGGTCGGCCGCTGCGGCAGCTTCATGCTGTCTGCTCCAACGGCGATCGCCCCTGATGAAACCAGCACAACTTCTCTGCCACTGTTTTTTAAATCCGCTAAAACGCGGACCAGCTCTTCAAATTTTTTAAAGTTCGGTTTACCGTTTTCATGTGTCAATGTGGAGGTTCCGACTTTAAAGACGATTCTGTTATAATTTTTCAATTCCATTTTTATTTCACGCTCTTTCTTTTTCTTCAACAATTAAATCCTGCACGGCTTTGGACGCCATCAGCAGTCCCGCGGCGCCCGGTACAAACACGGCGCTGCCCGGAACTTGCCGGCGGTTTTCTGAAGATGCCGGCGCGCAGGGTGGCATCGCCGGTTCTTTGGAATAAACAACTGTTAATTTTTCAATGCCGTTTTTCCGGCAAAGCGACCGCATCACCCGCGCTAACGGACAAACCGAAGTTTGATAGATATCCGCAAGCTCCAACATTTCTGGATGCAGCTTGTTTCCGGTGCCCATGCAGGAAACCACCGGCACACCCAAAGCATTGCAGCGTTTGATTATCTCCAGTTTTCCCGAAACGGTGTCGATCGCGTCCAGCACATAATCATAAACCGAAAAGTCGATTTGATCGGCATTTTGCGGCAGAAAAAACAAATTGTGCTGCACGATTTTTAAATCCGGGTTGATATCTAAAAGCTGGTTTGCAATGACCTGCACTTTGTCGAGCCCTACAGTGCTGTGATATGCCACTAATTGCCGGTTGATATTGGACAACGCCACCTTGTCATTATCGATCAGATCGATCGAACCGATCCCGCTGCGCGCCAACGCATGCGCGGCATAACCGCCGACGCCGCCGAGCCCAAACACCGCGACCCGCGCGTTTTTTAATTTTAAAAGCGCTTCTTTGCCCAGTAAAAGCTCTGTTCTAGCGTTCCATTCGTCCATTTTCATCCCAACGCGATCATTTTATCGATGCATTTCTTAGCCGTCCTGATCGTTTCTTCATCCATAAGAATTTCTTCGCCGCCGCTGCCACACACACAGTTATAAACGTCCATCAGGGTCACAGCTTTCATGTCCCGGCACATCAAACCGGTGGACAGATAATAAAACCGTTTGTCCGGGCACTGGTATTGCAGATGCTCCGCGATGCTCGTTTCGGTTCCGATAATAAATTCCTTTGCACTTGACGATAATGCGAAATCCACGATCGCCGCGGTGGAGCCGACAAAATCCGCTTTTTCCACCACTTCCGGCACGCATTCGGGATGCACCAAAAACAAAGCGTTCGGATGTTCCGCTTTGGCTTTTAAAACGTCGTTTGCCGTCATTTTCGCATGCACCGGACAGCCGCCCTTCAATAAATGAATGTTTTTATCCGGACATTGCTTTTGCACATAGCTGCCAAGATTGCAATCGGGAATAAACAAAATATTTTTAGCCGCCAGCCCGGAAACGATCTTGACTGCCGATGAAGAGGTCACACAAACGTCGCAGACGGTTTTTAAAGCCGCGGTGGTGTTGATGTAAGCGACAACGGTGTAATCCGGGTGCGCTTGTTTAAACTTTAAAATCTCCTGTTTTTCCATCTGCTCCGCCATCGGGCAGCCGGAAATCGGATTGGCGAGATATACCCGCTTATCGGGAGATAAGATCTTCACCGTCTCCGCCATAAACCGCACGCCGCACATGATCACATTTTTCGCGTCGGTCTTTGCGGCTTTCACACTCAATGCATAGGAATCGCCGGTGAAATCCGCGATTTCAATGATCTCCTGCGCAACATAGCTGTGCGCCAAAATGCAGATATCCTTTTCTTTTTTTAATTTTAAAATTTTCTCTTGAACATCTTTGATCATGCTTCAACATCCTTTCCCCCGAAAATCGATTCGGCATAACGCACCGTTTCCATTGCATCTTTGGCATATCGGTCGGCTCCGATCATCTGCGCATAGCTTTTGGTCATCACTGCGCCGCCGACTACGACTTTGCAGTCCGGCGCCGCTTTTCTGATCCGTTTGATCGTTTCCTCCATCGCGGGAACGGTCGTTGTCATCAGCGCACTGAGTCCCGCCAAACGAATATGATTTTGAACCACCGCGTCGCACACGACCTGCGGCGGCACGTCTTTTCCCAAATCTAACACTTCATAGCCGTAGTTTTGCAAAAGGACCTTCACGATATTTTTGCCGATGTCATGAATATCGCCGTGCACCGTTGCCAAAACAATTTTCCCTTTTTTGGCGTCGTTTGCAGGCATGGTTTTCCGAACCGTCTCAAACGCCGCTTTTGCAGCCTCTGCACTCATTAAAAGCTGTGGCAGGAAAACCGTTTTTTCTTCAAAGCCTTTACCGACGATATCCAGCGCCGGAATAATTTCACAATCAATGATCTCCAACGCCCCATGTGTTTTTAATAATTCCTCGGTGCAAACGGCCGCCTGCTCTTTGAGTCCCTTGACAATCGCCTTTTGCAGTGGATTTTCCACGTCCTGCAGCTTTGCCTTTACACCGCCACTGACCTGAATCTGTGCAGACAGACCGGTTGCAAAATCAATATAAGACTTACAATTTTCATCCAGCCCGGCCAGCGCGCAAAAGCTGTGGTAGGCTTTCATCATTTCCATAGAATGCGGATTCATGATCGCAGCGGACAGACCGTTTTCCATTGCCATGACAAAAAAAGAAGATGTGATAAACTCGCGATTTGGCAGACCGAAAGAAATGTTGGAAACGCCAAGGCTGGTTTTTCCTTTATAAGTTTCGGTCACTGCACGCACTGTTTTGAGCGTTTCGACAGCGGCTTTGGTGTCGGAACTGATCGCCATGGCAAGCGGGTCGATGATAATATCTTTTTTCTCAATTCCATAGGTTTTAGCGGTTGCATAGATCTTCTCAACGATTTGCAAACGGCCTTCCGCTGTTTTGGGAATGCCGCTTTCGTCGAGTGTTAATCCGATAACGACGCCGCCGTATTTTTTGACCAACGGGAAAATCGCATGCATGCTTTCCGCTTTGCCGTTCACCGAATTGACAAGCGGTTTACCGTTATAGATCCGCATGGCGCTTTCCATTGCCGCCACATCCGATGTGTCGATCTGCAACGGCAGGTCACAGACGCTTTGCAGTCCCAAAACCGCCTGACGCATCATGGACGGTTCGTCGATTTCCGGCAGACCGACGTTGACATCCAGAATGTCCACGCCTTTTTCCTGCTGCGCTACGCCTTCGTTTAAAATATAATCCAGATCGTTTTCACGCAGCGCCTGCTTGAATCTGGATTTGCCGGTCGGATTGATGCGCTCGCCGATCAGCACCGGACGTTTTTCAAAGGCTACCGCATGGGTGAAGGACGAAACGACCGTTCTGTTTTTTGGTTGGATCGCCGCAAAGGAAACCGTTTGCAGCGCTGTTTTTAATTTTTCGATATATGCCGGCGTGGTGCCGCAGCAGCCGCCGAGCACCGTGGCACCGGCTGCCGCGATCTGCGCCATAAAACCGGCGAAAGCGTCGGCATCGATGTCATATTCTGTTTGACCGTTTTGCACATGCGGCAAGCCGGCGTTGGGATTGGCGATCACCGGCACCGATGCGCACCCGCAAAGTTCACGAACGATCGGCAGCATTTTATCGGGTCCCAGCGAGCAGTTCAGCCCCAACGCGTCGACGCCGAGCCCTTCGAGCAGCGCGACCATTGCGGCGGGATCCGCACCGGTCATCAATTTGCCCGATTCATCATAAACATTCGTCACAAACACCGGCAAATCACAGTTTTCCTTTGCTGCCAACACCGCCGCTTTGGTCTCATAAGCGTCGTTCATCGTTTCAATCAGAATCAGATCCGCACCGTGTTCGGCGCCGCAGCGGATCATCTGCGCGAAAAGCTCCACAGCATCTTCAAAATCTAAGTCGCCCAACGGTTTTAACAGTTTCCCGCAGGGACCGACATCCAGTGCAATATAGCGTTCACGATCTTTTGGCATCTGGGCTCTAGCGCAAACGGCATTGTCCATTGCAGCGCCGATGATTTCTTCAACGGAATATGTCCCGTCTTTTCCTGTGAACTTCAGCCGGTTAGCGCCGAAAGTGTTGGTGCTGATCACATCACTGCCCGCCTGGTAATAGGCTTTATGCATTTCGATAATTGTTTGCTTGTGGGTGATATTCCAGGTTTCCGGCAGCTCACCGGGTTTTAACCCTTGTTTTTGCAACAGCGTGCCCATGCCGCCGTCAAACAGCAGGTAACCCTGTTTTAATTGATCGGTGATTTTCAATTTTTTACTCCTCTTTGTCTACAATTCCGACAATCGCCGAAACGGATTTTGTCGGCGTCATCAAAAGGCTGTCGGTCAATGATACGCCGATCTTGACATTGGCATTCAAAACCTGCAAAAGCGTGCGCTGTGCAGGCAACGGGAAATCGCCATAGCCCGGACTGTATCTGAATTTTAAGTTTCCATAGCGACCGGTAAAAATATCATCGCACAGCAAATCGCAAAAGGATTCAATCGCCGCCGTGAAAATCCCGTCGGTCATGACGGCCTTTGCCGGAGACAAACGGCTGTATTTCCCGATCAGACGGTCGGCACCAATGCCAACCGTCGCCGCAAACACGATCGCCTGCGAGCAGCCCTGCATGTGCTTTGCAAAGGTTTTGGAAGAAACCTGCATAAACGACAAATCGGTTTGTGAATCATCCAGAACCGATACCGGACAAACGGCAAAACAGGCTTTATAATCACACACGGCTTGCGCCTTTATCAAACAGTCGTCTATCATAGCTGCCGCAGCAGCGTCCGGCTCGAATTTGCCATAGCCCATATACCGCAGCGCTTCACCTTTATCGATCGTGACTGCGTTGTTTGGAAGCTGTATCGTTTCAATGAACATATTTTGCATCTTTTAAAAACCTTTTAAATAATGCAGGACAAATTTTCTTTGATTTTTGCGGCGACTTCCGGTTTATTCATGGAATAAACATGCACAGCGGGAATACCGTTGGCATATAAATCAATGATCTGTTCGGTGGCATAGGCGATGCCCGCCTGTTTCATTGCATCCGGATTGCTGCCGAACGTGTCGACGATCTGTTTGAACCGCTGCGGGAGATAGGTTCCCGACAACTGGCAAATTCGCTTGATTTGTTTGCCGTTGGTCACCGGCATGATCCCGGCGATGACCGGGACGGTGATGCCCGCTTCCCGGATTTTATACAAAAAATTATAAAAAACGTTATTATCAAAAAACATCTGGGTGGTCAAAAAATCGCAGCCGGCATCTACCTTTTGCTTCAAATGCCGAATATCTTCCGCCACAGTTTCCGATTCGACATGTCCTTCCGGATAGCAAGCCCCGCCAATGCAGAAATCCCCGGCCGCTTTGATATCTGTGATCAGTTCGTTCGCATAATGATAGCTCCACTGCGAACGATCCTCCAAACCTTCCGGAATATCGCCTCTGAGCGCTAAAATGTTTTCAATTTTCGCTTCCTTTAATTTCTGGAGCTGATTGCCGACCGCCTCTTTGGTGGAGGACACGCAGGTCAAATGCGCGACCGTCGTGACGTTATACTGATTTTTTAAATTTTCGGCAATGGAGAGCGTGTATGCACTGGTACCGCCGCCGGCGCCATAGGTCACGCTCATAAAGTCCGGGTGCAGCTGTGCAATCTTTTCGGTTGCGGATTTCACGCTTTCAAAGCTGTCGCTGGTTTTGGGCGGAAATACCTCAAAAGATAAAACCGGATGTTTATTTTTTAAAATTTCGGAAACTTTCATGCATTGACCATCCTTTGTGTGCAAAACGATTGTTTTCCTTTTATTATAAAATAAATCGTCCTTAAAATCAATTGTTTTCATAAGATTTTTCAAAGAAAAACGCCGCACCTCTTTTTTCAGAGTGTGCAGCGTTTTTAGAACCCTTATCTTATTGCAGTCTGGATTTCAAGCCTTCAAATTCCGCTTTGATTTCAGCCGGGAGTTTATCGCCGAACTGTTCATAGAACTTCGCGATATTCTCGACTTCCTTGTTCCAGACATCCTTATCGACATCCAAAAGCTCCGCTAACGTCTCTTTTGTCACATCGATACCGTCAAGATCGATATCGTCGGTTTTCGGAACATAACCGATCGGTGTTTCAACCGCATCGACCTTGCCTTCGCAACGATCAAGGATCCAGTTGAGCACACGCATGTTATCGCCAAAGCCCGGCCACATGAAGTTGCCTTCATCGTCCAGACGGAACCAGTTGACATTGAAGATCTTCGGCGCTTTGTCGCCAAGTTTTTTGCCCATTTCAAGCCAGTGTGCGAAATAATCCGCCATATTGTAGCCACAGAAAGGTTTCATTGCCATCGGGTCGTTACGCACAACGCCGACAGCGCCGGTCGCGGCAGCAGTGGTTTCGGAAGCCATGATGGAACCGACGAACACACCGTTTTGCCAGTTTCTCGATTCATAGACCAGCGGAGCTGCTTTCGCACGGCGGCCGCCGAACACGATCGCAGAAATCGGCACGCCTTTTCCGGAATCGAATTCAGGGCTGATGCAGGGGCAGTTTTTCGCAGGCGCTGTGAATCTGGAGTTCGGATGCGCGCCTTTTTCGCCTTTAGATGCATCCCACGGCTCGCCTTTCCAGTTGAGCGCATTTTTCGGCGGGTTCTTGTCAAGACCTTCCCACCAAACGGTGTTATCGTCCAGATTATGCACAACGTTGGTGAAGATGGTTCCGGATTTGGTGGACGCCAGCGCGTTGGGGTTGGATTTTTCGTTGGTTCCCGGTGCAACGCCGAAGAAACCGTTTTCCGGATTGACCGCCCACAGACGACCGTCCTCGCCGATACGCATCCAGGCGATATCATCGCCCACGCACCAGACTTTATAGCCCATATTGCGGTATTTTTCCGGCGGAATCAGCATGGCAAGGTTGGTTTTGCCGCAAGCCGACGGGAACGCCGCCGCAATGTATTTGATTTCACCATTGGGTTTTTCAAGACCCAAAATCAGCATATGCTCTGCCATCCAGCCTTCATTTTTGCCGAGGAAGGAAGCAATGCGCAACGCAAAGCATTTTTTACCGAGCAGAACGTTTCCGCCGTAACCGGAGTTCACGGAAATGATGGTGTTGTCCTGCGGGAAGTGGCAGATATATCTCTTTTCCGCATCGATATCGCATTTGCAATGCAGACCTTTCACCCAATCGGTGGAATCGCCCAGCGCTTCCAAAACAGCAGCGCCGACTCTGGTCATGATCGCCATGTTCAAAACGACATAAATCGAATCGGTCAATTCAATACCGATTTTGGAAAATTCCGAACCGACAGGGCCCATGGAATACGGAATGATATACATGGTGCGACCGGCATAAGCGCCTTTTGCAATATCATAAAGCATTTTATAAGCTTCATTCGGATCCATCCAGTTGTTGGTCGGACCGGCGTTTTCCTTTGTGTCGGTGCAGATAAAGGTGCGGTCTTCCACACGGGCAACGTCGTTGACTGCGGTGCGATGCAGATAGCAGCCCGGCAGCTTTTCTTCATTCAGCTTGATCATTTCGCCGGTTTTGACCGCCTGCGCGCGCAGCTCGTCCAGCTGTGCTTCAGAACCGTCGATCAACACGACATGATCGGGGTTGGTGAGTTTTTTCATCTCTTCAACCCATGCGAGAACAGATGCATTCTTGATCATAAAATTCATATCCTCCTGTTTGAAAAATCACTTGAAAAAACATAAAATTCAAATTGTTCCCAATTTAATTTTTACCTTTTTTATTGCAATTATTATACATGTAAACCTTTTGTTTTACAACAGCTTTTTTGTTAAAAAACTATGAATTGTTAATTTTTTGACATTTTGGCTATTTCCGTTTAAAAAACATGCTTTTATTTGGCTATTTTACTTATAAATCAGCATAAGGTTTCGATATTCATTGTCGCATAGGCGTTCAGCGACAAATCCGCGCGTGTGCCTGCGAGATACTCATAATAGCCCTGTACGCCGACCATTGCCGCATTATCGCCGCAAAAGGAAAGTTCAGGCTTATAAAAAGCGATTCCCCGTTTTTGGCATTCCTCCGCCATGCGTCGGCGAATTTCGCTGTTGGCAGACACGCCGCCCGCCAGCACCAGCGTGCGGTACGGCAGAGTGTCAAGCGCCTTTGCCGTGCGATCCAGCAAAATATCCGTTACCGTTTTGCGCACGCTCGCGCAAAGGTCCGGCACGCAGACGGTTTCCCCTTTTTGCGCGTGGTTGTGAATCAGATTGATCACCGCCGTTTTCAGCCCCGAAAAGCTGAAGTCCAGCGGATTCTGATCCACGCGCGGTTTGGGCAGCGGATAGGTATCCGGGTTTCCCCCGTTTGCCACCTTGTCCAGATGCACACCGCCCGGATACGGCAGACCCATTGCACGGGCAGTTTTATCAAAGCATTCGCCCGCCGCGTCGTCCCGGGTTTTTCCGATGACATGAAACACCGTGTAGTCCTGCACGTCGATTAAATGGCTGTGCCCGCCGGAAATGACCAGCGCCAGAAACGGCGGCTTTAGATCCGGCGCCGTGATATAGTTGGCGGCGATGTGCGAACGCAGATGGTGCACCGGGACAAGCGGTTTTCCGGCTGCAAACGCCAATCCCTTTGCAAAGCCGACACCGACCAGCAAGGAACCGATGAGTCCCGGCGCATAGGTCACGGCGACGGCGTCGATGTCCCGCATCGTCATGCCGGCGGCGTTCAACGCCTGCCTGTAAAGGCTAGAAATCGCCTCGATATGCCGGCGGGAGGCGATCTCCGGAACCACCCCGCCATAAAGCACATGTTCGGGTATCTGCGACGCCGCAGCGCTGGACAGCACCGTCCGGCCACTGGTCACCGCAACGGCGGTGTCGTCGCAGGAGGATTCAATCGCCAATATATTCATCGTTCCTGTCACCTCCGCTGAAATATTTCGTTAAAATCAATGCGTCTTCCTTTGGATTTTGATAAAACCCCCGCCGGAGCCCCGCCGGCATAAATCCGCTGTTTTCATATAATCCTCGGGCAGGCGCGTTGGAAACCCGCACTTCCAGTGATAAAAAAGCCGCTCTTTGCTTTTGACAGTGTTGGATGATCGATTCAAGCAGCATGCGGCCGGCGCCTTTTGTTCTATGTTCCGGCAAAACGCCGATATTCAGGACATATCCTTCCCCGGCGACAACGCTCACACCGCCATAGCCGATCAACCGGTTTTGGGAAAACACGCCGAAAAACGCATTGTTTTTGTTTTCCATCGCACTGCAGATGCTGTCAACACTCCAGGGATCTGCAAAACAAGCGGTTTCAATTTCCGCAATTTGCTTTGCGTCGGTTTGATACAATTGTCGAACTGTCATTGCACCTGTTCCGCCATTTCTCTGATCAACCGCTGCAATTGGTCGCGGCAGGCGCGGTAGGCCGCAAGATCCATACCGTACGGATCGGCGACCGATTCGGCAAAGGATAAAATCTTTTCGGCGGGAATGCCGGCAGATAACAGCGCCGCTTTGTGTTCGTTCGTCATTGGAACCAGATAATCCGCTGATTCTGCCATTTGCAGCGTTAACTGGCGCGGCTGATGATCCGCAATATCGATTCCGATCTCCCGCATGGCTTCCACTGCGTTTTCAGCAACCTGCGAACCGCCGAACACCGCAAGGCCTGCGCTTTCTATTTTATCCTCCGGCAGCAGCGTTTTAGCGATGCCCTCCGCCATTGGGCTCCGGCAGGTGTTGCCGGTGCAGATAAAAATCCAATTTTTCATGCTTGATCGCGCTTTTGCGCAAAGCCTCCTTTTTTTTGCAAAACCAACGTTTTTTCTCATTTGGTGTCAAACCAGGTTTTCCCGCTTTTGACCTCCACTTCCATCGGCACACGGAAAGAAACCGCATTTTCCATTTCTTCTTTCAGCAATTGGCACACACGCTCTGCGCAGGAATTTTCTGCCTCCACGATCAATTCATCATGCACCTGCATGATCAGTTTTGCGTTCAATTTTTCCTGTTCGAGCCGCTTTTCCACCCGGATCATCGCAATTTTGATAATATCCGCCGCGGTGCCCTGAATCGGCATGTTTTTGGCGACCCGTTCACCAAAAGAACGGGTGTTGAAATTGGAGGCGGTCAGCTCCGGCAGATAGCGGCGGCGATGAAACGCAGTGGTGACATACCCCTGTTCCTTTGCGGTTTTGACCACATTGTCCATATAGTCCCGCACGCCGTGATAGGTGTTCAGATAATTTTCGATATATTCTTTTGCCTGGGCGACGCTCACATGAATATCTTTTGACAATGAAAATGCGCCGATGCCATAAACAATGCCGAAATTCACCGCTTTCGCCTTGGAACGGATATCCGGCGTCATCATTTCCAGCGGGATATGGAACACCTGCGATGCGGTGATTGCATGAATATCATCATGCTGCAAAAACGCGTCGCACATGGTTTCGTCATTGGCAATGGAAGCGAGCACCCGCAGTTCGATCTGCGAATAATCCGCATCGACCAGCACATATCCGTCCTTCGCAGTGAAAAACTTACGCATCTGGCGGCCCAGTTCTGTGCGCACCGGGATGTTTTGCAAATTCGGTTCGGTGGAGCTGAGACGACCGGTCCTGGTTTCGGTCTGTTTAAAGGTGCAGTGCACCCTGCCGTCCTCCTGCACGGCGGCAAGCAGCCCGTCGCAATAAGTGGACTTGAGCTTGGTCACGCTGCGGTATTGCAGCAGCATTTCCACCACATCCGATTCATACCGCAGATTTTCCAACACCTCGGCGCTGGTGGAATAGCCGGTTTTGGTTTTTTTGGAATGCGGAAGCCCCAATTTTTCAAACAACGCAACACCGAGCTGTTTGGGTGAGTTCAAATTGAATTCATAGCCGATGATCGAATAAATCTGTTTTTGCAGCATATCCGCCTGCGCGGCCAGCTGCGCACCGAACGTTTCGATTCCCTGCTGATCGACCAAAAATCCCTCCCGTTCCATGCGATAAAGGGTATAAGCCAGCGGAATTTCAATGTCATGCAGCAGCTTTTCCTGCTCGTTTTCTTTAATTTTTTCCGCAAAATCATTATGCATTGCTTCGATCGCCAGCAAGGCATCGGCGGCTTTGTGATCCGTTTGCGGGATTTGATAGACGACTGAAAAACGACCGATGGAATAATCGCTCTGATCGGGATTCAAAAGATAAGCCGCCAGCATGGTGTCAAACGCGATGTCGGGACAAAACGGCATTTCCAACGCATGATAAAGCTGTTTTGCGTCATGGCAGACAAGGCCTTTCGCCTGCAGCGCTGTTTGCAGATTTTGTTTGACACAATAAAACCGATCGCCGTACTTTGCATACAAAACGCCGTTATCAAGATAAATCACGCTGTTATCCGGCAGCTGCTGTGTCTGCTCAAACTGCACCGCCCGGTTTTGAGCCGGTGCAGACGGCTGCGACGGCGCATTTTCAACCGGAACATCCGTCAGATTCAGCCGTTCGATCAACTTGAACATTTCAAGCCCAGCCAGCAATGTTTTCAGTTTTATAGGGTCGCGCTTGCCGTCTGTTTTTTCATCCCATTCCAGCGGAACGGCACAATTGATGGTGCCCAACCGGCGGCTTAAAAACGCGCTGTCTTTATTGTCTTTGAGCTTTTGTCTTAAGTTTTCCTTGATATCCAAACTGTCGATATTGTCATAAATATAATCGATCGAATGGTAAGCCGCGATCAGCGTTCCCGCCGTTTTCGGGCCGACGCCCGGCACGCCGGGAATGTTGTCCGAACTGTCGCCCTGCAGCGCTTTGATTTCGATCATCTCCGGCGGGGTGACGCCATAGTCCGCTTTGATTTTTTCGGTGTCATAAACAGTGACTTCCGGGCGTCCCATTTTTGTCGCTGCCAGCATGACCGTCACCCGGTCGCCCACCAGCTGCAAAGCGTCGCGGTCGCCGGTCGCGATCACACAGTCGCCGTCATGGTTTGCAGCATAAGCGCCGACGGTTCCCAAAATATCATCCGCCTCATAGCCTTCCTTTTCCAGCACAACACAGCCGAACGCACGCAGCACATCCTTTAACACCGGGATCTGCACACGCAGTTCATCCGGCATGGGTTTTCTGCCGGCTTTATAGTCCGCATACAGCTTATGTCGAAACGTCGGCGCTTTCAGATCAAACGCTGCAACGATCCGATCCGGCTCGACTTCCTCTTGCAATTTCAAAAGGATATTCATAAACCCGTAAATACCGTTGGTAAACATCCCGTCTTTTGTGGATAAAAGACGGATACCGTAAAACGCACGGTTGATGATGGAGTTTCCATCCAAAGCCAGCAGTTTCAAAACAACACCCCATTTTAAAAACTGTTTTTAGTATACTCCAAAATCTTTCTTTCTTCAAGTTTATTTTGCCGATTTTGCGTTGACACCCCTTTATAATTTGTTTATAATGGGAAAAAGGAGTGATCTGCATGCAAAAAACAGCACTTGGAACAAATCGGGACGTTTTTCAGGCAGACCTTGCCGAAAAACAGCAGTTGATCCGCGTTGCCATGGGACTAGCCCCTGCGGAGCTTGTTTTGAAAAACGCCGTTTATCTGAATGTGTTCAGTAACGAATGGCTGACCGGCGATATTGCCGTGCAGGGAAACCGGATCGCAGGTGTTGGCAGCTATTCCGGAAAACGGGAAATCGATCTTGCGGGAAAAATCCTGTCTCCCGGTTTGATCGATGCGCACATTCATCTGGAAAGTTCGCTTGTCTCCCCCGCCGAATTTGCAAGGGCTGTTTTGCGTGCCGGCACCACCGCGGTGGTCACCGATCCGCATGAGATCGCCAACGTCATGGGAAAAGACGGCATCCAGTACATGCTGGAAGCAACGGAAAATCTGCCGATCGACGTGTTTTTCATGCTGCCGTCCTGCGTGCCCGCAACGCCGCAGGATGAAAGCGGCGCGAGGCTGTCCTTTGCAGACATCGAAGCGTTTTATCAAAACCCGCGTGTGCGCGGTCTTGCTGAAATGATGGACTACCCCGGCGTGGCAAACGCGAATGCCGAGCCGTTGTTAAAAATTCTGGCCGCCCGGCAACACGGTCATCCGGTGGATGGGCACGCGCCGCTGCTTTCCGGGCAGGCGCTCAACGCCTATGTTGCTGCCGGCATCCATTCTGATCATGAATGCAGCAATCCGGATGAAGCGTTGGAAAAACTGCGCTGCGGTCATTTTATCATGATTCGCGAAGGCACTGCCGCTAAAAATCTGGATGCGCTGTTACCGCTGCTTTGCGAACAATATGCCAGCCGCTGCCTTTTTGCAACCGATGATAAACATCCCGAAGATTTGCTTTTAACCGGACATATCGACGGTATGGTCCGGCGGGCGGTTCACGCCGGCGTCGACCCGGTTTTCGCACTGAAAGCGGCGAGCTTTAATGCCGCGCAATATTTCGGACTGCAGGACAAAGGTGCGATCGCCCCGGGATATTTTGCCGATTTGGTCGTTTTTGATAATTTAACGGACTTTACCGTCCAGCAGGTTTATAAAAACGGAACGCTCATGTTTGATAGCGGCAAGGTCTGTGATTTTGCGGATCCGCCGGTCAGCGAAGCGTTAAGGCAGCGTGCGCTGGATACGTTTCATCTGCCGCCGGTCACACCCGCCAGCTTTCAAACAAACCAACCGCTTCCGGTGCTCCAAATCATAAAAAATCAATTGATGACCGAAAAATGCGGAACCGCCGATAAAATCGACATCAAAAAGGACATACTGAAAATAGCGGTGGTCGAACGGCACCATAACACCGGGCATATCGGTATCGGCTATATCCATGGATACGGACTGACCGCCGGCGCCGTTGCTACCAGCATCGCGCATGACGCGCATAACATTATCGCCGTCGGTTGTTCCGACGAAGAACTGTCCGCAGCTGTCAATCAGATCATCCAAAACAAGGGCGGCATGTGCGTTGTCAAAGGAACGCAGGTGCTAAGTGAAGTGCCGCTGCCGGTTGCAGGGCTGATGAGCGATAAGCCGCTGTCCACTGTCAACGAACAATTGGAAACCGCTAAAAAAGCAGCATCGGCGCTTGGCGTGCCGGAGGGAATCGATCCGTTTATGACGCTTTCGTTTGTCAGTCTTCCGGTTATTCCCAAACTGCGGCTGACCACCAAAGGCATGTTCGATGTGCAGACCCAAAGCTATCTTTAAAACAGCTTTTTAGAGTAAACCCAGTGTGCAAAATAGACTATCCAACAATTACAATGAAAGGAGCCGTTTTGTGTGTGGATTCTATTTGCATTTGGTTCCGCATTTTTTGCGGGAATCACTGCTATTTTAGCAAAATGCGGAATTCAAAAAACAGATGCAACGGTTGCAACAGCGGTTCGCACAATCGTTGTTCTCCTTTTTTCCTGGTTGATGGTTTTTCTCACCGGTTCCCAGTCCACCATCACATCGATCGAACTGAAAACCTGGATATTTCTGATTTTATCCGGCTTAGCGACCGGCGCATCCTGGCTTTGCTATTTTCACGCACTGCAGCTCGGTGATATCAATAAAGTCGTACCCATCGACAAATTAAGCACGATTTTAACGATTCTGCTCGCGCTAATCCTTTTTGGGGAGCCGGTCAGCTGGCTCAAAGCTGTGTGTATTGTTCTGATCGCTGTCGGTACTTATCTGATGATTCAAAAATCAAAAACAGATACCGACCGCAAATCAAAATCAAAAACCTGGCTGCTGCTTGCCATCGGTTCTGCCGTGTTTGCGAGTTTAACGGCGATTCTCGGTAAAATCGGGATTGAAAATGTGGAATCCAATCTCGGAACAGCGATCCGCACCTGCGTGGTATTAATCATGGCGTGGCTGATGGTATTGGTCACGCGCAAACAAAAATATGTCCGGCAGATCCCGAAAAAGGAACTGCTGTTTATCTGTTTGTCCGGTCTTGCCACCGGCGCATCCTGGCTTTGTTATTATAAAGCGTTGCAGGACGGTTACGCCAGCGTCGTTGTTCCGATCGACAAACTGAGTATTTTAATCACGATTTTGTTCTCCTTTATCGTCTTTAAAGAAAAACTGAGCAAAAAAGCGTTGCTCGGGCTGTGTATGATCGTCGCCGGCACACTAACCATGCTGCTTTAAAAACAGGCAGTTATGGTTTCATTTCTTGCAAAAGCCTACTACATGCTCATAACGAGGTATATCCATGATCGATAGGCGCATCGATCGAAACTTGAAATATTTTTCCGCGTCATATTTTCCGAAAAAGGAGCAATAAACGTCATGCTGACTGCTTTGCAAGCCGAGTCTGTTTCGGCACAAAACACGCTTCTTGTCGTGGATGACGACGAGATCAACCGCGGTATTTTAAACAATCTTTTTTCCCCTTTTTATGTGGTGGAAGAGGTGCAAAACGGAAAAGAAGGATTGGAAAAGATCCGGTCGTTTCCGGAGAAATACTGCGCCGTTTTACTCGATGTGGTTATGCCCGTTATGGACGGCATCGACGTGCTGCGGCAACTGGAATCGGATGGACTACCCGATAAAATTCCCGTTTTTCTCATCACAGCCGAAGCCAGCGATAACGTGATGAAGGAGGCTTACCGGCTCGGCGTGATGGACGTGATCAGCAAACCGATCGTGCCCTATGTGGTATTGCGGCGGGTGCAGTCGGTCATCGAATTGTTCCAGGCAAGAAAACGGCTCAGCAACGTGGTGGAAACCCAGCAATCGGAACTTCTGGCACAGGCACAAAAAATCATTGAACTGAATCAGGGCATGATCGAATCCTTGGCCGCTGCCATTGAATTTCGCAACGGTGAATCCGGCGAACATGTCCATCGCATCCACGATATCACAAAGTTTCTTTTGACAAACACCGAACTGGGTCGGGGTTTAAGCCGGGAGGATATCGATTCGATTGCGCTGGCGGCCATTATGCACGATGTGGGAAAAATCGCAATCCCCGACGCGATTTTAAATAAGCCCGGGAAATTGACACCCGATGAATATGAGATCATGAAAACACACACGGTGCAAGGCGCATCGCTGCTGGAAAAAATCCCGCAGTTCAAAGAAAACAATGCCTATCAATATGCCTGCGACATTGCCCGCCACCACCACGAACGCTGGGACGGAAAGGGTTATCCCGACGGGCTGAAAGGCGATGAGATCTCGATTGGAGCACAGGTTGTATCTTTAGCAGACGTTTATGACGCGCTGAGCTGTAAACGCGTTTATAAAGATGCGTTTCCCCGCGAAAAGGTCCTGGAAATGATCCGCAACGGGGAGTGTGGATGCTTTAATCCGCATTTGCTTGACTGTTTCTTTTCTGTGGAAGAAAAGCTTTCAAAAATGTATGAGAAAAAATAGCGAAGGGAGAATCACGCCATAATGGATGCTTTGAAAAAGAAGAGACTGTCTGATGCGGGAATCGACGTTGACAACGCATTGGAACGGTTTATGGGAAACGAAGCGCTTTTAGATCGCTTCTTAAATAAATTTCTTGCAGACGAAAGCTATCCGCAATTGACGCAGGCGATCAGCAACCATGACCTTGCAGCCGCTATCACCGCATCGCACTCCCTCAAAGGGGTGTGCGGTAACCTGTCGATGACACAGTTATACGATCTGTTTACCCGGCAGGTAGCTGCTTTTCGTGCCGGCGACTGGGAAACGGCGGTTACTTTGATGGATATGATCATTCCCGCTTTTGCGAAAGTATGCGAAACGATTCAAAAGGGAGCTGCCGATGCGTAAAAAAAACAAAAAAAGAAAACATATTCGGCTGCGAGATATCCTGCGCAGTCAATGGATCAACATAACGGCCTTTTTTATCCTGATTGCCATATCGGTGACCGGCATGCTGTTGCTGCGTTCCACCCTGTTGCGTAATGCTTATGATACCGGTATTTCTCTTTCCCGCAACTATGCTTCAGAGGAAAGCGGAACGCTTGCCGTTTATGAAACATTGCTGAGTTTTGGCACCACTTCCGTTGACAGGCGTTTGTCGGACGGGGATTCCCGTGACGAGCTTATCGAGTGGGCGGACATTTATTTTGAACGTCTAAATGCGGTTTTGGGCCAAGGAACGATCGACCCTTATCTGGTACTGGAAGGTGAAATCATTGCCGCGAATCCCTGGGAGGGCGACGCGGCCTATGACGCCGCTGCAACCGAATGGTATCAAAATGCTGTCGCAGCCGACGGTGCGGTGACCTTTACCGATGTTTACATAGACGCAATTTACAACAAGCCGGTCATCACCATGTCGCAAGCCTGCCAGAATGCGCAGGCAGTGCTTGCATTTGACATTCTCTTGGAAAACTTTGATTTTCGGTTTAACACCAACTATCTTGACTATGGGGATTCTTTCTTCCTATGCGACAGCGCCGGTTCACTCATTTACAAACGAACTGATTTAACGCTGACCGATGCGAAGCTAGGTGATTATTTACAAACGCTGATCGAAAAAATCGATAGCGGCTCATTGGATGCTTTTAATGCTTATGTCGCTGATCTGGACGGTGACAAACGGATGATTTGTCACACGCGCATGGACAATGACTGGTATGCGATCGTGACCATTCCCTATTCCAATATTTTGGGCGATCTGCACTGGTTCTCTGCGATATTCGGATTGATGATCGGGCTGTTTTTCCTGGCACTACTTGGCATGACCTGGCGCGACATGAAGACCAAAGCACGAATCGACCGCACCAATGAAACTGTCCGTGTACTGGGAAATTCCTATTATGCACTGTACCGGGTGGATTACGAGGCGGATACCTATGAAATGATCAAAGGTTCCGATTATGTCCGCGACCGCATACCGCCGTCCGGCAATTATGCAGATCTAATTCGGATAGCCGGTGAGGTCATTGAAGCCAACGCTTTCCGGGAATTCGAGGAAAAGCTTTCGAGTGAAAACATCCGCAGACTGGTTCGGCAGCGTATTCGTGATTTTGGCGGTGAATTTCTCCGCCGGTTCGGCGATACGTATCGTTGGGTCAGCGTCCGGGTGCTGTTCGATGAGTCGCTTGCCCCTGATGAAGTGGTGCTCTCTTTCCGGGAGGTCGAACAGGAACGGCAGCAGCAAATGCGGGAACAACAGGTTTTGGAAGATGCGCTGCAGATCGCGCAGCGAAACGAAGCGGCAAAACAGGCTTTTTTCAACAACATGTCCCACGATATGCGCACACCGCTTAACGCCATTATCGGGCTATGCGAATTGGCGCAAAAAAACATTGATGATCAGAAAAAAACAGCCGGATACCTTACCAGGATCAACACAGCGGGCGGACAGCTTTTGCACCTGATTAACGATATTCTCGATATGTCCCGCATGGAACAGGGAAAGGTCATTTTGAACAACCAGCAGTTTGATCTGCGTTCTTGTCTGGAAGACAGTTTGTCGGCATTTCGATTCCGTTCGGAGACCGAGCATAAGCAACTGATTGTCGATGTACAGCTCGAAAACAGTCGGGTGCTTGGCGATCCTTTCCGCGTCAATCAGATTCTGAATAATTTGTTGTCCAACGCCTTTAAATTCACTCCGGAAAACGGAACGATTTCCGTTTCGGTGATCCAGATGGACAAAGGCGATTATGCAACCTATAAGTTTACAGTTGCAGACACCGGCGCCGGTATGTCCAAAGACTTTCTGCCGCACCTGTTCGAGCCCTACAGCCGGGAAGTGCGCTTTGGAGCACGACAAGTCGCCGGAACAGGACTCGGTATGTCCATCACCAAAAATCTTGTTGTACAAATGAACGGCGAGATCAATGTGGAAAGCGAGCAAGGCAAAGGCAGCGTGTTCACCGTTATTTTGCCTTTTGCCGTTGTCGAAGAATCAACAGACGATGAAGTGGCAGAAAACAAACAGCAGGAACCGCAAACAAACATGCTTGCAAACCGGCATATTCTTTTAGCGGAAGACAATGCGGTCAACATGGAAATCACCACCGAAATGCTCAGTATGAACGGCATGACCGTCACACAGGCCTGGAACGGCCAAGAAGCCGTTGACCAATTTAAAAACGCACAGCCTTTCACATTCGACGCCATTTTAATGGATATGCAGATGCCGGAAATGGACGGCTGCGAAGCAGCTAAACACATCCGTTCCCTGCACCGTCCGGACGCGAAGAGCGTGCCGATCATCGCAGTGACTGCCAATGCGTTTGCTGAGGATATCGCCGCCACAACAGCGGCAGGCATGAACGCACATGTTTCCAAACCCATTGATTTTAAGCTGCTTTGCAAAACGCTGGAAGACCTTTTGCAGGAAAAACCTGCACCTTAAAATAAGCGCTTTGTGCAATGTTTCAAATAACGACTCTGTGAATGCAACTGCATCCGTTATCCAAAAACAACCGACAAGTTTTGGTTTTTAAAAAATACAGGAGCTGTTAAACTAGCAGCTCCTGTATTTTTTCCCAATTGTCTAAAATCAATGCTTTGGCCTGTTGCCTCACACGATTATAGCTGCGAAAATCTTCATCTTCCCTTTCAATAATAAAGTTTTTGTTCTGCATCACAAAATACTTTTCTGCCTTTTGTGCTAAAACTTCCGCTGCGGACTGTGCTAAATTTTGATCATCCTCATCTAAAAGACGAACCAAAACCGGAACGGCGGCATCTGATAAATCCCCTAACAGCGCGACATCCAATTCTTCGATGCTGCCCGACTGGTAGGCGTTTTCGTTATAACGGGCGATCACTCCATCGACATTGCCAAACGCCGTTGCAACGCATAAAACTGCCGCGGACACAGCCGCGATTTTGATATATGGTATCCGCACAACATAAAGCCGGACAATCGCCAATAAAAACAAAAGTGTCAAAAACAATGTGAAGAGCAAGGTATAAACCCGCAGCGGCGTCATGCCATAGCGGTCGATATACATGAAAAGTTTTGCAAACACGCTGCAACACAAAAACAGGGAAAAAACACAGATAAACGTCGCGAGTAACCGGGTCGACAGCAGGCGTTTTCCGTTTTTATATTTTGTGAAAAATAACGTTATAAAAAGCAGCAGAAAATTGACCGCGCATAAAAAAGCCATTTCAAAAAAACCGCTTCTTGCATATTCCGACAGCGAGTAATTCGCCGGCAAAATGCCGGAAAAAGCATTGACAAAATAAGCCAGCTGTGAAAATAAGTAGACGACATAAACAAAGGAAATCAGCGCTAAAAATGTGTTGATCATCGCCGGATTGGCATCGTGTCGTTTCTCCAGCACGCCGGTTCTTTGCGTCACTTCGTTTCTTGTCAGCCCTTTGCGATAGGCAAACGCCATGGAAAACAAAAAAAGAAATAAAACAAATCCGAAAACCAAAGAAATAATGCCTTCCCCCGAAAAATCAACTGCAACATAACTTAAAAAACCGCGAAAGGCATCGTCCGCGCTGGCAAGCAACGGCACAATGATCAAAAGCACGGGAATAGCCAATAAAACACCGACTACCACGCCAAATCCGTATTTTTTATCTTTCTTCTTCCGGCATTTCTGCAAAAAGCTTTCAACTGTTTCGCCAATAAAAACAGTTGGGACAACAAAAACGGTTTTTAAAAGATCGACAAAAAACAAATAAGAGTCCGCACCGTACTTTACCGTGCCCATCGACAAACTTAGAAAAATTGCCGTGAGAACAATGATGGCACAAAATGATATCCATTTCATCAGCATATTTGCATGCAGGCCAAAGGATAGTGCCAATAAGACGGCACACAGCAGGCAAAACAATGAAAAGCCTGTGTATCGGAAAGTTTGAAATGAAATATAAAATAAAGATAAAATCGCAAAAAACAGATAGCTGATCGTAAATCCCAGATTAAAACCGCCGAAAAAACTGAAATTAACTGCGGCGATAGACCCAATCAGAAACAAAAGCATAAAAACGATATCTCTGTTATCGAAAACAGCCGTCTTTCGTTGTGTTAACATCAAAAACACCCCTTTATTCGTCGTCAACAAACTGCAAAAGATCGCCGGGCTGACATTGCAGTTCCTTGCAGATGCTCTCCAATGTGGAAAAACGGATCGCCTTTGCCTTTCCGGTTTTTAAAATCGACAGGTTCGCCTGCGTGATCCCGATTCTCTCCGCTAATTCAATGGACGAAATTTTTCGTTTCGCCATCATGACATCCAAATTCACAATGATTTTCATGTGTCCTCCCCTTTGCTATACCGTCAGTTCGTTTTCCGCTTTGATTTCCACCGCGCTTGCAAACACATTCTTGACCACACGCAGAATCAATCCGGCAAAGGCGGTAATGACCGCAATAAAAACAAAAACCGGCAAATCGAAAAATGCGGAAACGAAAAAAATCACCGACACAACAAAGCAACACCAGGAAATCACGCGAATGTAGGTGATATTTTTCCCTGCAAACGGCTGATCTTTCATGATATTCCTCAAAAGCTGCAGCAAACATAAAAGCGCGGCGCCCGCCGGAACAACTGCCGTGTAAAAAACAGTGACCAGCGCATAATAAGTCGTCTGGGTTCGGTTATACTGCTGGACAAACCAACGCAGAATCACCGGTGCAAAGAAAAGACACGCCAGCAAAACACCTAAAAACAGATAAGTAAAAAACAGTGACAAAATCAATGAACGTTTGGAATTCCACATACCACCATCTCCTTTTCTGCCTATACCTTATCACAAAAATTATCGTTTGTCAATAATTTTTTATTCTTTTTTGATAATTTTTAAAAAGAGATTGACAAACGTTTTTTTTAATGTTATCATGTAAGAAAAGTAAAAGGCATTGACAAGGAAGCGTTGAAAACACTGCGATTTCATTCCAGAGAGCGGTTTATTTTGCTGCAAAAACCGCATGAAATGGTTTTGAACGTACCGCCCTTGCAGCTGCCGCCGAAAAAGAACCTGTTTTTCTGTTAAGGCGTGCCGTTTTCCGCGTTAAGGAGTTTTAAAAGCGGCAATTTTTATTGCAATCCGGGTGGAACCGTGGAGTATTCAGCTTCATCCCGCTGGCGTGAAAGCCATGTGGGGATGAAGCTTTTATTTTTGAAAGGAAAGGAACAAAAAGGCATGAAAATCACATTAAAGGGCGGCGACGTCCGCGAATTTGAATCCGGCATGTCCATTGCCGATATTGCCAAAGAGATCAGCATGGGATTATACCGCAACGCCTGTGCCGGCGCTGTGAACGGCGAGGTCTGCGATCTGCGCACCGTTTTGACCGACGACTGTGAACTGTCGATTTTAACCTTTGAAGAGGAAGACGGCAAAAAAGCGTTCTGGCACACCACATCCCATGTCATGGCGCAGGCGGTCAAACGTTTGTATCCCAACGCGCTGTTAGCGATCGGTCCCGCGATTGACAATGGTTTTTATTATGATTTTGACGTTGAGACACCGTTTACCCCCGAAGATATTGAAAAAATCGAAGCGGAAATGAAAAAAATCGTCAAAGAGGGTTATGCGCTCGAAAAGTTTATGCTGCCGCCGGATCAGGCGCTGCAAAAGCTGGAAGCGGACGGCGAGCCCTACAAAGTGGAGCTTGCCAAAGAGCATGCGGATAAAGGCGAGGAGATCAGCTTTTACCGGCAGGGTGAATTCTATGATCTGTGCGCCGGCCCGCATTTGATGACTGTCTCCCCCATCAAGGCGTTCAAGCTTACCTCCGTTGCCGGGGCCTATTGGCGCGGAAACGAAAACAACCGGATGCTCTGCCGGATCTACGGCACGGCATTTCCGAAAAAAGCTGATCTGGACGCGTATCTCGAACGGCTGGAGGAAGCTAAAAAACGCGATCACCGCAAACTGGGTAAAGAACTCGGTCTGTTCATGCTGACCGACGAAGGTCCCGGCTTCCCCTTCTTCCTGCCAAAAGGCATGATTTTAAAAAACACCTTGATCGACTACTGGCGGCAGATCCACACCAGAGAAGGTTATGTGGAAATTTCCACGCCGATGATGCTCAATCGTCAGCTGTGGGAAACCTCCGGTCACTGGGATCACTATAAGGAAAACATGTATACCACCGTGATCGACGACACCGATTTTGCCATTAAACCGATGAACTGTCCGGGCGGTATGCTGGTCTATAAATCGACATTGCATTCCTACCGCGACCTTCCGATTCGCATGGGCGAGCTGGGTCTGGTCCATCGCCATGAAAAATCCGGTGCGCTGCACGGGTTGATGCGTGTGCGCTGCTTTACACAGGACGACGCGCATATCTTTATGATGCCATCTCAGATCACCGATGAAATCAAGGGTGTGGTGAAGCTGATCGATGAGGTTTATAACCTGTTCGGCTTTAAATACCATGTGGAACTGTCCACCAAACCGGAAAACAGCATCGGCAGCGACGAAGACTGGGAACTCGCGACCAACGGTCTGAAAAAGGCGTTGGATGAAATGCAGTTGGATTATGTGATCAACGAAGGCGACGGCGCGTTTTACGGACCGAAAATCGATTTTCATCTGGAGGATTCACTCGGCCGGACCTGGCAGTGCGGCACCATTCAGCTGGATTTCCAACTGCCGATGCGCTTTGAAGCGGAATATATCGGCGAAGACGGTGAACGGCACCGCCCGATCATGATCCACCGGGTTGTGTTCGGCTCGATCGAACGCTTTATCGGTATTTTGATCGAACATTTTGCAGGCGCGTTTCCGATGTGGTTAGCACCGGAACAGGTGCGGGTGCTGCCGATCTCCGAACGGCTGCTCGATCATGCCAACGCCATCAAAAAACAGCTGCAAGCGGCGGGACTGCGTGTGTCGCTGGACGACCGCAACGAAAAAATCGGATACAAGATCCGGGAGGCGCAGCTGCAAAAGATTCCTTACATGCTGATCGTCGGCGACAAGGAAGCGCAAAGCGGAACCGTTTCGGTGCGTTCCCACAAAGATGGAGATCTGGGCGCGGTTCCGATCGAGAAGTTTATCGAAAACGCATGCAAGGAAGTCGCGGATAAAACGATCTAAAGGAGGTTTTCGCATGGCTGATTATAAATCGGATATTCAAATCGCACAAGAAACGCCCATGCTGCCGATTTTGCAAATCGCAAACAAGCTGGGCCTTTCCGAAGACCAAATCGAATATTACGGGAAATACAAAGCGAAGGTGGATCCGAAGCTGTTAAACCAAACGGATGCAACGCCGGGAAAACTGATTTTAGTTACTGCGATCAATCCGACTGCCGCAGGCGAAGGAAAAACGACCGTCACCGTCGGCCTTGGCGACGCGCTGTCGGCACTGGGTGAAAAAACCGTTATCGCGCTGCGTGAACCGTCGCTCGGACCGGTATTCGGCATCAAGGGCGGCGCTGCAGGCGGCGGCTATGCGCAGGTCGTTCCGATGGAGGATATCAATCTGCATTTCACCGGCGATATGCATGCGATCGGCGCGGCGAACAATCTGTTGGCCGCCATGATCGACAATCATATTCAACAGGGCAACGCGCTGGATATCGATGTGAAAAACATCACCTGGAAACGCTGTGTGGACATGAACGACCGGCAGCTGCGTTTTGTGGTCGACGGATTGGGCGGCAAGGCAAACGGCGTGCCGCGAGAAGACGGGTTTGACATCACCGTTGCTTCCGAAATCATGGCGGTTTTGTGCCTGTCTTCGGATTTGATGGATTTGAAAAGGCGGCTCAAATCCATTGTGATCGGCTATAACCGTGCCGGCGACCCGGTAACCGCGGGCGACTTAAACGCACAGGGTGCAATGACCGCGCTTTTGAAAGATGCGATCAAGCCCAACCTTGTGCAGACGCTTGAACACACCCCCGCCTTTATTCACGGCGGTCCGTTCGCCAACATCGCGCACGGCTGCAATTCCGTCACGGCGACGCGCATGGCGCTGCATTTTGGCGACTGGGCAGTCACTGAAGCGGGATTCGGCGGCGATCTGGGCGCGGAAAAGTTTTTGGATATCAAATGCCGCGCGGCAGGGCTCAAACCGTCCGCCGTGGTGATCGTCGCCACCGTTCGCGCTTTAAAGTCACACGGCGGCGTGAGCAAGGAAAATCTCGGCAAAGAAAATTTGGAGGCGCTGGAGAAGGGATTACCAAACCTTTATAAGCACATTGAAAACATGCGGGATAATTTTAAACTGCCCTGCGTGGTCGCAATCAACCGTTTCCCGACCGATTCGCAAAAAGAATTGGAATTGATTCGTGAAAAATGCGCCGCTTTGCAGGTGCCGGTGGCACTGTGCGAAGTTTGGGGCAAAGGCAGCAAGGGCGGTCTTGCGCTCGCAAAGGAAGTCATGCGTGTTGCAGATGAAAACAACGGGTTTACCTTCACCTATCCGGACGACTATTCTTTGCAGGACAAAATCCATGCTATCGCCACCAAAATCTACGGCGCCGACGGCGTGGAATACACGGCCGCCGCTAAAAAGCAGCTGGAAAAATTAGAAGCGCTCGGCTTTTCAAAGCTGCCGGTCTGCATGGCGAAAACCCAGTATTCCCTGTCGGACAATCCAAAGCTGCTCGGCAGGCCGCAGGGATTTTCCATCACAGTGCGCAGCGTGAAAGTGTCGGCCGGCGCCGGATTCGTGGTCGCTTTAACCGGCGATATCATGACCATGCCGGGACTGCCCAAAGTCCCCAGCGCCGAAAAAATCGATGTGGATGAAAACGGAGTTATCTCCGGATTATTTTAAAGAAAGAAAGGAAGTTTTTATCATGTTAAACGAAAAGGTTATCGAATTATTGAACGCGCAGGTCAATAAGGAATTCTATTCCGCCTATTTGTATCTGCAGTTTGCAAACTTCTATGTGGATCAGGGACTTTCCGGTTTTGCAAACTGGTATAAGATCCAGGCGCAGGAAGAACGCGATCATGCGTTGCTGTTTATCCAGTATCTGCAAAACAACGATGTTTCGGTTACTTTGGAAGCGATCGATAAACCCGATGCGGTGCTTCAAAACAACATGGACCCGCTGAAAGCCGGTCTCAAACACGAACAATATGTCACATCGCTGATCCACACGATCTATGACGCGGCTTATGCAGTGAAAGATTTCCGCACCATGCAGTTTTTGGACTGGTTTGTCAAAGAACAGGGCGAGGAAGAAACAAACGCCAGCGATCTGATCAAAAAGATGGAACTGTTCGGTTCCGACCCCAAGGGGCTTTACATGCTCGATCAGGAACTTGGCGGCCGTGTTTATTCGGCGCCGTCGCTTGTTCTATAAACAAACTGCCGCATAAAAAATATTGCGCTGAAAAACCGGTTTCACCAAACGGCGAAACCGGTTTTTGTGTACCTTACTGCAAAGCGCAGCAAAACGGCTAAAATGGATAGATATTGAATTTTAAGAAAATCTTAATATTATCTTATGAAAATCATTGCTTTGATTTGCTATGCTGTAATCTGAAATGCTTTGAAAAAAGAGGGGTTCTCATGGAGGATAAAATACTGATTGTGGATGATGAGCCGGAAATCGCCGATCTTATATCACTGTATCTACAAAATGAAAATTTCATTGTTTTTAAATTTTATAACGCAGCCGACGCGCTAAAATGCATCGAATCGGAAAAACTGGATTTAGCTATTCTGGACGTGATGATGCCCGGTATGGACGGTTTTCAGCTCTGCAAGAAAATCCGGGAAAAATACCAATACCCAATCATTATGTTGACAGCCAAAGGAGAAGAAATCGATAAGATCACAGGGCTGACCTTGGGCGCTGACGACTATATCACAAAACCGTTTTTGCCGCTGGAAATGGTGGCGCGTGTCAAAGCGCAATTGCGCAGATATAAACGGTATAATGAGGGACCGCTAAAGGAAGAAGACGTGATCGTGCATTCCGGCCTGGTCTTAAACATCAAAACACATGAATGTACTTTAAATGAAAAACCGTTGTCGCTCACCCCTACCGAGTTTTCCATATTAAAAATTTTGTGCCAAAACAAAGGCAATGTCGTCAGCTCGGAAGAATTGTTCCACCAGATCTGGAAAGACGAATACTACACCAAAAATAACAATACCATCACCGTCCACATCCGGCATTTACGCGAAAAAATGGGCGATTCCTTTGAAAATCCAAAATATATCAAAACTGTGTGGGGGTGTGGATATAAAATTGAAAAATAAATGGTCAAAGCTTTCAAAACCGATCTTGTTTGCGGCTGTCTGTGTCGCAGGTATTCTGTTTTGTTTACTCGTTTATGACTTTGTGGATTATTCTCTAAACGGTTCGTTTGTGGATTGGTTTGAGAAAAATTTTATCATCACAATGGAAAGGTATTCGCCGGACGGCACCACCCATATCATCAGCCGGGAGCTGCTTTGGTCCCAGATCAAGCATTTCTTCCTTTGGATCATGATCGGCGTTATTCTGTTTTTGATTGTCGTTGTTTTCCTGACAGCCCATTTTCACGCAAAAACTAAAGTGAAAAAATCCATCACCGACACCAGCCGGATGATACACGATTTTATGGACCCTAACACAACAAATACCGCAAACATCTTCCCGAAGGAATATGCGGAGATTTCCGCACAAATGCTTACAATCAGATCCGATATCCAAAAGCACGAACAGATTTTAAAGGAAGAAACGGAAAGAAAAAATGATCTGATCACCTATCTTGCGCACGATTTAAAAACATCGCTCACCTCTGTGATCGGCTATTTGAGTTTATTGGATGAAATTCCCGCTATGCCGCAGGATCAGAAGGAAAAATATATTCATATCTCGCTCGACAAAGCAAAACGTCTGGAAGACCTGATCAATGAATTTTTTGATATCACGCGGTATAACCTGCAACAAATTCAATTGGAAAAGGAAACGATCGATCTGTCCTATATGCTCTTGCAGCTGACCGATGAATTTTACCCGATTTTGCAGGCACACGGCAATTCAGTCGAATTAAATGCCGGTGAAAATATTACAATCTATGCCGATGCTTTAAAGCTGGCGCGGGTGTTCAACAATATATTGAAAAACGCGGTTGCATACAGCTACCCGAACACGCTCATTCAAATATGGGTCGAACAAACGGACATGGCCTGTAAAATCTATTTTCGAAACAAAGGCAAAACAATACCCCCGCATAAATTGGACGCTATCTTTGAAAAATTTTTCCGCTTGGATGAAGCGCGCGCTTCCAATACCGGCGGTGCGGGTTTAGGGCCTGCAATTGCAAAAGAAATCGTCACATCACACGGTGGGACGATTCTGGCAAGCAGTGAAAATGAGCAAACGACCTTTTGCGTTTCGCTTCCCCTGTCCGATTAGGAAATCATCAATATCTTCTTTATTTTTTCTTAAGGTTAAAACAATCCAATATTCAATTTTTAAAAGCTCCCAGCTGGTATCATGTGAACTGCTGGGAGCTTTTTATTTGAATTTTGGAAGGAGAACAAAACATTGGTCGACAAAACACACCGCAAATATGCAAAACGCAAACCGCACAAAAAACCTTTTCCGCTTGCCAGGGTGATATTCGTTCTCGCCTTAATCGGTGTGACCTGTTTTGGCATTTATGCAATGGATGCCCTGGATAAATCGCTTTTTAAAACAACCAAAGTGATTGTCAATCCCACCGGATCGGATGATTCCGATGGTGTTCACGGCAATGAAACCACGCAATCGGACACGCCCTGGTATTTAACTTTGGTCAATCGCAATAACCCGATTCCACAAAATTATGCCATCACGCTGACGCGTGTGCCGGGCGGTGAGTTGGTGGACGAGCGCATTTATCAACCGCTGATGGACATGTTAGACGCCGCTAAAGCACAGGGGTTAGACCCAATCGTTGTTGCCGGTTACCGCACACAGCAAAAGCAGCAAAGCTTATATGATGAAAAAATCGAGTCTTATCGAAATCAGGGCTATTCGGAAAATGAAGCAACACGTCTTGCCGGACAGTGGGTCGCACTGCCCGGCACCAGTGAACATCAACTGGGATTGGCCGTAGATATCAACGGCGCGACCTACGATATCTATCAATGGCTGCAGGAAAACAGCTATCAATACGGCTTTATTTTTCGTTATCCAAAAGATAAGACCGACATCACCGGCACCGCACAGGAGGTGTGGCATTACCGCTATGTAGGGGTTGAGGCTGCAACAGAAATCTACAAGCAGGGACTTTGCCTGGAAGAATATCTCGCAAATTTGAGCGACGAATCTTAAAACATGCTGCTTTTATTTGGTTTTCATTTTCGCCGGCACGATCAGGCGCACCGCTTTTGGCAGATTGCAAATCACAATCTCTTCCTCCCCTTTTTCATATTCGCCGTCCACCGTCCAATCCGTTTTGGCGTCGGCATGAATGGCAAAGCGGGAGCTTTGACAATGCTCGATCATTTTATTGTTATAATCCCCTGTATTCAAGCAATGCACGATCTGTGCGAATTCCAAAAGATTTTCGGGATTGCGGATCAAAAGCATTTCATGCTTTCCGTCTCGAAGATTGACTCGACCGGCTTTATATTTTAACAGCCCGCCGATCGACATCGAATTGCTGAACGCCCCGAAAATATAGTCGCCGGCATAGCTTTTTTCATCCGTTTTTACCGTCAAATGAACCGGTTTTAAGGAAGTGATATCTTTAATGCCCGCCAGCACATAGGCAAAATGCCCAAGCACATTTTTCATGTTCTGCGGCGTTGCATAGGACGCCTGTGTGAATGCGCCGAACGACGCGACATAGATAAACTTTCTCCCGTTGATCTCTCCCATATCAAAACGAACCGGCTTGCCGTCGATGATATTCTCAATCGCTTTATCAACGCTTTTTGGCAGCCGCAGACTGACAGCAAAATCATTGGTGCTGCCGGTTGGAATATATCCGACCGGCAGCGTGATGTCGTTTTCGATCACAGTGCCGCAAATTTCATGAAGCGTGCCGTCCCCGCCGGCGCAGACGATCAGATCAAATCCCGCATGATTGTTTTGTAAAAACGTTCCGCCATCGCCCGGTGCCTTGGTAATATAAGGCGTGCAGATGAAATCGGCATTGGACAGTTTCTCAATGATTTTCGGCAAAGAACGCAGTCCAAGCTTTTTCCCGGCACAGGGATTGATAATGATTAAAGCCTTTTTCATTTCCCACTCCCCCGTATGATTTATTCACTCCTTAGCGCTTCAACCGGATCTTTTTTCGCCGCGATCCGTGACGGGATCAACCCTGCGATAAAGGTCAGCGCCATGCTGATCGCAACCAGAATCACCGCGCCCACAACCGGCAGTGAAGCAACGCCCGGAATTTCGGTGAAAGAATAGATGACCGCATTGACCGGAATGATCAGCAGCAGCGTGACGCCGATACCGATCAGTCCAGCCGTGAAGCCGACCAGCAGTGTTTCGGCGTTGAACACCCTTGAAATATCTCGTTTGGATGCGCCGATCGCCCTTAAAATACCGATTTCCTTGGTGCGTTCCAAAACGGAAATATAGGTGATGATACCGATCATGATCGAAGAAACCACCAGCGATATGGCGACAAAGGCGATCAGGATATAGCTGATTGCATTAATAATCGTGGAAACCGAGGACATCAAAATACCCATGATATCGGTGTACTGAATGGTGAGTTCTTCTTTCCCTGCGTTTGTTTGCCGTGTGTTATAGTCATCGATCATTGTGGTGATGGTTTCTTTTGCTTCAAAATCGGTCGGATAGATATTGATCCCCGACGGGTTGTCAAGCTCCGATACCCCGAGTTTTGACAAGTTCCCGTCATAGGTTGCCTGTGTTTGTGTGCTCTCTTTGATGCGTTCTTCAAACGCGGCTAAAATCTGCTCGTCGGTCATGCCGGATTCCCTCGCGCTTTGCAAGGAAGCGGTTACCTGCGCCGCTTCCGTCTCCGGCAGTGTCGCAATATATTGCTCAATGTCTTCCATCGTCAACGGTTCTTCTTGCGTTTCATCGGTCACAAACGGAAATCCGGTGAAAATATCGGTGTCCGGATTTTCCTTTTGCTCTTTGACGATCTCGCTATCGTTCACTTTTTCGACCAGATACTGCGTCAGCGACGATAAATACCCGACCGTTCCGGAAATGGAAGTGGAAGTTACCCCCTCTTTCGGGCGAAGAATGCCGACCACACTGACTTCTTCCGCATTGTTGATAACTTCGGTCATATAAAGGTCGTCGTCGGATTGATCCACCCAAACGCCGTTTTCCTTGACAAAATAATCGGTATTAATTAAAAGTTTAAATTTCAGATCCAGCAGTTCATCATAAGTATACGACACCTGCGGCGTTTTTTCAACCTCTTTGCCGTTCATCGCATCTTCCATCATTTGATCAAATTCTTCCGGATCCATCAGTCCCAATGCGTATAATGTGTAATCATCAATCTGATTATTTTCATCTGTAACGATCACGACTTCATTGTATTTCTCCGGCATTTTACCGGCAACCACGTCATACTGCGAACCCAGCAGCTCCCGATTGTCCAGCATTTCCGACCAGACGTTCATGCCGGTCATCATCATGGAAGCGGTCGAACTTTCTGTGTCCGAAGCGTTTTGAATGCCCATCGCCTCGAACAAGGTGCTGGGATTGATCTGATAAACACCCTTTGTGGTATCGGCGCGGTAGATATTCAGCTGTGTGCTGTAAACATATTGAATATCGCTGATCGCATCCTTTGCCGTGTTTTCATCGCTTTCCAGAAACGCTTTAAAGGTTTTCAAGTCATTGGCCGACATTTTTGTCGTCATGGTCGAAAGCATTTCGGAAATGATGTTTGCGGAATAAATTTTATCTTCATCGCTGTGGTCTTCTTCATTGTCCGGATGAATGGCGCTCATCATCGCCGCCATATCCATTGCGGTGCTTTCGATGGTGATCGGATAACTGGACAGCGTGTCTTCCTCGACCTTTGCAATATACGCCTGCGCGCCGCTAGATAAAGACAAAATCAGCGCAATGCCGATAATGCCGATGCTCCCTGCAAATGCGGTCAAAAAGGTTCTCGCCTTTTTGGTCAGAAGGTTATTAAAGCTCAAAGACAATGCGGTGAAAAAAGACATGGACGTCTTTTTCTTTTTGCGCTCTCTTTTTTCTTTTTTTCTGTCCTGCGGCGTGGAAGCTTTGACCGCATCGTATTCCGCCACTTCAAACGGATCGGTATCGTCGATGACTTCACCGTCCAAAAAGCGGACAATACGGGTCGAATACTTCTCCGCCAGTTCCGGATTGTGGGTGACCATGATGACCAGCCGGTCTTTTGCAACTTCTTTTAAGATCTCCATGACCTGCACGCTGGTTTCCGAATCCAGCGCCCCGGTGGGTTCGTCCGCCAAAAGGATTTCCGGGTCGTTGATCAGCGCACGGGCGATCGCCACACGCTGCATCTGCCCGCCGGACATCTGGTTCGGTTTTTTGTGCAGCTGGTCGCCAAGCCCAACCTGTTCGAGCACCTCTTTCGCCCGTTTTCTGCGTTCGGATTTGGAAACGCCGGATAGCGTCAATGCCAGCTCCACATTGGATAAAACCGACTGATGAGAAATCAGGTTATAATTTTGAAACACAAAGCCGATGGAATGGTTGCGATAGCTGTCCCAATCGGCGCTGCGAAATTCTTTGGTGGATTTTCCGTTGATGGACAAATCGCCGCTGGTATACCGGTCAAGCCCGCCAATGATATTCAGCAGCGTGGTTTTGCCGCAGCCGGACGGACCGAGCACCGAAACAAATTCGTTTTTGCGAAATTCGATATTGACGTTTTTAAGTGCCTGAACAACTGTGTCGCCTGTTTTATAGTTTTTAACGATATTTGTCAGTTTTAGCATGCACAGACTCCTTTTCCTGTTATTGGTCTTTTATTATAGAATGTATATATAAACCCAGTATGAATTTTGGTTGCGTTTTGCGGGAAAACAGATTATAATAACCTCATGAAAGAAGGGATGAGCTTGTTTAATATCATGGTTGTGGAAGACGACGAAAACACCAGAAAGCTGATGGCGGCGGTGCTGTCGCAAAACGGTTACCAGCCGATCTGCGCGAAAGACGGCGTTGCAGCGCTGGAAATGCTGGATCAAAAGCAGGTTGATTTGATTATCCTGGACGTGATGATGCCCCGCATGGACGGCTTTACTTTGACCAAAACGCTGCGGGACGCGGGCTGGGAAACGCCGATTTTAATGGTTACGGCAAAAGAAACGCTGCATGATAAGCGGGAAGGTTTTTTAAGCGGCGCCGACGACTACATGGTCAAGCCCTTAGACGAGGAAGAAATGATCCTGCGTGTTGCGGCTTTGCTGCGCCGTTCCAAAATTGCAAGCGAGCGCAAACTCAAAATCGGCGGCACGGTGCTGGACTACGATTCTTTTTCCGTCACAACCGGAAACAACACCGCGACAATCCCCCAAAAAGAGTTTTTACTACTTTTTAAGTTATTATCCTATCCCAACCAAATTTTTACCCGCCGCCAATTGATCGACGAGCTGTGGGATATGGAAAGCGCGTCGGACGAACGCACGGTGGACGTGCATATCAACCGGCTGCGCGAAAAATATAAGGACAATCCCGATTTTGAAATTGTCACAGTGCGCGGACTCGGTTACAAGGCGGTTGTCAAAAACGGAGGAACAGACGAATGAAGCGCAGACAAAGCCTGACTTTTTTTCTGATCCGTATTGTGTTTACCATTCTGCTCATCACCGGTTTGATCTGTTTTTTGCTTTTTTTGACAATCGATCATTTCAGCTCACACACACTAAAGGGCGCGGGCCCGCTGATTGTGATCACTTCCTCGCTCATCAGCTGTATTGTCTTAGGGACATTTCTATCCCTCCCCGTCGGTCGGCACCTTTTAAAACCCATGCGGGAACTGATTGCAGCCACCAAAGAGGTGGCGAACGGCAACTTCAATGTCCGCGTCAAAACCGAAGAAAAACATATCAATGAATTGACCGAACTGCTAAACAGCTTTAACAAAATGACAGAGGAACTCTCCGGTATTGAAATGTTCCGCAACGATTTTATCAACAACTTTTCCCATGAATTCAAAACGCCGATCGTTTCCATTCGCGGATTTGCAAAACAATTGCAGCAGGGTGAAAATTTAACGGAAGATCAGAAAAAAGAATATATCAATATTATCGTTAAAGAATCGGATCGGCTTTCCAATATGGCGGCTAACGTTTTGCTTTTGTCCAAACTGGAAAACCAGCAGTTCGTCACCGACATTTCGGAATACGATCTGGATGAACAGCTGCGCCGGTGCATTCTGCTGCTGCAAAAACAATGGACAAAGAAAAACATTGAAATTTTGCCGGAACTTGAACCGGTCAAAATCCACGCCAATGAAGAAATGCTGTCCCATCTATGGATCAATCTTTTATCCAATGCTGTGAAATTCACTCCTGCAAACGGGCAGGTGCAGGTTCGCTGCAACGTGGATAATGATCACATAAAAGTTGAGGTCAACGATAACGGGATCGGCATGTCCAAAGAAACGGTGCACCGCATTTTCGACAAGTTTTATCAGTGCGACGCCTCCCACGCCGACAGCGGAAACGGACTCGGCCTGCCGCTTGCCAAACGCATCGTTGAGCTTTGCGGCGGGGAAATATCGGTTCGCAGCGTGAAAGAGAGAGGCAGTTCTTTTGTTGTGAAACTGCCAAAATAACGAAAACAGTTATTGACAAATGAAATTTTTTATATTATAATAAGGATGTACTCAATAAAGCCCCCCTAAAACAGTTCGTTTTTTATTTCCTTTATTTATCGAACTGTTTTTTGTTCCCTCACGATGTGAATTTTCTTCACTTTGTGAGGGAACACCCTTTTAAAAGCTCCGATGCGTGATGCATCTTTATTTTTTGCAATTTGATGTGAATAATTTTCACTTTTTAGTTGGTGATGAAAATGAAAAAATATCTTGCGCTGCTGTTGGCAGCCTGTGTGCTTGTTCTTTCCTCTGCCTGCACAACGGACAACCCACAGCCAGACAGTAACACCACAACCGCGATAGGCATTGCCGATGATACAACCGTTTCGACAACGGCACAAACGCAAAAACAATCCGTTTTAAAAACGCCGTTGGAGGATTTATTCCTTGCAGAAGAAAATGCAGGATATGACTACACAAGCGATTCACCGCGAATAGACACGACCACGAAATCTCAAACGCAAGCGATTTCGACGGTGGCTGCCGAAACGGACGCAGACTCCCTGTCGGAAATCGTTTATATCACCGACACCGGCGAAAAATATCACAGGGACGGCTGCCAGTATCTGCGGCAGAGCAAGCACGCGATTTCACTTGAAGACGCGCAAAACGAAGGCTACACCCCCTGTAAAAAATGTTTTTAAACAAAAGCACACGGTCTACGTGTGCTTTTGTTGCTGTATTTTATAAATTTTGCGGTTTGGTGTTTCTTTTCAGTTCTTAAACACCGGTGTAGCCGCCCGATCATACAGTAAAACTTTTTCATTTTATCGACTGCTGATTTTCCAGTGGAACGTTCCCGTATAACGCATTGACCGACACATTTAGAGCTTTTGCCATCGCCGCTAACTGGAAATCTAAAATCCGCTGTTTCCCGTTTTCCATTTGGCTGATCGTTTGGCGGGAAACTTCAAATTGCTGTTCTCGCAGCGCTGATGCCAGCTGTTCCTGCGACATGCCGGCATTGAGCCGCGCCCGCCGGATGTTCGCACCCGTTGCATTTAAAGGTTTTTTGTTTTCCTGTTTCCGATTTTGCATATTGAGTCCCCCTATATTTGATTTAAAAATTTTGTGTTTTAAATGTTTTTTAACACCTCATCAGTCACCTTACGGTGACAGCTTCTCCTCAAGGAGAAGCCTTGTGTTGCCGCTAGTTTGTGGTATGCAAAAGCCTTCTCCTTGAGGAGAAGGGGGACCGCGCAAGCGGTGGATGAGGTGGAAAAACACCGCATTCTCATTCATCATTTTTGCAGCATGCCGTCGATCAACGCCAGAAGCTTTTTCTTTTGTGTGTCGGAAAGCTTGAACCAGTTTTCGAGCAGCTCGCGCTGCTGCTTTGTCAACGTCGTCACAGGATCCGTTTCCGACAGGAAAAACTGGCTCATGGTGAGATCAAATCCCTTGCAGATCTTCTCCAACGAACCAAATCTCGGCGATCTGTTTTTCTGATACCAGCCGGAGATGGTGCTTTGCCGCAATCCGCAGCGCCGTGCCATCTCACATTCCGTCCAGCCGCGCGCCATGCGCAATGCCGTGATTCTTTCCAAAACGTTTATCATATTCCTAATAACCCTCTCTAAAATTTATTATAATTATAAGAGATAAGTCGTCAAATATAGTGTCCTATTCTTTACTTTTTGGGCACAAAATATTTTTCTTTCTTCTATTTTATTTTTACCAGCATGTGAAAACAACAATGTTAACATTTCAGTGGATGATACGCAAAAAGTCAGCACTTCACCGGCACAAAATCTATTCCTTGCAGAAGAAAACGCAGGTTATGACTACACAAGCGATTCACCGCAAGTAGACACAACCACGAAATCTCAAACGCAAGCGGTTTCGACGGTGGCTGCCGAAACGGATGCAGACCCCCTGTCGGACATTGTTTATATCACCGACACCGGCGAAAAATATCACAGGGACGGCTGCCAATATCTGCGGCAGAGTAAGCAGCACGCGATTTCACTGGAAGATGCGCAAAACGAAGGCTACTCCCCCTGCAAAAAATGTTTTCGCACATGAGTAAAAGCCCATGAAACGGTATTTACCGTTTCATGGGCTTTTCTTCTTATTGATCCGTGTTTAAATGGCAAAATACCGAACGGCGGATTCAAACAGATGCATATCATAATCGCCTGATACGTTTTTATACAGGTTGGAATCAATGCGTTCACTGTGTCCCATTTTACCTAAGATCCGGCCGTCCGCGGAGGTGATGCCCTCCACCGCCTGGTAGGAACCGTTGGGATTGAAATGGATATCGGTTGAGGCATTACCGTCCAAATCCACATACTGTGTTGCGATCTGACCGTTTGCCGCCAGCTTTTCATATAAATCCGGCGGGCAGATAAACCGGCCTTCGCCGTGCGAGATCGGCACTGTGTAGACCGCACCGGGGGTTGTCGCCGCAAGCCAGGGCGATTTGTTGGATGCGATCCGTGTGCGCACCAGTCTGGACTGGTGCCGGCCGATGATATTATAGGTCAGCGTCGGGCAGTTTTCATCGGTGTCGATAATCTCCCCGAACGGCAAAAGTCCCAATTTGATCAGCGCCTGGAAACCATTGCAGATACCGCACATCAGCCCGTCCCTGTTTTTGAGCAGGTTATTGACGTTTTCCCGAATCACCGGATTGCGGAAAAACGCAGTGATGAATTTGCCGGAACCGTCCGGCTCGTCGCCGCCGGAAAAACCGCCGGGCACAAAAATGATCTGCGCTTCATTGACCTTTTTAGCAAACGCTTCGACCGATTCCGCAACATGCTGTGCCGACAGGTTGTTGATCACCATGATGTCCGGCTGCGCGCCTGCCAGCAGCAGACGTTTTGCGGTGTCATATTCACAGTTGGTGCCGGGGAACACCGGAATCAGTACTTTAGGCTTTGCAACGCCGATTTTCGGCGCAACGCGTTTCTCACAATTGAAGTTCAGCGTTTTGATTTCCTGCTCTGGTTGTTTAATGTTGCAGGCAAACACGCTTTCAAGTTTATTTTCATAAATATCTTCCAGCTCTTGCAAGCGAACGGATTCTTCCCCGCAGGTTAAGACATAGTCACCCGTTGTGACGCCAAGCGGCACACCGACATCCACATCTTCGCTAAGCTCCAGAATGAAAGAACCATAGGCATAGGAAAACAGTTTTTCTTTTGCAACATCCGCAAACGCAAAACCGATCCGGTTGCCAAAACACATTTTCATGACGCCTTCGGCGACACCGCCGTAGGTCGGGGTGTAGGCCGAGAGGACCTTGCCGCTTTCCATGAGCGTGTGCACCTGGCTGAAAACAGCTTGCTGGCTCTTGGGATCCGGCAGATGCTTTTCATTATATTCCGGAGAAACCAAAACGACCTTGGAACCGGCTTTTTTGAATTCCGGAGACAAAATCTGTTTTGCATTTGCCACTGTGACCGCGAAAGACACAAGGGTCGGCGGCACGTCGATATGCTCAAAGGTTCCGCTCATGGAATCCTTGCCGCCGATCGCTGCAAAACCAAAATCCAGCTGTGCGTCGAACGCACCGAGCAGCGCCGCCAGCGGTTTCCCCCAGCGTTTAGGATCGGTCATCGGCTTTTCAAAGTATTCCTGGAAAGTTAAGTAGCAATCCGACAGCGGCGCGCCGGAGGCGACCAGTTTTGCCACTGATTCGACCACTGCGAGATACGCCCCGTGATACGGGCTTTTTTCGGTGATAAACGGGTTATAGCCCCACGCCATGACCGAACAGGTGTCGGTCTGCGCTTTTTCCACCGGAATTTTCGCCGCCATGACCTGCGCAGGGGTCATCTGGTATTTGCCGCCGAACGGCATGAGCACCGAACCTGCGCCGATGGTGGAATCGAACCGTTCAGACAGACCGCGTTTGGAGCAGACGTTTAAATCGTCCGCCAATTTTTTATATTCTTGCGCAAAACTGCCGGAAACCGCCGGTTTTGCATAGCATTCGGGTTTTGCAATGGTGATATTCACGTGTTTTTCCGCACCGTTGGAATTTAAAAATTCCCGCGTGATATTCACGATGTCTTTTCCGTTCCAACGCATTGTCAGCCGCTTTTCGGCCTTGACTTTGGCAACGACGGTCGCTTCCAGGTTTTCGCTGTCCGCCAGTCGAATAAATGCGTCGGCATCCTCCGGCGCGACGACGACCGCCATTCTTTCCTGCGATTCGGAAATGGCAAGCTCGGTGCCGTCGAGTCCCTCATATTTTTTCGGAACGGCGTTTAAATCAATATCCAATCCGTCCGCCAGTTCGCCGATGGCGACGCTCACGCCGCCCGCGCCGAAATCGTTGCAGCGTTTGATCAGCTTTGTCGCGTCCGGGTTGCGGAACAGTCGCTGCAATTTTCGTTCTTCCGGCGCGTTACCTTTTTGCACCTCCGCACCGCAGGATTCCAATGATTCCATGCTGTGGGATTTAGAAGAACCGGTCGCGCCGCCGCAGCCGTCCCGTCCGGTCCGACCGCCGAGCAAAATCACAATATCGCCGGGATTGGGCACTTCGCGGCGCACATTTTCCTGCGGCGCCGCACCGACGACCGCACCGATCTCAAGGCGTTTTGCCATGTAGCCTTCATGATAGATTTCGTCCACCTGACCGGTTGCAAGACCGATCTGGTTGCCGTAGGAGCTATAGCCCGCAGCGGCGGTGGTGACGATTTTCCGCTGTGAAAGTTTGCCGGGCATGGTGTCCGCCACGCTGACCAGCGGGTTCGCCGCGCCGGTCACCCGCATCGCCTGATAGACATAGGCTCTGCCGGACAGCGGATCGCGGATCGCACCGCCGATACAGGTTGCCGCGCCGCCGAACGGTTCGATTTCCGTCGGGTGATTGTGGGTTTCGTTTTTAAACAGCAGCAGCCATTTTTCGGTTTTTCCGTCCACATCGACGTCGATTTTAACGGTGCAGGCGTTGATCTCTTCCGATTCGTCCAGCTTTTGCAGCAGACCTTTGCTTTTCAAATACCGCGCGCCCATGGTCGCCAAATCCATCAGATTGACCGGTTTGGTCCGGTTGACTGCACGGCGGGCGTCCACGTAACGCTCGTAAGCGTTTTGATGGATAGCATCTTCAAAGGTCACGCCGTCGATCGTTGTTAAAAAGGTGGTGTGCCGGCAATGATCCGACCAATAGGTATCGATCATGCGAATTTCGGTGATGGTCGGGTCGCGGTCTTCGGTTTTAAAATAATTCTGACAGAATTTGATATCGTCAAAATCCATCGCAAGCGACAGTTTTTGCTGCAAATCCGAAAGCGCTTTATCATCCAGCGTGATAAAACCGGTGAGGGTCTGCACATGATCCGGCATTTCCACCGGAATATCCAGTGTGTCAAACGGCTCTAACGACGCTTCCCGGCTTTCCACCGGGTTGATGACATATTTTTTGATTCGTTCCAGCTCCGCCTGGGATACGTTGCCGAACAGCATGTAAACCTTGGCGGTTTTCACCGTCGGGCGTTCTTTGCGGGTCATGATCTGGATGCACTGCGCCGCAGAATCGGCGCGCTGGTCGAACTGACCGGGCAGATATTCCACCGCAAACACCGCAGCGTCCGTCTCCGGCAAAGATGCGGACACATTATCCAGCTGCGGCTCGGAAAACACCGTTTTGATGCTGTTTTCAAAATCCGTTTTTTCAATATTCTCAACGTCATACCGGTTAAAAAGGCGCACCCTTTCTACCGATTGGATCAGCAGCTGGGTGTTGATTTCATTTAAAAGCGCATTTGCCTCGTTTTCAAGTCCCTTTTTCTTTTCAACATAAACCCTGTAGACCATGATCGTCCATCCTTTCCAACATTTTAAACTTCCAATGCCCTTTTCCCGATATCCGTCCGGTGATATTCGTCTTGAAAGGTGATCTTTTCAATGTTGCGGTAGGCTTTTTCCACCGCGGCTTTCAAAGTATCGGCCGTTGCCGTCACAGACAGCACCCGGCCGCCCGCAGTCAGGATTTTGTCCCCTTGCTTTTTGGTGCCCGCGTGAATGACCAGCACGTCCGGATCAAGATCGCCGAACTGGATCGCATAGCCGGTCTGGTAGCTTTTCGGGTATCCGCCCGACGCTTCCACAACGCACGCCGCACATTTGTCGTCAAATTCGACCGGCGTGTCCGCCAGCGTGCCGTTTTCAACGCTTTGCATGATGGTCAACAGATCGCTTTTTAAAAGCGGCAGCACAACCTGTGTTTCCGGATCGCCGAAACGGCAGTTGTATTCGATCACCTTCGGGCCGTCCTTTGTCAGCATCAGACCAAAATACAAGCAGCCCTTAAAGGTTCTGTTTTCCTTATTCATCGCCTGCACGGTCGGCAAGAAGATGGTTTCCATGCAGACCTTTTCGATTTCCTTTGTGTAATAGGGATTCGGCGCTATGGTGCCCATCCCGCCGGTGTTGAGCCCCTTGTCCCCGGTCAGCGCGCGCTTGTGATCCATGGAAGACACCATCGGTTTGATGGTCTCGCCGTCGGTAAAGCACAAAACCGAGACTTCGGGACCTGTTAAAAATTCCTCGATGACGATGTTAGCCCCCGACGCACCGAAAATTTTATCTTCCATGATGGAATGCACCGCTTCTTTCGCGGCGGCAAAATCCTGCGCGATGATCACGCCTTTGCCGAGCGCCAGCCCATCTGCTTTGACAACGATCGGATAATCACTGGTCTCAAGATACAAAAGCGCTTTTTGCGGATCGTCGAACACTGCATACCGCGCGGTCGGAATATTATATTTTTGCATCAGGTTTTTGGAGAACACCTTGCTGCCCTCGATGATCGCCGCTTTGGATTCCGGTCCGAAACAGGGAATGCCTTTTTCGTGCAGCCGGTCTACCGCGCCGAGCACCAGCGGGTCGTCGGGTGCGACGACTGCAAAATCGATTTTGTGATCGACGGCGAATTTTGTGATCCCGTCAATGTCCGTCGCTTTGATCGGCACACAGGTCGCATCCATCGCAATGCCGCCGTTACCCGGCAGCGCGAAGATTTCCGAAACCGCCGGATTCTCTTTGATTTTTTTAATAATTGTGTGTTCCCGTCCGCCGCCGCCGACAACCAAAATCTTCATTGTTTCATTTCCTTTCCTTGTGAATCGCATGCTTTGTTCCATTCGCTGCATACCTTTTGTACCGCCTGCGGCAAAATCACCCATTCTGCTTGCTGCATCACGCGCTTTTGCAGCGTTTCGGGCGTGTCCCCCTCTTCCACTGCAACCGCTTTTTGCAGGATGATCTCACCGCCGTCGGTGATTTCGTTGACAAAATGCACCGTCGCCCCGGTCACTTTGACACCGCGTGCCAGAGCCGCTTTATGCACCTTTAAACCATAAAATCCGTCGCCGCAAAAAGACGGTATCAACGACGGATGAATGTTGATGATCCTGCCGGCAAAACGCCGCACAAAATCTTCGCTTAAAATCACCAAAAAGCCCGCGAGCACGATCAGGTCGATCTGATGTGCCGCAAGCGCTGTGATCAAATTGTTTTCAAAATCCTTGTCCTTTTGGATAAACAGGCTTTCAATGCCGTTTTCCTTTGCACGGGTCAGCGCATAGGCGTCGCTTTTGTTGGAAACCACAAGCGTGATTTCCCCATCGCTGATGCGTCCGTCGTTTTGCGCGTCGATCAGCGCCTGCAGGTTCGTGCCGCCGCCGCTGACCAAAACCGCTACCTTGCGTTTTAGCATAATTCCACCCCGTGCTCGCCTTTGACGATTTCGCCTAAAATGTAGCTGTCCTGCAAAACCGACAGCGCCGTGTCGGCGTCTTCCTTGGCGACGATCACGCACATGCCGACGCCCATATTGTAGGTATTGAACATGTCGCGTTCCGGGATGTTGCCCTGCTTTTGCAGCAGATTGAAAACCGGCAGCACCTGCACGGCTTTTTTCTCGATCTTCGCACAATACCCCTGCGGGATGCTGCGCGGAATATTTTCATAGAATCCGCCGCCGGTGATATGGGAAACGGATTTGATTTTCACCTTTTCCTTGAGCGCCATGATGTCTTTGACATAAATTTTAGTCGGGGTGAGCAGTTCTTCGCCCAGCGTTTTTGAAAGTTCATCGGAATAGACGTTCAAATCCTTGTTTTCCACATCGAACACCTTGCGCACCAGCGAAAAGCCGTTGGAATGCACGCCGGAGGATTTCAGCGCGATCAGCACGTCTCCCGCAGTGATACTTGATGCGTCGAACACCTTTTCTTTATCCACCATGCCGACGGAAAATCCCGCCAGGTCATATTCATCCTCCGGATAAAAGCCGGGCATTTCGGCAGTTTCCCCGCCGATCAAAGCGCAGCCGGACTGCACGCATCCTTCCGCGACGCCGGAGACGATCTGCGCCACCTTTTCCGGAATATTTTTGCCAAGCGCGATATAATCCAGGAAAAACAACGGCTGTGCGCCGCAGCAGACAATATCGTTGACGCACATGGCCACGCAATCGATGCCGACGGTGTCGTGTTTATCCATCAAAAAAGCGATTTTCAGTTTGGTGCCGACGCCATCGGTCCCGCTGACCAGCACCGGCTGTTTCATCCCCGTCATATCGGGGGCAAACAGGCCGCCGAACCCGCCGATATCCGATACCACACCGCTGGTGTGGGTGCGCTGAATATGTTTTTTCATCAGCTGCACTGCGCTGTAGCCCGCTGTGATGTCCACGCCGGCCGCTTTATAGCTTTCGCTGAAACTACTGTTCATGCCGTTTTGCCTCCCCTTTTTTATACAGGAATTTGGATTTTTCCGCTTTTTCCGGCGGATCGACCGGATATTTTCCGGTAAAGCAGCCGGTACAGAAGGAAAGTTTTGTGTCTTTCGCAATTTTCTGCACATTTTCCACGCTGATATAGCCGAGCGAGTCTGCGCCGATGATTTTCGCGATCTCTTCGATGCTGTGGTTGTTGGCGATCAGACTTTCTTTGTTATCGATATCCGTTCCGAAATAGCAGGGAAATTTAAAGGGCGGCGCGGAAACGCGCATGTGCACTTCCTTTGCGCCGGCAGCGCGCAGCAGCCGCACGATTCTGGCGCAGGTGGTGCCGCGCACGATGGAATCGTCGACCATGACGACGCGTTTGCCTTTCACCACCGAATCCACGGGATTCAGTTTGATTTTCACCTGGTTTTCACGGTCGGTCTGGGTCGGCTGGATAAAGGTCCGGCCGATATATTTGTTTTTGACAAACCCGATCTCATAGGGAATGCCGGAAGCCTCCGAGAAGCCGATCGCCGCATCCAGTCCGGAATCAGGAACGCCGATCACCACATCCGCATTGACCGGATGTTCCAGCGCCAAATACATGCCTGCGCGTTTACGCGCTTCATGCACCGAGCTGCCGTCCATCCGCGAGTCGGGACGCGCAAAATAGATAAATTCAAACACGCACATGCCGGATTTTCCGGTGCAGTTATCTTTGATGGAACGCAGACCGTTTTCATCCACAACGACGATCTCGCCCGGTTCAACGTCGCGGACATACTGCGCGCCGACGCTGTCGAGCGCACAGGTTTCCGATGCGAACAGATAGCTGTTTTTGAGTTTACCGATGCAAAGCGGACGGAACCCATAAGGGTCGCGCACCGCCATGAGTTTGGACGGTGACATGATCACCAGCGAATATGCGCCTTTGAGCGTTCCCATCGTCTTGCAGACCGCTTCCTCGATCGATTTGGACTGCAAACGGTTTTTGGTGATCTCATAGGCGATCACTTCGGTGTCGCTGGTGGAATGGAAGATCGCACCGGACAGTTCCAGCTCACGGCGCAGTTCAAAGGAATTGGTCAGATTGCCGTTATGCGCAAGCGCCATGGAACCCTTGTGGTGATTGACGACCACCGGCTGCGCATTGGAACGCTGCTTTTCGCCGGTCGTGCTGTACCGCACATGACCGATCGCCATGTCGTTGCCGGACAGCTTTTCGAGCGTTTCTTTTTTAAACACGTCCGAAACCAGTCCCACGTCCCGGTGGCAGGAGATCACGCCATCGTCGTTTACTGCAATACCGCAGCTTTCCTGCCCTCTGTGCTGCAAAGCATACAGTCCGAAATAGGTGCTTGCAGCAGCATTGATTTCTTCTTTATCGTTGTTAAAAACAGCAAAAACGCCGCATTCTTCATGAATGGAATTAAACATGCGTTACCCTTTGTCCTTTCGCAATCGTTTTTCAATTGAAAATCCGCCGCGCGCGGCGTTTGTCCGCACGCAGCGGGATATTTCTTATTCGCCCATCAGGCGTTTCATGATTTCCTTGTAAGCGTCTTCCACATGGCCGAGATCCCGGCGGAACCGGTCTTTATCCAGCTTTTCGTGGGTTGTTGCATCCCAAAAACGGCAGGTATCGGGAGAAATTTCGTCCGCCAGGACAATTTCCCCACTGGTTGTTTTGCCGAATTCCAGCTTGAAATCCACCAGTTCAATGTTGATATGTTTGAAGTATTCCGTTAAGATATCGTTGACTTTCAGCGCCATGTCGGAAATGGTTTTGAGTTCTTCCGGCGTCGCCAGCTCCATAGCGAAAATGTGATAGTCGTTGACCATCGGATCGCCGAGATCATCGTCTTTATAAGAGAATTCCAAAACGGTCTTTTTCAGTTTGGTGCCTTCCGGCAGTCCTAAGCGTTTCGACAAAGAACCCGCCGCAATGTTGCGGACAATCACTTCCAGCGGCACAATCGTCACTTTTTTCACGATCGTTTCACGATTGGAGATTTCTTCCACAAAATGCGTCGGGATCCCTTTTTCTTCCAACATCTTCATCAAAAGGTTGGTCACGCGGTTGTTGATCACGCCTTTGCCGGCAATCGTGCCTTTTTTCTGGCCGTTGAACGCGGTTGCATCGTCTTTATAATCCACGATGCAATAATTCGGGTCGTCGGTTGCAAACACCTTTTTGGCTTTGCCTTCATAAAGCTGTTCCATCTTTTTCATGCGATTCAGATCCTTTCTTTCGCTTTCAAAAATTAATATTTTAAATTCTTATCCTTTTCGATAACCTCTTGTGTCATCTGCCGGCGCATTTCCATAAGCTTGTCCGCAAGTTTAGCATCGTCAATTGCCAGCATCTGCACCGCCAGAATCGCGGCGTTTTTCGCCCCGTCGATCGCGACGGTTGCAACCGGGATGCCCGCCGGCATCTGCACGGTGGATAACAATGCGTCCATTCCCTCTAATGCCGAGGCTTTGATCGGAATACCGATCACCGGCAAAATCGTGTTTGCTGCCAAAACGCCGCCCAAATGCGCCGCCTTCCCGGCCGCCGCAATCATCACGCCGAACCCGTTTTCCGCCGCATTTTTGGAAAAGGCGATCGCCTGTTCCGGTGTCCGGTGCGCGGAAAAAACATGCGCCTCGACCGGCACGCCAAACGCACGCAGCTGATCAATGGCAGGCTGCACCTTTGGCAGATCGCTGTCGCTTCCCATGATAACCGCAACTTTTTTCATGTTGATCCTTCCTTTCATCCCCACATAAAAACAAGCGCTGCAAGGCATAAAAACAAAATGACCTTTTGCGCTTGAAAACCACATTGTCCACAGCAAAAACCCACTGCAAAACAAAACAACACCAAATGCCGGACCTTAAAATCCGGCTTTGCTTTTTTCCATAGCGCAAGGCGGTTTACGGCCGCCGCATAGAGACGCCCGCACCCTATTTGCAGGCTTATATGGGAAATATCCAATTGTGTTTTTATTTTAGCATAAGGGTCATTTTTTGTCAATTCACATATCATACAATCCTATCTCCACGAATCGCGGCGTTTCCCGATATTTTCAACAGTCGCACGGCGGAATCGGCGAAATTCACAAATTATTCATTGCAATCGCAGGGGCGGTATTGTATAATAATTAAAAATTATGTAAATCTCATGCAAACAAGGGATAAGTTTTTTGCTTTTTGCATACAATCATAAATACACCATTTGAAATAGAAAGGCAGGATCTTTATGAATATTTGTGTTTACGGCGCGTCCAGCAACGCGATTGATAAAAGATTTATCACTGCAACCGAAGAACTCGGCAGAAAAATGGCACAGCGCGGACACACACTGGTGTTCGGCGGCGGCGCCGGCGGGATGATGGGCGCGGCGGCGCGCGGCGTCTATGAAAAAGGCGGAACCATTATCGGTATCGCGCCCTCCTTTTTCAATGTGGACGGGGTGCTTTTTGAGCACTGCACCGAAATGCATTCCCCCGACACCATGCGGGAGCGCAAAAAGCTGTTGGAGGAAAAATCCGACGCGTTTATCGTGTCTCCGGGCGGCATCGGCACTTTTGATGAATTTTTTGAAATTTTAACGTTAAAACAGCTTGGCCGCCACACCAAAGCAATCGCAATTTTCAATGTCAACGGCTATTATGACAACATGATCGCATTGCTCCAAAACACCGCCAAGGAAGGATTCATGCGCGGCAAATGCATGGAACTGTTCAAGGTGTTCGACGATGCCGATGCGCTGCTCGATTATCTGGAAACCTATGTGCCGGAAGAAATCGATATTGTGAAACTCAAGAAAATTTATTAGAAACTCGGCGGGCTTCCCCATAGTTCGGGCAGGCTTTGGTTTGCTGGAACTCGGGAGGCTTCTCCTCAAAGGAGAAGCCTCTGGTTTGTAAAAATTACAAGGCTTCCCTGTAGATCGGGAAGCCTTATTTTATTATAAAAGGAAAATCTTTACCTTTTTTTGAAAACACACTTGACTTTTTGTCAGCCATCATTTATTATATTATTGTCAGCCAACATTCGGGAGGTGATTGTGATTAAAAAGGCTGGTAGACCCTTTTCTGAAAATCCAAAGGATATTCGATTGACGATTCGTTTAGATCAAAAACTAGCAGACATTGTTGCGCGATATGCAAAAACAAACCATATTACAAAAAACGAAGCGGTCAGGCGGGGTATCGAAAGATTGGAAGAAAAATAAAACAAGGAAGCAGCTAACCTCCAGCAAGAGCACAGCCGCTTCCCACACCCAACAACCGCCAAAAGCGATCGGAGCGTAAATATTATACCATGCGCTTCCCATTCTTTCAAGGGCTGTTGGGCAAATTTTGAAAGGGTGTTGAAAATGAATTTTGAAACCTTTTTGGAAAACCGGATCCAGGAATCCAAACAGCAGCTTTACAAGGACAGCGGCGCATACGCGTTAGCTGTCAACACCCAAAAAGAATGCATGGACACCATCGAGCCGATCGTTTGGCAGGACAATGATACTCTCATTTCCGGCGGCGACTGCTGGTGCTTTCAGGAATACTTTGCAAACGCACAGCATGCGCAGAGAATCGTCGAAACCCATCTTTACAGACAGGGTGTGAAAGACTGCGTGCAGCTTTTTAAAAATCTGGGTATTCTGGCATAAAGCAGAAAAAGCGCGGGCGAAAAGGGAGCGGTTTTCCCCGCTTTTTCCCTTAGCGCCATATTTTTTGTTTGTGTTTTTTAATTAATTATTTCTTTAAAAAATTTAAAATTT
>CAMMAZ010000010.1 GCA_946493765.1 uncultured Clostridia bacterium | reverse complement strand
AGAAGAATATTCGGGCGGTGGAACATTACAGCACCAAACTGCCTGTCTCCACTGACGAAATTTCCCGGTTGGCGGACACCCATTTATATCTTAAAAATCTCTATTTTTTGCAGATAAATCAGTGTTTAGGCTAAATTTCACGCACTATGCCAAGAATTTTTTGCTTTAAAACAGGTGGATCAGCGCCATATAAACGGCGGTGCCGCCGAAAATGCTGATCAGCGTGTTGGTTTTCCACAAATGCAGCGCCACGACCACCGCGACGGCGATCAGCTGAGGAAGACCGAACGGATAAAGGGAAAAATTCAAATCCTTTAAGCAATAAACAACGAGGGTTGCAATGATTGCCGCCGGCAGGACGCCGCCAAGATATTGCACAAAACGGGGCATTTTGCGTTTACCGCCAAAAAGCAAAAACGGGAAAAAACGGGTAAAAATCGTGCAGGCAGCAGTGACTGCCACGATCAGCGCAGGATGCATCCAATCAGCCATTGGAATCGCCCTCCTTTGCATTGTGTTTGGCAGCCGTTTTTGTGAGAAGATAGGGTTTGCACAGCAGCAGAACCGTCACCGTCAGGATCAGTGAAGGGAGAATAAACTGATCGGCGCCGAAGACCAAAAGGCATAAAACGGCGGAACACAGTCCAATCAGAACCGGCAGCTTGTGCTTTGCGGCTTTGATCTGTTCGATCAGAATCACGGTAAACAAAGCGGTCATGGAGAAATCAATGCCGGTCATGTCAAACGGGATCAGCTCTCCCGCCGCGGCGCCGATCACCGAGCCGGTAATCCAATAGCACTGGTTAAAAAGCGAAATCAAAAAAGCGGCGGTTTTAGCATTCACCTTTTCCGGGAAGGTCACGGCACTCAGCAGCGAATAGGTCTCATCTGTGAGTGCAAAAATGAGATAGGGTTTTCGTTTTCCCATCGCTTTGAACCGTTCGATGAAAGACAGGCCATAAAATAAATGGCGGGAATTGATCATCAGCGTCATCACCGCCACGGTATAGAGCGGCGCGTTGGCACTGAGCAGATTCACCAACACGAATTGCATCGATCCCGCATAAACCACAATGCTGATGATAAACGCCCACAACACCGAAAAACCGGCGTTTTGCAGCATGATTCCAAAAGCGATTCCTAAAAAAATATAACCGCATAACACAGGAATAGATGTTTTAAACGCGAATTTCACGGTGTCTGCAAATTGTTTTGACATTCTTTTATCCTTCTTTTGCGTTATTTTTTAATAGCAAGTTGCCCATTGCGGCTATTTTCTATTAAAACAAAAGGAAGCTTTTTTGTCAATAAAAATTGCCGATTTTTATCAAACCGGTTGCAAAACCGATGAGAATGCGCTAAAATAAAAGCATCGATTTATTCTATTTTTAAAGGAGCATCTATCGATGAGTGAAACATTCATGATTGAAACCAGTGCAAGACATGTCCATGTCACACAGGAGCATCTGGAAATTTTGTTTGGCAAAGGACATGCTTTAACGCCAAAAAAAGATTTGTCACAGCCGGGTCAGTTTGCCTGTGAAGAACGCATCACCGTTGTCGGTCCCAAAAAGGAACAGCCGGGCGTTTCTATTTTAGGACCTGTGCGTAGTAAAACGCAGGTGGAACTGTCCGCAACCGACGCACGCGCGTTAGGTTTTCCGTCGGTGATCCGTGAATCCGGCGACATTGCGGGAACACCGGGCTGCAAGCTGGTGGGACCGTGCGGCGAGGTGGAAATCAGCGAGGGCGTGATCGTCGCCAAACGCCATATCCACATGACGCCAGACGATGCGCAGCGGTTCGGTGTGCGTGATAAACAAATTGTCAACGTCAAAGCCAATTGCGCCGACCGTTCACTCGTTTTCGGCGATGTTGTCGTGCGTGTGAGCCCGAAATTCGCACTGGCCATGCATATTGATACCGATGAAAGCAACGCGGCGTTCGGAGTAAAGGATGGCTGCATTGTCGAGTAGAAAAAAAGCGGCTTTTGCGCCGCCATGGTTTATGCCTTTTTACGATTCACTGTCCGTCCGGGAGGTGTTTTGTCAGAAAACCGGCGTCATCATTGCCATGTCGGGGAAAAGCCGTGAGCATGTCTGCCGTGTTTTTAAAGAACAGACCGGCATGACGATCGGGAATTATCTCAATGAAATCCGCATTGAACACGCCTGCGCCATGCTGACCACCACCAATATCGATATTATTGATATTGCACTGGAAAGCGGTTTTGAAAATTTGAGCACTTTTTACCATTTGTTCAAAAAAACAAAGGGCATTTCCCCCAAACGCTATCGTGCGTTGTATCGTTTTATTTAAAAGAGCAATCAAACAACCCGCTTGCAAATTTTGCAAGCGGGTTTAAAAATTTTTTAACAATGATAAAGCGTTTTTTAATCTAAAACCTTTTCCTTTTGGGAAAGGTTTTTTCTTTTTTGATCTTGTTTTAAGGGATATTCAGCTTTCCCGCAGCGACAGATTTTTGTCGTTCGGTGTGACGGCGGCGCAGCTTGCGGCAAGTGCGACAAATCCCGCCGGACAAATCAGCCAAAACGGCAGGCTGAAAGGAAAGAAGGCGGTAAAAAGAATCAAAAACAAAAGGATGAGCAACAGCACCAGCGCAGTGCGCGGCAAATGCACGATTTGATAGAAACAAGCGGTTTTTAATGTTGTGCAAATCGAATTTTTTTGCAATGATAGCAGTGGAAAGACAAAGCACATCGTGCCGGTAAACAGAATAAGGCATGCGGCACAAATACCCGCCGGCAGATAAAAAATAAAATTTTGCGTCCCCAAATGATAATAAAACCAGCAGGCAAAACCGATAATAAAAGTGCCGGCGATCGATAAAAGGCCGCAAAGCGTTCCTTTTTTAAAATAGACTTTAAAAAAGCGAAAATAGTCCCGCACATAAAAGCCGGGCAGATCCTTTGCCATTTTATTGGTTACCGCGCAAAGCGCGGCGAGGGCCGCACCAGAGGTGATCACCGGCAGACTGATCAAAACGGTAATCAGATTCAAAAGTAAAAGGTCAAAAAAATGATGAAAAGCCTTTTGAAAGAACCCCGAAACACCTGTTTTGGGAACAAAAGGAACGGTTTTATGAAAAGAATGAAAATACAAAAACATCACCTGTTTCTTTGGAATATTATTATTTATTTCACAGATAATAAGAAATATCAATGAAACGGTTTTTGTACCAAAAAATATTCCTGTTTCCCGGTTCAAAAATCGACGCATATGCAACAACTAATGTTTTAAAATGGAGGAACATCATGAAAAACGTAAAAAAAATATTGGCGACATTGCTGATTGCCACATTGATCGTGTCTGTTTTCGTGTCCTGCGGAAAAAAAGATGAAGCAGTCGTTGTCCGCTATTTGAATTTCAAACCCGAAAGCGCATCAATCTATGAGGAGATCGCAAAAGCCTATGAAGAAGAAAAAGGTGTGAAAGTCATCGTTGAAACGGCGGCGAACAACACCTATGAACAAACACTCACCGCAAAAATGGCGACCGATGAAGCGCCGACACTCTTCCAGATCAACGGCCCGAAAGGTTATGCCAACTGGAAAGAATACTGCAAAGACCTGTCAAACACCGAACTGTATCGGCACTTAACCGATAAATCGCTGGCCATAACAGTGGATAACAAGGCCTATGGTATCCCATATGTCGTGGAGGGCTATGGCATCATCTATAACAATGCCATCATGGAAAAATATTTTGCATTGTCCGATAAAGCGACCGATTTGACATCGGCTGAAGAGATCGTCAGCTTCGAGCAGCTTAAAACCGTCGTGGAAGACATGCAAAAACACAAAGATGAACTCGGCATCGACGGGGTTTTCGCCAGCACGTCCTTAAAGCCGGGCGAAGACTGGCGCTGGCAGACGCATCTTGCCAACATTCCGATTTATTATGAATTCCAGAAAAACAATGTGGATTTAACATCCAGCGACACCGAAAAAATCAACTTTGAATTTTCCGATCAGTTTAAAAATATTTTCGATTTGTATATCAACAATTCCACCGTTGCGCCTACAACGCTCGGCACCAAGATCGTCGACGATTCCATGTCGGAATTTGCGCTTGGCAAATGCGCCATGGTGCAAAACGGCAACTGGGCGTGGAGCCAGATCAGCGAGGTGCAGGGTAACACCGTGCAGGCAGATGATATCAAATATATGCCGATCTACACCGGCGTTGAAGATGAGGCAGGCCAGGGACTTTGCGTCGGCACCGAAAACTTCTATTGTATCAATGCCAAAGCGACCGAGGAAGAACAAAAAGCAGCGGAAGATTTTATCTATTGGCTTTATTCCAGCGATACCGGCAAGGATTTTGTGACCAATAAGCTCGGATTTATCGCGCCGTTCGACACCTTTGAAGAATCCGAAACACCGGAGGACCCGCTGGCAAAAGAGGTGCTGCGTTGGATGAAAAAGGACGGCGTGACCTCGATCCCGTGGAACTTTACCATCTTCCCCAGCCAGACCTTCAAGGATGATTTCGGCGCCGCGCTGCTGCAATATGCGCAAGGCACAAAATCCTGGGATGATGTCAAACAACTCGTGATAGACGAATGGGCATCGGAAAGCGCCGCTGCAAAATCATAACACCTGCAAAGAATCGCTCTGCCGGGAGATGTGCAGGGCGATTCTTTCAAAAAAGCAGATTTCCATGCAAAGGAGGATCCGAAAGATGCACAAAAATTTAAAACGATATTTTCCCGTTTTTGCGCTGCCGACCTGCGCTGCGTTTGCAATGGCGTTTTTGATTCCCTTTGTGATGGGAATCTACCTGTCGTTCACCAAATTCACCACCGTTACCAATGCGCAGTGGGTCGGCGTTCAAAACTATATCACCGCCTTTACCGCCGATAATAATTTTATCAACGCCTTGTGGTTCACGGTGAAATTCACCGTTGTTTCGGTGATTTCTGTGAATGTGATCGCGTTTTTCCTGGCCATGCTGCTGACCAGACCCATGAAAGGCACCAATCTGTTCCGTTCCGTCTTTTTCATGCCCAACCTGATCGGCGGGATCGTGCTGGGCTATATCTGGAATCTTCTCATCAACGGTATTTTGTCGTACTATGGGGTGGACATCACCTATTCCGCCAAATACGGTTTCTGGGGTCTTGTGGTGATGATGAACTGGCAGCTGATCGGATATATGATGGTCATTTATATCGCCGGTATCCAGAACATTCCCGGCGACCTGATGGAAGCGGCGTCGATCGACGGCGCGGGGCCTGTCAAAACGCTTTTTAAAATCACCATTCCTATGGTCATGCCCTCCATCACCATCTGCACGTTTTTAACGCTGACCAATTCCTTTAAACTGTTCGACCAGAACCTCGCGCTGACCGCCGGTGCGCCCGGCAGACAAACGCAGATGCTGGCGCTGGATATCTATAACACCTTCTATGGTAAGATCGGCTGGCAGGGCGTCGGACAGGCCAAAGCGGTGGTGTTCTTCATCATTGTGGCGGTCATTGCATTTTTGCAGCTGTATCTGACCGGGAAAAAGGAGGTCGAACAATGACAAAGACCAAGCAAAAGGGGTTGCGCGCACTCAAATTCCTTTTTTTGCTGCTGCTTGCCATCCTGTTTTTGGTGCCGATCCTGTTGGTGTTCATGAACTCATTCAAATCCAAGTTTTATATCATCGGCTCCCCGTTTAGCCTTCCGAATTCCGAAACCTTTGCCGGCATTGAAAACTATATCAAAGGCTTATCCTCCTCCGGCTTTTTTGCGGCGTTCGGCCGTTCGGTTTTTATCACGGTATTTTCGGTGCTGTTAATCGTTGTCTGCACCGCCATGACAGCGTGGTTCATCGTGCGGGTCAAAGGAAAGTTCACCAAGCTCTTATATTATCTGTTTGTGTTCAGCATGATCGTGCCGTTCCAGATGGTCATGTTCACCATGACCTATATCGTCAATGCGATTTCATTTAATAATCCTATCGGCATTGTTTTTGTTTATCTGGGCTTTGGCGCAGGGCTTTCGGTGTTCATGCTCACCGGTTTTATCAAAAGCGTGCCATTGGAAATCGAGGAAGCCGCCACCATCGACGGCTGCAACCCGCTGCAAACCTTCTTTCTGGTCGTTTTTCCGATTTTAAAACCCACGGCGATCACCGTTGCGATCTTAAACGCCATGTGGATATGGAACGATTATCTGCTGCCGTATCTGATTTTGGGAACCGGACAGAAAACCGTTCCGGTAGCGATCCAAATCGCCATGCAGGGCGCCTATGGTTCGGTCGACTGGGGCGGATTCATGGCCATGCTGGTGCTGGCGATCATTCCGATCATCGTTTTCTATATCAGCTGCCAGAAATATATTATCAAAGGCGTTGTTGCAGGCGCGGTCAAGGGCTAATCAAACAAAAAGAAAAAAATATCGAAAAATCAGGGAAACTGTGTTATAATAAATGCGGCAAAACCCCATTTTCTTTTAAAACCCGGTTTTTCGATAAGCGAAGGGGTTTTATATGGCATCCATCACACTGAAAAATATTAAAAAAACCTATGATGCGAAACACACCGTTATCGAAAACTTAAATCTTGAAATCAAAGACAAGGAATTTATGATTCTGGTCGGTCCGTCCGGCTGCGGAAAATCCACAACGCTGCGCATGATCGCCGGTCTCGAAGAGATTTCCGGCGGCGAGCTGCTGATCGGAGACAGGGTCGTCAACGACGTCGCGCCAAAGGACCGCGATATCGCGATGGTGTTTCAAAGCTATGCGCTGTACCCGCATATGAGCGTTTATAAAAACATGGCGTTTGCCTTAAAACGCAAGCATGAAAAGCAGGAGGAAATCGACCGTAAGGTGCACGCGGCTGCAAAAGTGCTGGAACTGGAAGAATATCTAAACCGCAAACCCCGGGCGCTGTCCGGCGGGCAGCGCCAGCGCGTTGCGCTCGGCCGGGCGATGGTGCGGCAGCCGTCGGTCTTTTTGCTGGATGAACCGCTGTCCAATCTGGACGCAAAGCTGCGAGCCGAAATGCGCACCCAGCTGAAAAAGCTCCACCAGGACCTGCAAACCACCTTTGTTTATGTCACCCACGACCAGACGGAGGCCATGACGATGGCGGACCGGATTGTCGTGATGAAAGACGGCGTGATTCAGCAGGTGGACACGCCCCAAAACCTTTATAACCATCCGAGCAACCAGTTTGTCGCGGGATTCATTGGCACACCGCAAATGAATTTTATCGACGCAAAGCTTGCTGCCGAATCCGGGCGGTATTTTGTCTGTTTCGACGCATATCGCATCCCGCTGCCGGATAGAATGGTAAAGGCCCGTGACCTTGCGGATTATACCGGACAAACGGTGGTTTTGGGGGTGCGCCCGGAAGATTTCCACGGGGAAGCGGAATACCGGTTGAAAACGCAGCGCAATCTCATTCATCTGCCGGTCGACCAGGCGGAAATGATGGGTGCGGAAATCTATCTGTACGGCGAGATCGGCAAAACGCCGGTCGTTGCGAAAATCCCATCGGCAGAACCGGTAGCTGCCGGGGACACCGCCGCACTCGCGCTGGATATGCAGGCGGCGCACCTGTTTGATAAACGCACCGGGGATGCAATAACAGATTAACGGAGGCGCATAACCATGCGGCAAAGCGGAATTTTAATGCCGGTCTCCTCACTGCCGGGACGATTCGGCATTGGTACTTTTGGCAAAGAAGCCTACGCTTTTGTGGATTTTCTCAAAAAAAGCGGCCAGTCGCTGTGGCAGGTGCTGCCGCTTGGCCCCACAAGCTACGGCGACTCCCCTTACCAGAGCTTTTCCACCTTTGCGGGCAACCCTTACTTTATTGATTTTGATCTGCTCGAAAGGCAAGGCTTTTTGCAAAGCGAAGACTATGAAAAGATCGTCTGGGGAGAAGACCCGCTGCGGGTGGATTATAAACGGTTGTTTGATCACCGCAAAAAGGTTTTTTCAAAATTGTTCGATCGGTTTCAAAAACAGCCGCCCGCCGATTTTGACCTGTTTTGCAGGGAAAATGAAAGCTGGCTTGCGGATTATGCGCTGTTCATGGCGCTCAAAGACCATTTCAAAGGCGCAACATTTTTAAAATGGGAACCGGGAATCCGGCGCCGCGAACCCGCGGCGCTGCAAAAGTGGCGCGAACAGTTAAAGACACAAACACAGCTTTATCAGATGCTGCAATATTTCTTTTTCAAACAGTGGCGCGCGCTTAAAAACTATGCGAATGATAACGGCGTTCGCATCATCGGGGATATTCCGATCTATGTGGCGGCCGACAGCGCCGATGTCTGGAGCGACCCGCAGCAATTTTTGCTGGACGAAAATTTAAAACCCACGGTGGTCGCCGGCTGTCCGCCCGACGCGTTTTCCAAAACCGGACAGCTTTGGGGCAACCCGGTTTATAACTGGGACTACATGAAAAAACAAAAATACCGTTGGTGGGAAACAAGGCTTCGATTTGCCTTGCAGGTCTATGACATTGTGCGCATCGACCATTTCAGAGGCTTTGAATCCTTTTATTGCATCAAAAACGGGGCGCGGACCGCCAAAAACGGCAGATGGGAAAAGGGACCGGGCATGGACCTGTTTTCGCATTTAAAGCGGAAAATCCCGCATCTGCCGCTGATCGCCGAGGATCTTGGATTTTTGACGCCGGCGGTCAAACAGCTGCTAAAAGACAGCAGCTTTCCCGGCATGAAGGTGCTGCAATTTGCCTTTGATTCCCGGGAAGACAGCGATTATCTGCCGCATAATTACACGAGAAACTGCGTGGTTTATACCGGCACCCACGACAACGATACCACCTGTGGATGGTTTGCCACCGCCGACCCGAAAGACGTGGCGTTTTGCAAAAATTATCTGCGGCTAAACAAGCGGGAAGGCTACCACTGGGGCATGATCAAAGCGGCGTTTGCAAGCGTTGCCGACACCGCGATCATTCCGATGCAGGATATTCTGGGGCTGTCGTCGTCGGCGCGGATGAACATTCCTTCGACGGTGGGCGGTAACTGGGAATGGCGATGTGACAAAGCGGCATTTTCCCCCGCGCTGGCAAAGAAACTGTTTGGGATCACCGATTTATATAAACGGCTTGTAACAGCCGAGGAAAGGAACGGATAACATGGATCACTTATTGCAGAATATGGAGCTGTTCGCAAGTGTGCATTTTCATAAACCGCTTTGCGATCTGCGTCCCGATCAGCTGCACACCGCTGTGTCCGACGCGGTGATGGCGCAAATCGCGCCCGACTGGGAAAAAAGCAGGAACGCGCATCAAAACACCCGGCGCGCTTATTATTTTTCCGCCGAATTTTTAGTCGGCCGTGCGGTTTATAACAACCTGATGTGCCTGCATTTGACCGAAAAGATCGAATCGCTTTTGCAGGATAAGGGAACGGACCTGGCGCGTTTAGAATCGGTGGAGGACGCGGCGCTCGGCAACGGGGGACTGGGACGGCTTGCCGCCTGCTTTTTAGACAGCGCGGCAACACTTGATCTTCCGCTGGACGGCTACGGCATCCGCTACCGCTACGGCCTTTTCCGTCAGTCTTTTCAAGACGGTTTTCAGGTTGAGGAAGCGGATGACTGGACAAAACACGGCGACCCCTGGTCGGTGCGCTGCGAGGACGACGCGGTGACTGTTTCTTTTGGAGACGGCGCGGTCAAAGCGGTACCCTACGACATGCCGGTCATCGGCTACGGCACCGGGCATATTTCCACATTGCGGCTGTGGCAGAGCGAACCGCTGATTCCTTTTGATTTTCATCTGTTCAATGACCAGAAATATGAAAAAGCGGTGGAGGAGAAAAACAAAGGCGAGGATATTTCCCGCGTTTTGTATCCCAATGATTCGAGCTTTGCGGGCAAGGTGCTGCGCTTAAAGCAGCAGTATTTTTTCTGCAGCGCGTCGCTGCAGGACATCATCCGCAGCTACAAGCAAAAATACGGCGACGATTTTTCACAATTTGCAAAAAATATCACCATCCAGCTCAACGACACCCATCCGGTCATTTCGATTCCCGAACTGATCCGGCTGTTAGGACTAGAGGGGGTGGAATTCAAAGCGGCGCTGTCCATCGCAAAAGAAGTGTTCTGCTACACCAACCACACCGTCATGCAGGAAGCGCTGGAAAAATGGGATGTGAAGATTTTGCGCCGGGTTTGTCCCGATGCGCTGAAAATCATCATGCGGATCGCCACCCGGTTTCGCCGGGAGCTTGCCCGCAAAAACGGCGACGAATCGCTGATGATCTTGCAGGACGGCACGGTGCATATGGCGTATCTTGCGTGTTACTGCGCTAGATATATCAACGGTGTGGCGCAGATCCATACCGAAATTTTGAAAGACGATGTGCTCAAAGGGTTTTATGCGCTGTATCCGCAAAAATTCCAGAACAAAACCAACGGCGTTACCCAGCGCCGGTGGCTGGCGCTGTGCAATCCGGAGCTTGCAAGTCTTCTCAGCCGCCTTTTGCAAAGCGGCGACTGGAAAACCGATCTTGAAAAGCTAAAAGCCTTAGAAGCCTGTCAGAACGATAAGGAAATTCTGGATGCCTTCATGGCGATCAAACAGCAAAACAAGGAAACGCTCAAACACTATATCAAGTTGCACGACGGGATCGAAATCGACACCGCTACCTGTCTGGATGTGCAGATCAAACGGCTGCATGAATACAAGCGGCAGCTATTAAACGCGCTGTGCATTTTAGAGCTGTATTTTGAGATCAAAGAAGGCAAATTGCAGGATTTTTATCCCACGACCTTCCTGTTCGGCGCGAAAGCGGCACCCGGCTATTTCAGGGCAAAAGCGGTCATCAAGCTGATCAACACCATCGCCGACCTGATTGGAAGGGACCCTGTTGTCAGCGAAAAGCTCAAAGTGGTGTTTATCTCAAATTATAACGTGTCCTATGCCGAAAAAATCATTGCGGCGGCGGACGTTTCCGAGCAGATCTCCACGGCGGGAACCGAAGCGTCCGGCACCGGAAACATGAAACTGATGCTCAACGGCGCAGTCACCCTCGGCACCTATGACGGCGCAAACATCGAGATCGTCGCCGAAGCGGGACTTGACAACAACTATATTTTCGGCGCAACGGTGGAAGAGATCGAGAAGCTTAAAGAAAGCTATGATCCGGTAAAACTGTATGACAGTGATCCGCGGATCCATCGGGTGATGGAGGCGTTGGTCGACGGAACGCTAAACGACGGCGGCACCGGTATGTTTAAAGAGCTATACGACGCGATTTTAAAAGGCGCGTCCTGGCACCGGCCGGATCACTATTATCTTCTGCAGGATTTCGACAGTTATCTTAAAACCCGCCTGCGGCTCAATCGCGATATGCAGGACCGCTATGGGTTTGCAAAAAAGGGTTGGCTGAACATGTGCAATGCCGGAAAATTCTCCTCCGACCGCACCATCCGGGAATATGCCAAAGATATCTGGGACATCCAGCCGGTAGAAATCGAATAACAGCAATTGTTTTGCAAAGCGAAAGCCTCGTTTCAACAAAAGTTGAAACGAGGCTTTTATTTTATCTTATCCGCGTGGAATCACCCGCAGGGTTTTGATCTCATAGGGTTTGATTGTAAACGTCACCGCGTTTTCTTTCAAGGGAATCGGCTGCGGGTTTTGTTCTAATAGATCGGTTTCAAACACTTTTTCCACCGGCAGCGCAAAGTCGATGCGCACCGAACCGCGTTTATTTTGGTATTCATATAGCCGGACGATCACGCCGTTTTGATCTTCCGCCTGCTTGACCGTTTCCACCACCACATGATCGGAATCGGTTTTCAGGTATTGCCGGAAAGCGTGCGCGTCGCTGTTTTGCGTTTTCAAAACCGGATAAACCGGGACATTCAGCGCATAAGCCGCCCGAACGGTGTTTTCTTGTTCGCCGTCCTGCCAGCCGCCGGCATGCGGATACAAAGAATAGGTAAACGCATGCGCTTCAATATCCGAAACCTGCGGATGAACGCCCGCCTTGATCAGGGTGATGCGCATCACCGAATCGTGGATGTCATAACCGTATTTGCAGTCGTTTAAAAGGCTGACGCCGTAGTCGCCCTCGGACAGATCCGCCCATTTGTGGGCGCACACCTCAAAGCGCGCCATGTCCCAGGAGGTGTTGAAATGGGTCGGCCGCTGCAGGTTGCCGAATTGAATATCATAGGTAGCGCTTGATGCGTTGATATCCACCGGGAATTCCGCTTTTAAAAGGAACTGGGACAGCTTCCAGTCGCACTTTGTTTCAAAATCGATGCGGCGGGAATGCGCATAGAACCGGATGTCCTGGCTGATGGGGGTGCCGGAAAAATCCCAATCCAGATGCAGTGTGGCGCGCACCGGTCCGGTTTCGGTCCATTGCATCGAAATCGTGTTATCCACTTCCCAGCTGTTTTCGGTGTAATAAATATCGATATCCCAGTTGTCATAAGCCATCGGCTTGTTTTCAAAGACCTTGAGCACATTGCCGCGCGCCCCGGCGCGCAGCACTTCGCGATTTTGCTGTTTGTCAAACAGCGACGTGATCTGCCCGGCAGCGTTGAAAGCCACCCGATAAAACGGGGTGTCGATGGCGTTGTCGGAAATGGCAAACGGATTGACGGTCGCCTGCGGCAGCGCAGATTCCAGCGCAAGCCAGCCTTTTGCCGGGATGTTTTGTGCAAAAACGGCAAAATCCCCGTTTGCAGTTTTTTGCACCGGGACCTTTTCCCCGTTTTGGGTTTGCAATCCGCCGGTCGGCACCATTTCCTTTGGCAAAATAACAACGTCCGACCGTTCAAAGGACAGGGTGTTAAACAGCAAAACGCTGTTTTTCGGCGCGTCGGCATGGGACGCGATCACCGCCAGCTTTTCATCGATCAACGCCTTTGTGTCCTTTTCCAGCGCTTCATATTCTTTCTTTGTCACATCATAGACCGCGCGGATCGCAGAACCCGGCAGAATATCATGGAACTGGTTGAGCAAAACCGTCTCCCAGCTATCATGCAGCTGTTGTGCCGGATAATCCTTATCAAACTGCGATGCGAAAACCGAGAAAAATTCTGCGTCCTGCAACAGGATTTCACATTTGCGGTTGCTTTTTTTGTTGCGCGCCATCGAAGTGTAGGTCCCGCGATGGAATTCGAGATAAAGCTCTCCCACCCAGGTGGGCAGGTTGGGGTTCTCATCAACAGTTTTATGCAGCTGTTCAAAATACGCTTGCATCGACTGCTGTTCAAACTGCGGCATCCCCGGCACACCGGTGGACAGCCGTTTGGCGTTTTCCAGCATTTCCGCTGTCGGTCCGCCGCCGCCGTCGCCAAAGCCGAAGGACATCAGCGCCCGGTCGTTGATTTCTTTTTGCTGGTACCGGTCAAAGGTCCCTTTGACCTGACTCGGATTCACCTGCGCGTTATAGGTGGTCGTATTGCCATTGGCAGTGGCAGCGTCGGTCGCGGTGCCGAAATGGGTCAAAATCTCAGTGCCGTCGATCCCGCGCCACAAAAAGGTGTCATAAGGGAATTTGTTGATCTGGTTCCAGGTGATCTTGGTGGTCATGAAAGAATCAATTCCGCATTTTTTGCAAATCTGCGGCAGCGCAGCGGAATAACCGAACACGTCCGGCAGCCAGAGTATTTGACTGTCCACCCCGAATTCGTTTTTAAAAAACGCTTTGCCATGCAGGAACTGACGCACCAGCGACTCGCCGGACGGCACGTTGGTGTCCGCTTCCAGCCACATGCCGCCTTCCGGTTCCCAGCGTCCTTCCTTGACCCGTTCTTTGATCTTTTCAAACAGTTCCGGATACCGCTGTTTGACCATTTTGTATAACACCGGCTGACTGGACATGAACCGGTAATCGGGATACTGCTCCATCAGCTTTAAAACAGTGGAAAAGGAACGCGCCGCTTTTTCGCGGGTCTGTTCCACCGTCCACAGCCAGCCCACGTCGATATGGGTGTGCCCGATGCCGACCGTTACCCCGCTGTTTGCGGCGGGATGATTGTAAAATTCTGTTTTCAAATAGCCGGAACAGCTCTCCAAACTCGCATAAAATGCGGGGGAATAAGGCGCGCGCAAATCCAGCATGTTCAAAGCGGTTTGCAGCATGTTTTCGATCCGGATCCGTTCATAATCGGATGCTTTGCGCACCGCCGCTGTTTGTGCGGCGACCTGCAAATCGTAATATGTATCTTTCACCCGCATATCTTTCGCGCACAGCTGCGACGACAGCGACATCTGCTGGTCAAACAGCCCGGCATAGGCCTGCACATCCACCGTGACGGTTTGACCGGCGGCTTTGTCTGTCAGCCGGATTTCCCGATGGTTCTGATCCGCACCCTGGGTGACCTGCCCATTTAGAAAGATCAGCATCTGCGGGTTAGTCGCATCCCAATCGGGTGTGTCGGTTGATAAGACAAGATCTACCGGATACCCTGCCATTTCGGCCGGGATGGTGACCTGCGCGCGAAACCAGCAGTGTTTGTCATAACCGCCCCAACGGCCTGTTTGGCAGTCAAAATCCTGCCAAGGCTCCGCCGCCGCATCCGCATCCGACGGACGCAGGAAAAATCCTTCTTTCATTTGCCAGTGTGTGACCGGCACGGTGTGCACCGCGATCAGACCTTTGAGCTGCTGTGCGATCTGCCCGGCACGCTGTGTTTTAAACCACATCGCTCTTCCCCTCCGTTTTCCGCTTTTTTGATTGCATAGCACAACCTTTAAATATGCTGGGTACTTAAAAATTCTTCCACAAATTTCGAGGCGACCGCACCGTCCGCCGCAGCGGTCACAACCTGCCGCAGCGGTTTTGTCCGCACATCCCCGATCGCGAACACACCCGGCAGATTGGTTTTGGTCGTTTCGTCCGCCATGATATAGCCGGCGTTGTCGGTTTTGATCTGCGCTTTGAAAAGGGCGGTGTCCGGGTCGCGGCCAATCGCGACGAACACCCCGTTGCAGTCGATGTTTTGCTGTTCGCCGGTGATGCCGTCGGCGATCTGGATGCCGGTCACCTGTTGGTCTCCCAGAATCTCGCACACCCTGCTGTTCCACAAAAAGGTCACGTTTGCATGCTCCAGCGCCGTCTGATACACCTTTGCCGCACGCAGCGTGTCCCGCCGGTGGACAAGATATACCTTTTTGCAGACTTTCGATAAAAACAGCGCGTCTTCTGCGGCGCTGTTGCCCCCGCCGATCACAGCGACGGTTTTATCCTTGAAAAACATGCCGTCGCAGGTCGCGCAGTAGGAAACGCCGCGGCCGCGCAATCTTGTTTCCGATTCCAATCCGAGCCGACGCGGCACCGCGCCGGTCGCCAGCATCACCGTTTTCGCCTGCCAAACGCCGCGGTCGGTGGTGATGGTTTTCACGTCCTTTGCAAGATCGACCGCCGTGACCTTTTCAAATTTGGTCTGCACCCCGAACCGATGCGCCCCTTTTTGCATCTGTTCGCCAAGCTGGAACCCGTCGATACCATCCGCAAAACCGGGATAATTATCGATCGTTCCGGTCGTTGCCATCTGGCCGCCCGGCGTCATTTGTTCGAGCACCAAAACCGAAAGCCCTGCCCGCGCGCAATACAGCGCGCCGGTATATCCGGCGGGTCCGCCGCCGATGATCACACAATCATAAATCGATGTCTGCATAAACCTTTCCTTTCTGCTTTTTTGCCGTGCAAAACCGGCAAAGTAATGTTCGCCCTTATTGTAACCCAACCCGGTGAAGAATACAAGTGAAAAAATGCCGCAAAAGCAAAAAAGGATGCAGAAAAGCCGAAAGGTTTTTCTGCATCCTGAAAACGGTTTTCTAGGGCTTTTTATAAACTTTAATTTAATGGTTTGTAATCATTCGACAAACCCAGAATATAGTCGGAAGATATATTATAATGCTTGCAAATCTTGATGATTTGTTCAGCATTCAAAATACGTTTACCGCAATATTAAAAAGATCGGGTTTGTAAACCACGAATGTAGGCGTTTACTTTTTCCTGATCATTTTTACTTAGTTGGCGATATGTATATAAATGTTCCAATTCATCCGAGGACAAGTCGCTTGTCTGGATAATCTGTTTTATATTTGACAATCCCGCAAGATAATCGATAGAAACATTAAAAAATTTGGCAATCCGAATCAAGGTATTTAAATCCGGTGTTCTTTCACCAATTTCATATGCACTAATCGTAGATTGCGAAAGACTAAGCTTTAAACCCAAACCCTCTTGATTCAATCCAGATTTTTCTCTTAATTCTTTTAATCGCTCTGCATAATATGTCATGCTATCACCTCAATGACCTTATCAAAAAGATTATACATGAGGTTTATAAAAATGTTCTTGATTTCACATACAAGCATATGTATAAAAAATGTGGTCAAAGTGTTGAGGCAACATTTTTGCCACCTCATCAGTCGGCTATCGCCGACAGCTTCCCGATCTACGGGGAAGCCTTGAAAGCTTCTGCAAACCAAAGCCTTCTCCTTGAGGAGAAGGGGGACCGCGCTAGCGGTGGATGAGGTGTCTAAAACAACACCTAAAACACAAAAATTTAAAATCAAATATAGGAGGGGGAATCAATATGCAAAACAAAAAACAGGAAAACAAAAAACCTTTAAATGAAACGGGGGCGAACATCCGGCGGGCACGGCAGGGTGCCGGTATGTCGCAGGAACAGCTCGCATTGGTGTTGCGAGAACAGCAATTTGAAGTTTCCCGCCAAACGATCAGCCAGATGGAAAACGGAAAACAGCGGATTTTGGATTTTCAGTTGGCGGCGATGGCAAAGGCTCTAAATGTGTCGGTCGACGCGTTATACGGAAACGTTCCACTTGAAAACCAGAAACCGATGCAAGAAAAATCTCCACCCTGCAAAATATTTTGATAAACCAATTTGGGGATTTGTCCCCACCGCACACACCAAAGCGCGGAAAAAGAAAAAATTTTTTTGCTTTCCCGGCGCAGCCGTTTCTTTTAAAATTTTATTTTTTCCCGGTAAGTTCACGGTACATTTTGATATATTCGCCGGCCGACCGGTCCCAGCTGTGATCGGTTTCCATGCCGCGCACCACAAGTGTTTTCCACTGGTCCGGCAGCGCATAAAGGCCAAGCGCGCGATCGATCGCGCCCAGCATGTCGTGCGCATTGTAGCTTTTAAAGGTGTAGCCGACGCCGTTTGGTTCGCCCGCATCGACGATGGTGTCATTCAGCCCGCCGGTCTGGCGCACCACCGGCACCGAACCATAGCGCAGGGCGACCATCTGGGACAGCCCGCAGGGTTCCTGCTTGGAGGGCATTAAGAAAATGTCCGAACCGGCATAGATCCGGTGTGCGATCGCCGGTTTAAACCCGCAGATAAACGCCACCCGACCCGGATACTGATAGGTTTTGCCGCCGAAAAATTCTTCATATTTTTTGTCGCCGGAGCCCAGCAACACAAACTGCACCTGCCGGCGCATCAGATCGTCGAACACATATTTGACAAGTTCCAGACCCTTGTGACCGGCCAGTCTTGTGACCATCGCAACCACCGGCACGTTCGGGTCCTGTTGCAGACCGAATTCCTTTTGCATTGCCGTTTTGTTCTCGGCCTTTTTCTCTAAAGTTTTGGAATTGTATTGCACGGGAATTTCCTTGTCGGTTTCGGGATTATAAACATCGGTGTCGATTCCGTTTAAAATACCGGTCAATTTCCAGGAACGGTTGCGCAGGATATTGTCCAGCGTGTAGGCGAACCAGGGATTCATCAGCTCGGCGGCATAGGTCGGGCTGACGGTGGTGACTTTATTTGCCGCTTCGATACCGGCTTTTAGCAAATTGACGTCACCGTCGTTTTCCATTAGCGGCTGCGACCATTTGGGCATGCCGAGGACATCCTCCATGATTTCCAGACCATAACGACCCTGATACTGGATGTTGTGAATGGTCATGACGGTTTTGATGTTTTCATAGCCGGGACGGTTATAGTAGAAGAATTTATAGTAAACCGGGGTGAGCGCCGTTTGCCAGTCGTTGCAGTGGATCACATCCGGCCAAAAGTCGATATACGGAATCGCTTCCAGCACCGCGCGGGCAAAAAACGCATAGCGCTCCGCGTCGTCATACTCACCGTACATCCCGGCGCGTTTGAAATAAAATTCATTGTCCAGAAGAATATAGGTCACGCCGTCGTATTTTGCTTCAAAGATACCGCAATACTGGCTGCGCCACGCCACCGGAACGGTGATGTGGGTGATAAAACGCATCGTGCAGCGCAGATTTTCCGGGATGCAGGAATACAAAGGCATGATGACCCGGCAGCCGACCAGCCGTTTTCGCAGCGCTTTGGGCAGCGCGAACGCAACGTCGCCCAGTCCGCCCGACACTGCATAGGGATATGCTTCACTTGTGGCAAACAAAACTTTCATGAACGAAACACCCTTTCCTGAATTCTATCCTTTCCTTTATTATACAAAACAAACAGGGGAATGTAAATAAAAATATTTTTATTTCCGGATTTTTCGGCGATAACCGTTTGGCAAAATAGAGAATTAAAAAATTCGCGCGTGTTTTACGACATAAAATGACGGGGTACGCTTGTATAATAATAACAGGCGGCAAATTGTTGGTAACGCTTCCCAAGCGTGTAAAGTTGTATATCGTTTTTTCGCTGCCTAGGGCTACGAAAAAACACCTTGTAGGCGAAATCCGCATTGTAATGCGGATTTCAAGGGGTAGGGGTGGTATTGGCGGGGATAGAGTGCAGTCCGGAAATCTTTGATTTTCGAGCGAACGGCATCCCCGTCCAAAAGCATGTCGAAGTTTTCGACATGCGAGCAATAACAGGCGGTTGTTTGCAATGCCGGAAAGGACCTGGTTTTCAATGGTGATCTATGCGGACGTCCTGCTTTTTTTAAACACGGTCGTCACCTATTTTTTGCTTTTATCCGTCTGTGCGGTGGCGCACGTCCACCGCCGGTTCTGGCGGCTGCTGCTTGGCAGCGTTGCCGGCGGGATCTCGGCGTTCGCGGTGCTGCTGCCGGATCTGGGACTGTTTGCAGTCCCGTTTAAATTCGCAATCGCCGCCGTGATCGTGCTCATCACCTTTTCCTACCACTCGGCAAAACGTTTTTTCAAGCTGACGGCTTTGTTTTTTGCCGTTTCTTTTTTATATTCCGGCGCGATGCTGTGCATTTGGCTTTTGTTTAAGCCCGACAGCATGATCATCAACAACACCGCCGTTTATCTGAACATCTCTCCGCTGCTGCTGATTTTGCTCACCACCGTTTGTTATTTAATCATCAAGCTTGTGTGCGCGCTGATGCGAAAAACAAAGAAAGAAAACGAACTGTTCACCGTCGAGGTGTTCGCAGGCGGCAAAAGCGCGCAGTTCACCGCGTTTTTGGATACCGGCAATAATTTAACCGATCTGTATACCGGCGACCCGGTGATTATCGCGCAGGAAAGCGCGGTGAAAGCTGTTTTTCCAAAAGGAGAGGTTGAAAACGCCGCCGGGTTCCGGCTGTTGCCTTACAAGGCGGTGGGCAAAAGCGGCGTTTTACCGGCATTCCGGCCGGATAAAGTGAAAATCACCGGCCAAACCGGCGAAAGAATCACCGAAAAAATGACCGTTGCCGTGACCGATTCAAAAATGGACAGCGAATATAAAGGGCTGCTTTGCCGCAGTGCCTGCGGGATAATGGAGGATGAACAATGAACATTTTAAAACGAATTTTCCAAAAGCTGCGGTTTAAATGGATGCAGAAATTTGCACGTCCCGGCGTTTATTATATCAACGGCCCGGACCTGCTGCCGCCGCCGCTTGCCCCGCAGCAGGAAGCGGAGCTGCTGCAACGGTTTCAGGCGGGAGACCAGAAAGCCAAGGATGAACTGATCGTGCACAATCTGCGGCTGGTGGTTTATATTTCCCGGAAATTCGATGCCGCTTCCGCCAACATCGAGGATTTGATCTCCATCGGAACCATCGGGCTGATCAAAGGGGTCAATACCTTTTGTCCGGATAAAAAAATCAAGCTTGCAACCTATGCGTCCCGCTGCATCGAAAATGAAATTTTAATGTATCTGCGCAAAACCAATCCCATCAAAACCGAAATTTCTTTTGATGAACCGTTAAACGTCGATTGGGACGGCAACGAACTGCTGTTGTCGGATGTGCTGGGCAGCGAGTCGGATCTTGTCAATCACAATGTCGAAACGCAGGATGAACGCCAGATTATTCAAATGTTGGTTGAAAAACTGCCCGCCAGAGAACGGCATATCATGCAGATGCGGTTTGGTTTCGCGGGCTTTGAAGAACACACCCAAAAGGAGGTCGCGGACACCCTTGGTATCTCGCAAAGCTATATTTCCCGGCTTGAAAAGAAAATTATTCACCGGTTGCGGGGAGAAATTGAAAAAATTTATAACTGAATACAGCATCCGGCATGGTCATCACCATTCCGGACGTTCGTTTTTCCAGATTTTTTGCAGCGCAGTCAAGACGGTGTTGGTCAGCAACGCGATCACAATCCCTGTTATAACAGCGCACAGCATGAGATAGGGGGTGTAGCTGAAAATCGAGAAGGAGCCGGTAACCACAGCGGCAGCGAGCAACTGCCCGATATTGTGCATCATAGCCCCCGCCACACTGATACCATACAGGCTGAATATTTTACAGCGATAAAGCAAAAACATCACAAGAATAGACAATAAACTGCCGCAGATCGAAAACACGGCGGAGGTCAAAGAAGAAAACAGGAGCGAGACCACAAGCGTGCGCGCAAGGCTTACCAGTATCGCCTGTTTGAGACCAAACGCACAAAGCACCGATAAAATCATGATGTTTGCAAGACCCAGCCGCACGCCGGGAATCGGGATCACCGCGGCGGAAAGATAGGTTTCCGCATAGGAAAACAAAATGGCACCGGCGGTGAAAGCCGCAAGATAGGCAGTTTGCCGGGCAACCGGCATTTTGGCTTTTTTATGCATTACCACACCTTCCTTCCTGCGATCGCGTCGAACCCGCCGTCGCCGGTGATGGTGATTGTCAGTTTGGAGGGCACGCAGGCGATGGTTTGTCCGGCGCTGCGGATCCATCCGGTTTTCACACAACTGCGATCCGGGCAGTCTGCATCGGTTACGCGGATTGCATGGTCTTTGATCTCGATTTGGTTGTGATAAGGCAAGGAAAGATCGATTGTCTGGTCTTTTGCGGTTTGCAGATCAATGGTTTGCACCGTTTCGCCGTCCACCCGGATCACAGCGGTTTGTCCCGCCTCGCCGGGCAAAAAAATCCAAAAGCAAACCAATGCAATCACCACCGGCAGTGCAAATAGAATAAAATCAGCTTTTTTCGGTTTCATGCAGTGTGTAACCTCCGTTTGATCCAATGCGTTTGACTGCCTGTTCCGCGCCCGTTGTCATCTCCGTTTGCCCCGCTTTTTCAAAATGCATCCGAAAACTTTTATGCTACAGACCGGTGTTTTGTGGAATACTTTTATTGTAGCAAAAAAACATGCCGCTGACAAGCATGTGTTTTTGCAAATGCAGCAAACGCTAAAAATATCAGAAATGAATTGCAAATGGGAATGTTTTGTGCTATACTGATTTTAAATAAAGCTGTCTGCGGTCTGGAGGTAAAAAACAGTTGAAACGCGTTCTGGCGATTATCGCCGCCCTTGCAATGATTTTGAACCTTGCCGCCTGCGAAACCGGCGGTGCAAACGGCACGGAAACGCCAAGCGAATCCACCATGACGTCCTCGCAGACGGTTGCGATGGGAGAAGGAACCCTTTCATTGTATTTCACCATTTCCGACAGCTTAAACCCTTATGAAGCCGAGACCGCAGGCAATCAGAACCTGACCGCATTGCTGTTCGACGGGCTGACGGGACTGGACCCGGATGCCAACGTGGAACTGAAAATGGCACAGTCGGTCGAAACCAGCGGGACGCGGTGTGTTGTCACCTTGAAAGACGTTGTTTTTTCCGACGGATCCGCCGTTTCGGCATCGGATGTGACCTATTCGCTGGGTCTTGCAAAGGAAGCGGAAAACGGGGTCTACACGCAGCGGCTTTCCAACATCCGATCCTGGAACGCCAGCAGTTCATCGCAAATTGAGCTGACGCTTTCCCACCCCGATCCGAATATTGCCGCGGTTTTATCTTTCCCGATTATCAAAGAGGGATCGACCGGCCGGGAAAATGAAGATAAAAAGCAGCAGCCGCCTATTGGCGCAGGCAGATATGTGTATAACGACGACAGCGGCGCTTACTCTCTGACCGCCAACACCCGGTACTATGGGGAGGTCCCGCAAAACACCATCCAGCTTGTCAATGCGCCGGATGACGAATCGCTGGAATATTATATCAAGTCCGGTGAAGTCGATATTTATTATAGTGGTATCGAATTGTCGAATCTGCCGTCGATGAGTGGACAGATTGCAAAGATCAAACAAACAAATTTTGTGTTTTTAAATGTCAACACTGCCCGTTCTGCTGTAAACAGCAGCGCGTTGCGTAAGGCTGTTGCGCAGATGGTTGATCGTGAGGAAATCTGCCGGCAGGCGTATTATGGATATGCCGAACCGGCAACATCGCCGTATTTGACCGGGCTGGATCTAACGGAAAACTATGATAACCTGCTGCCGCAGACGACGAATGTCGAAACCGGACAGGAATATCTCACGGTCGCCGGATATGCACAGCAAAACGACGGATCGTTTGAAGATGAAAATGGAAATGCGCCGGCATTCACCCTGCTGTATAACAGCGATAACAATTTTCAGACCGAAGCCGCAAGCCTGATCGCCGATCAGCTTGCAAGCGGCGGGATCGACATCACGCTGCAAGGCGAAAAAAGCGCGGTCTACCGATCGTATGTCGCCAACGGTGCATATGATATGTATATCGGGGAGATCCGTTTGTCCGACAGCTTCGATTTAACGGCGCTATTATCCGGCAATGTAACGGATATCAAAACCACCACAACCACCACCGCTACGACCACCACCACACAATCGACGACCGGTGCGGACGGACAGACGCAGCCGAGCAGTTCCACCACCACACCCGATAAAACCGAAACACAGGTTGATATCAGTGCGATTTATGGGGAATATATGAACGGCGAGCGTCCGATTGCAGAATTTCTGGATGCGATGATGGACTTCATGCCGCTGGTTCCGTTGGCTTACCGGCTCGGCGTCGTTTCCTGCAATGCATCGGTATCGCCGGTCGCAGTTTCTTCGCTGACCGACGCTTATTATAACATTCAGTATCTGTCGTCTTCCAATTAAACGTTTGCGGTGAAAACAGATGGTTTTGTGCTGCCCCGCATGTATTCAATGCTTGAAAGGATGAGTTGTTTATGATACGTTTTGAAACAAGACTGGGATGTATAACAATCACAAACGAATATTTTGCAAAACTGATCGGCAACGCGGTCACCTCCTGCTACGGCGTCGCATCGATGGTCGCCAAAGGCAGCCAGTGGTGGCGCGATAAGCTGACCGGGAAAGCGCATATCGATACCGGCATCGTTGTCCGGGGCAATATCGATAAGATCGACGTCGCCGTGCATATCGCCGTTTTGTATGGAACGAACATCAACGCCATTTCGCAAAGCATTGTAAACAACGTGAAATACACGGTTGAAAACGAAACAGGCATCCAGGTCGACCGGGTGACGATCCATGTCGACGGGATGCTGTCGGAATAAAGTTTGGTACGAAAGGCGGAGGGGTAATTGATTTCAGGAAATATATTGCGCGACGCTGTGATATCTGCGTCGAATCATATAGCAAATAACCGGCAGTCGATTGATGAACTCAATGTGTTCCCGGTACCCGACGGCGATACCGGAACCAATATGTCGCTGACCATTTCCAATGCGGCAAAGGAACTGGCAAGGGTGAACGACCAGGATGTCGCGCAGGTCTCACATGTCGTGTCCGGCGCACTGCTGCGTGGGGCGCGCGGTAATTCCGGCGTTATTTTGTCGTTGATTTTCAGAGGCATTGCCAAAGGATTCAAGGAATGCAAAACAGCCGACGGAGTGGAGCTTGCCGCGGCGTTGGAAAGCGGCGTGAAGGCCGCGTATAAGGCGGTTATGAAACCGACCGAAGGCACGATTTTAACGGTGGTGCGGGTGGCGGCCGAGCATGCGCGCACCGCGGTGGACGGCGGCGAAACCGATTTTGTCGCTGTGTTTGAAAAAGCGCTTGAGGGCGCGGAAAATGCGCTGGCCAGCACGCCGGAACTGCTGCCGGTCCTCAAAAAAGCCGGCGTGGTCGACGCGGGCGGCGCGGGTCTGATTCTGATTTTCAAAGGCATGCTCTCAGTCTTTAAAGACGGCGTGATCATCGAGAGCGCGTCGGCGCCGTCGGCGCCGGCACCCGCTGCAAAAAGCGGAACAAACGCCGTCGCGGAATGGGAAGGGGAAATCACCTTCACCTACTGCACGGAATTTATCGTCCAGCGCGAAGCGGGCAACACCCGTGAGCCGCTGCTTTTGCGGTCTTATCTGGAAACGATCGGCGACTGCGTCGTGGTGGTGGACGATGAAAACATCATCAAGGTGCATGTGCACACCGATAATCCCGGCAAAGCGTTGCAGGAGGGCTTGAAATTCGGGCAGCTCACCAACATGAAGATCGAAAACATGCGCGAGCAGCAGCAGGAAGCCAAACGCAACGCCGGTATTGAAAATACCGTCCAGACCGACGGGGACGAAGCCTACACCCCTGTCGCACCGGAAAACGAATATGGGTTTGTGGCGATCGCCGCGGGAGACGGCGTCAGAAGCCTGTTCGGCGATCTGGGGGTCGATCAGATCGTCAGCGGCGGACAGACGATGAACCCGTCGACCGACGATATTTTGAAAGCGGTGGAATTGACCCCAGCGAAAACGGTGTTTGTGCTGCCGAACAATAAAAACATCATCATGGCGGCGGAACAAACGGTGCGGCTGGCGACCAGAAAGGTCATCGTTTTGCAGACCCGTTCGATCCCGATGGGGATTTCCGCGATGCTCAGCTTTGATCCGGAAGCCGACGCCGATACCAACGCGACCGCCATGCAGTTGGCCGCCGATAAGGTCGGCACCGGCCAGATCACCTTTGCGGTGCGGGACGCAGACTATGATGGGCATAAAATCAAAGAAGGCGAGATTTTAGCGCTCGAAAACGGAAAAGTCGCGTTTGTGGAACAGGATGTCGAACGCGCGGTTGTCCGTCTGATCAAAAATCTGTATAAAAAAGACAGTCAGTTCGTCACCATCATCTATGGTGCGGACGTGACCGACGAACAGGCCGTCGCGGTAGAAGACGCGGTGCGCCGCCGTCTGCCGGAAGACGCCGAAATCACATTGATTCCTGGCGGGCAGCCTGTGTATTACTATATTTTGTCGGTTGAATAAAAATGGGAACGGGAAACGGCGGAACAATTGAATCCTTGAAAGGACTCGGCGCCAAACGCCTGGAGCTTTTAAAAAAAATGGGTATCGATTCGATCGATGCCCTTTTAGCGTTTTATCCGCGGCAGTATGAGGACTGGAGCCGCAGCTTCACCGTGTCCGACGCGCCGCTTCAAACGCCGTGCTGTGTGAAAGCGACGCTTGCGACCCCGGTGCGGGAACATCGGGTGCGCAAAGGGCTCACACTCTATAAATTCAACGCAACGGACGGGAAAATACTGCTGAAAATCACTGTTTTTAATAATAAATATGCGGTCGAGGGGCTAAACCCCGGCGACGAATGTTTGTTTTTCGGCAAAGTGACCGGCAATTTCAATTACCGGGAGATGGCGTCGCCGCAGATCGAAAAAGCGCAAAGCGCATCGATCCGCCCGATCTACCGGCAGGTCAAGGGTTTAACCTCACGGGTGATCGAAAAGGCGGTGCGGCAGGCGCTGGAGCAAAAGGGAGACGATTTAAACGATCCGCTGAATGAACAGATTCGGGAGGAATTCAAGCTCTGCCACAAGCGCTATGCGCTGCAAAACATTCATTTTCCGGCGTCGCAGGAGGACATTGCGATCGCCAGAAAACGACTGGTGTTTGAAGAACTGCTGGTTTTGCAGCTGGGACTTTTGCAGCTCAAAGGCCGCAACAGAGAAACGACCGCCGTGCAAATAAAAGCGGATTACACGGCGGATTTTGTCAAAACCCTCCCCTTTGCGCTGACCGGCGCGCAAAAACGGGCGATCGGCGAAGCGGTGGCGGACATGCGGGGGCAAACGCCGATGAACCGGCTGTTGCAGGGAGACGTCGGGTCGGGCAAAACAGCCGTTGCTGCTGCGCTGATGTTTAACATGGCCAAAAACGGATACCAGGCGGCGATCATGGCGCCGACCGAGATTTTAGCTGAACAGCATTATTACAGTTTGCAGAAAATGATGAAAAACACCGGTTTGAAAGTTATGTTATTGACCGGCTCCACACCCGCGGCGGAACGCCGCAAGGTTTTGCAGCAGTTAAAAAGCGGCGAGATCGACCTGATCGCCGGCACCCACGCGTTGATTCAAAAAACAGTGGAATTCCACGATTTGGGGCTTGTTGTGACCGACGAGCAGCACCGGTTCGGCGTTGCGCAGCGCAGCGCGTTGTGCAACAAGGGGAAAAACCCGCATGTGTTCGTCATGTCGGCGACTCCGATCCCGCGCACCCTTGCGCTGATGATCTATGGCGATCTGGATCTGTCGGTGCTGGACGAAATGCCGGCGGGTCGGCAGAAGATCGAAACCTATGCCGTTGGCGCCGCGCTGCGCAAAAGAGCCTATACCTATGTGAAAAAGCATTTGAATGCCGGCCGGCAGGGCTATATCGTTTGTCCCATGGTGGAGGAAGGAGAAATGGAGCTTGCCGCCGCAGAAAAGTTTTATACCCACTTAAAAAGTGGATTTTTTAAGGAAAACACCGTGGGGCTTTTGCATGGGAAAATGAAACCGGCGCAAAAGGAACAGGTCATGCGGGAATTTGCCGCCGGGAATATTCAGCTGTTGGTGGCGACCACCGTTATTGAGGTGGGTATCGATGTGCCAAACGCCGTTATCATGGTCATTGAAAATGCGGAACGATTTGGGCTGTCCCAGCTGCATCAGCTGCGCGGGCGCGTCGGCAGAGGAAAATATCGTTCGACCTGCATTTTGATTTCCGATGCGGAAAACGAAGAAGCCAAACAGCGGCTGCAGATCATGCGTAAAACGACCGACGGCTTTCAAATCGCCGACGCGGATTTAAAGCTGCGCGGTCCCGGCGACTTTTTCGGGCACCGGCAAAGCGGATTGCCGCAGCTGAAAATCGCCGATTTGTTTGACGATATGGACGTGCTGCGGCAGACAAGAACATTGGCTTCCCGGATTTTAAAAGCGGATCCGCATCTGTCCGATCCGGAAAACAGCGGACTGAAAATTTTGACCGATCAACTATTTGGCAACGATATCACGTTTTGACCACTGTTTTAGCGGGATTCTCTGCAGTTTTATCTTGACTTGCAGTCGATATGGTGGTATTATTGTAGTAATGTGGAGTATTGTATAATTGCATGCAATGTGTGGAAATATGAGACTCTTGCGTTCAGGCGAACATGCGGCCTGTTTTTTTAAACAACAGCAGTTAATATATAAGGAGGTCTTAAAATGGACTACATAGGCATTGTCATTGCCGCCGTCGTTTCAGGCCTCGTTTGTGGTATTATTTGTTTTGTATTGGGTTCCATACATCGCAAAAATAAAGCGGAAGCCGCAATCGGTTCCGCTGAAGAAGAAGCAAAACGTATCTTAAACGAGGCGATGAAAAACGCGGAGGCACGCAAAAAAGAAACAATTCTTGAAGCAAAAGACGAAATCCACCAATTGAGAACAGAGGCGGATAAGGAAATCAAGGAACGGCGTTCGGAGGTCCAGCGGCAGGAACGGCGTTTGACACAAAAGGAAGAATCGCTGGATAAAAAACTCGATAATTATGAGAAAAAAGAAGAAAAACTCAACCAGAGAATGAAAGAGATCGAGGAAAAGGAAAAAGAAATCGAGGATCTGAAAATCGCACAGCGCGATATGCTCAAAAAAATCTCCGGTTTCACGGTCGAACAGGCAAAAGAAGAGCTGCTAAAAGAAGTGGAGGGCGAACTCATCCATGATAAGGCCGTGATGGTCAAGTCCTATGAGCAGCAGATCAAAGATGAACAGGACACGATGGCAAGAGAGATCATCGCGACTGCCATTCAGCGTTGCGCTGCTGATCATTCCAGTGAAACAACGGTATCAGCTGTGGCGCTGCCCAACGACGAGATGAAAGGCCGTATTATCGGCCGCGAGGGCCGGAATATCACGGCGCTCGAATCGCTGACCGGCGTTGATTTGATTATCGACGACACACCCGAATCCATCACCATTTCCAGTTTTGATCCGATTCGCCGCGAAGTGGCGCGTATTGCATTGGAAAAACTGATTGCAGACGGGCGGATTCATCCGACCCGCATTGAAGAGATGGTGGAAAAAGCAAGACGTGAAGTGGATGCGACCATCAAATCCGAAGGAGAACGCGCAGTGCTGGAAACCGGTATTCGCGGTATTCATCCGGAATTGGTCAAACTGCTCGGTAAACTGCATTACCGCACAAGCTATGGGCAGAATGTGCTGAATCATTCGCTGGAAGTGGCGCACGTCGCAGGTCTTATGGCGGCGGAACTTGGCGCGGATATTAACCAGGCAAAACGCGCGGGACTTCTGCATGATATCGGCAAGGCGCTGGATCATGAGATGGAAGGCAGCCATATTCAACTGGGTGTGGATGTTGCAAAGAAATACAAAGAGAATGATGCGATCGTGCACGCGATCCATGCGCATCATGGAGATGTGGAAGCGAAAACTGTCGTTGCCTGTCTGGTGCAGGCCGCGGATGCAATTTCAGCGGCTCGTCCGGGCGCACGGCGCGAGAATATTGAAAATTATATCAAGCGGCTTGAAAAGCTGGAGGAGATCGCCAATTCCTTTAACGGCGTCGATCGTTCATTTGCGATCCAGGCGGGCCGGGAAATCCGGATTATCGTCAAACCCGAAACGGTGGACGACGACCAGATGGTGCTGGTTGCCCGCGATGTCGCCAAACGTATCGAAGAGGATCTCGATTATCCGGGTCAGATCAAGGTGCATGTGATCCGCGAGAGCCGTGCAATTGATTATGCAAAATAATGAGCAAACAAAGGGCGGGTGAACCCGCCCTTTTAACTTATCAAAAGGCTGTTTGTCGACGCGGGTCGGCGGTGGGATCTATCAGGGCTCTCCGCAGGTTTGTTGTGGATCTTTCCATCTCATGGTTCCTCTTCTTCTCGAATTTAGCTTGCGAGAATAGAAACACACAAGCGGCAAACGCTAAAAACGGCGTGCCGGGATTCTGCGAAATGCAAGGCGTTTGCCGGCAGCGATGTTTTGAAAAAATGATAAAACCGAACGGAGCGATAAATTTGAATGTTTTATGTGTAGGCGATGTCGTCGGAAAAAACGGATGTGAAGCGCTGCGAAAAAATCTTCCTGCGCTCAAAAAGTTAAAAGGGATTGATCTAACGATCGTCAACGGTGAGAATTCTGCGACAGGAAACGGCATTCTGCCGGGCAGCGCAGAACACATTTTTACCAGCGGCGCCGATGTGATCACCACCGGCAATCATGTGTTTCGCCGGCATGAAATCTATTCCTTTCTGGAAGAAAACGATTCGATCGTCCGTCCGGCGAATTTCCCGGAAAGCGCGCCGGGAAAGGGCATGTGCATCGTCGATATGGGCAGAACGGTCGCGGCGGTCATCAACATCATGGGCGTGACCTATATGGAACCGCTGAAAAACCCTTTTGAAACGGCGGATGCAATGATCGATAAAGCAAAGGCTGCCGGTGCAAAGCTGATTTTTGTGGATGTCCACGCCGAAGCGACGGCGGAAAAACGCGCGCTCGGTTTTTATCTGGACGGGCGGGTCACCGCGCTTTTCGGCACCCACACGCATGTGCAGACCAGCGACGCCGAGATTTTGCCGCAAGGTACCGGCTACATCACCGATCTTGGCATGTGCGGACCGCGCTGGTCGGTGCTGGGGGTCAAACCGGAGCTTGCTATTCAAAAAATGAAAAATATGCTGCCGGTGCGGTTTGACAATGCCGACGGAGAATCGGTCCTTGGCGGCTGCATTTTCGAGGTGGATGAAAAAACCGGGAAAACCATCGGTGCGGAAGCGGTCACGCTGTTTTGCTGAAATCATTTTAGTTTTGTGCATCGGCTGCAAATTTTCTGACAGTGAGATTCAATGAAAAAAATACAATGAAATGTCTTGACATGGACGTAACGTCAAGTTGTATACTGTGGTTAAGAGGTGAAGAGGTTTGTGTTTGCAGGATATTTCCGCTGTCTGTGCACAGCTGGGCGTTACCTCCCGCACACTGCGGTTTTATGAACAAAAAGGGATTATCCAGAGCACAAAAGGAGAAACATCCCGCCGCCAGTATTCACCGCAGCAGATCGAACAAATCAATTGGGTGTTGACCCTGCGGACTTTGGGGGTGCCGATTGCCGAAATTCAGGCATTGCAGCAGCAGAAAAAATCACTTTTTGAGGTGATTTCCGATCAAAAAACGCAGCTGCAAGCTGTTATTTTTCAAAAAATGCGGGAGATCGACCGGTTGGAGACGGCGCTTTTTCAACTGGAAAACGGAGAAAGCATTGACAAAAACAAAGAAAATGAATCGGATATATCCGCGTTGCGCCAGGAAAGAATGCAAATTGCAAAGACTTGCACCGACGCGTTTGTTTCCGGAAATCTTGCAAGCTGTTACCCCTTTTTCTCACAAAAATTGCAGGATTATCTGCCAAAAAATGTTTTTGAAAGGGTGCGCCGGGACACTTTGGCGTCCGCCGGCGCCTTTGTGCGGCAGACGCAGACCCGATGGGACGAAAAGCTTGACAATGTGCTGTATATCCATCTTGCCTATCAAAAGACGGGGATTTTGTTAAAATATATTTTTTTAGAAACGCAAATCTCGGGCTTTTGGATTTATTATGAGAATGAAACGGGGCGGTTTTGATGCATATCAACACACCAAACGGCGGTTTTGATCTGCCGATCCCCTGGTGGGGCACGACTTTGTTCATTGCGGCAGTCATTTTTATCGTTTTGTTCATCGGCGGCAAATGCCTGGCACGACACACCTATTGCTGCCCGCAATGCGGAAAATCCTTCCGAAAGAAATGGTATCACATGGCACTGTCACGACATATCGGCAGCGACCGGTATTTAAAATGCCCACACTGCGGCAAAAAAGACTGGTGCAGTGTAAAGGACGATTGGCGGTAGATTTTCATGGAGCTATCAAAATATTCTTAAAAATTGCTTGACAAATGCGAATATTGGATATATAATGTTTTTTGTGACATTTATGGGTGAATTGCGCCCATATGTCGGAGGTCAAAGATGATTCTGGATTTAAGAGAACTGTTTTCCGGTAAAAAGCAGCAGGTTCCGGTGTCTGTGCAGATCGACATGTCGGATTTTGAGCAGGCGGGCGTGCATCCGCTGCAAAAGGTGCAGTTTAACGGAATGCTCAAATCCACGGCGGATGTCGTGTCTTTATCCGGACAGGCGGAATATGATTATGCGGCGCCGTGCGACCGCTGTGCTGAAATGACCGTGCGGCATTTTGTTCTGCCGGTTGAGCATGTTATCACGCAATCGGTCGCGGGAGAGGATAATGAGGATTATATCGTTGTCGAAAACCTGCAGTTGCCGCTGGATGATGTGTTGACCACCGACATTATTCTTAGTCTGCCTTTTCAATTTCTGTGCAGTGAGGACTGCAAAGGCATTTGCGCGGGATGCGGGAAAAACCTCAACCGGGAAACGTGTGTTTGCAAAAAAGAACCCGATCCGCGTCTTGCCAAATTAAATGAATTTTTTGACTAAGGTCGCAAGCCATAAGAGAACAACTTGAAGGAGGTGTAAGGGTTATGGCAGTACCGAAAAGGAGAGTATCCGCAACAAGAAGAGACAAAAGGCGTTCCAACGTTTGGAAGCTGAACGCCCCGACACTCACCAAATGCCCGCAGTGCGGCGCATTCAAAACACCCCACACCGTGTGTGAAAGCTGCGGCTATTACAACGGCAGACAGGTTGTGGCGAAGGAAGACTGAGGTTTTGTCTGTAAACGGAGGAGGATGATATTCTCTTCCGTTTTTTGTTGTGGAAAGAAATAGACTGTCAAAGCATAGCATAACGGAACCGACGGCTGCATCATAAAAATGCAACGGCGCAAAGCGAAGAAACGGGGGACAATCAAAAAAGAATGGTAGAGATCACGGGCGTTGAAAAAGGATCCATCGGAGCAAAATGCGGTTTTGCCGCAGGAGACAAGATTCTTGCAATCAACGGACATGAGATTATCGATGTGCTGGACTATCGGTTTTATTGCACCGAAAAAAAACTGGTGATCGAATGTGAAAAACAGGGGATCCGGAAAAAAATCAAGATCCATAAAGCGCAGTATGACGATTTGGGGCTTCAATTTGAAACCTATTTGATGGATAAACAGCGCTCCTGCCGCAACAGCTGCATCTTTTGCTTTATCGACCAGATGCCAAGCGGACTGCGGCCGTCGCTGTATTTTAAAGACGATGATGCAAGGCTGTCGTTTCTTTTCGGCAATTATATCACGCTGACCAACATCAACGACCGTGAAATTGACCGGATCATCACCATGCATATCAGCCCGGTTAATATCTCGGTTCACACTACAAATCCGGAACTGCGCTGCAAAATGATGGGCAACCGGTTTGCCGGGGAATCTTTAAAATATCTTTACCGGCTGGCAAGGGCGGGCATCAAGCTCAACTGCCAGTTGGTTTTGTGCCCCGGCATTAACGACGGGGAAGAACTAAAACGCACGCTGACCGACCTGTGTGCGCTGTGGCCCAGCGTGCAGTCGATCGCCGCGGTGCCGGTGGGACTGACCCAATACCGGGAGGGACTGACCCCCTTGCAGCCGTATACCAAGCAAACGGCAGCACAGGTCATTTCGATTCTTGAGTCGTTCGGCGACAAGTGCGAAAAGGAAAACGGCGACCGTCTGGTCTATCCGGCGGATGAATTTTTTATTTTAGCCGAAGAACCCATGCCGGACGAGGATTATTACGGTGCGATGCTGCAGCTGGAAAACGGCGTCGGCATGTGCGCGCTTTTAAAATCCGAGTTTGAAAGCCACTGCGACGCGCTCGACGGCGTGTGTTCCGGCGCAAAAAAGACCATCGCAACCGGAAAGGGCGCTTATCCGTTAATAAAAAGTTTGGTTGACTATGCGCGCAGAAAGTGGCATAATATAAATTGTGAAGTTGTGGCGGTGGAGAATATGTTTTTCGGTCCTCTGATCACCACGGCGGGTCTGATCACAGGAAAAGATCTGATCCGGACATTCAAAGACCGTGATGATATCGGAACGCTGCTGATCAGCGCCTCTATGCTTCGGCAGGAAGGCGACCTGTTTTTGGACGATCTGACAGTGCGCGACGTTTCGGAAGCGATCGGTGCGCCGGTGGAGGTGCCCGGTGCAAGCGGCGCCGCCCTTTTGAATGCGATTTTAAAGTAGAGAAAAGAAAGGATGCAAAGCGAAAATGGCAAAACCGGTTGTTGCGGTGGTTGGCCGTCCGAACGTCGGCAAATCCACGCTGTTTAACAAACTGATCGGCAAACGTGTTTCGATTGTCGACGACACGCCCGGCGTGACCCGCGACCGGATTTTCGGCGATTGCGAATGGCGGGGACAGACTGTCAGTCTGATCGATACCGGCGGGATCGAGCCGAAAGCCAACGATGTGATTTTAAGCCAGATGCGCGCCCAGGCGCAGCTTGCCATCGACATGGCGAATGTGATCATTTTCGTTGTGGATTTAAAATCCGGCGTCGTGTCCTCGGACATGGACGTTGCGCAGATGCTGCAAAAAAGCGGCAAGCCGGTTGTGGTCTGTGTCAACAAATGCGACCGGCCCGGCAAAGAACCGCCGGAATTTTATGAATTTTATAATTTAGGACTTGGCGACCCGATCGCCGTTTCCGCAGTGCATGGCACCGGAACGGGGGATCTTTTGGACGCGGTCTTTTCTCATTTGACTTTCCCGGACGAACAGCAGACAGATGAGCCGCAGCCGGTGCAGGTCGCGGTGATCGGGAAACCGAATGTCGGCAAATCTTCGCTGATCAACTGCATTGCGGGGGATAACCGCGCGATCGTTTCGGATATTGCGGGCACCACGCGGGATACCGTTGATTTTGCGGTTGAAAACAAATTCGGAAAATTTAATTTTATCGACACCGCAGGCTTGCGCCGCAAATCAAAAGTGGAGGATAAAATCGAGAAATACAGCGTGATCCGCGCACAGATGGCGGTCGACCGCGCAGATGTCTGTGTGATTATGATCGACGCTGCACAAGGGTTCACCGAACAGGATTCCAAGGTCGCGTCGTTGGCGCTGGAGGGCGGAAAGGGCTGCATTATTGCGGTCAATAAATGGGACATCGTCGAAAAGGACGGACAGACCATGGACAGCTACCGCAAAAAGCTGGCGGTTGACTTTTCCTTCATGTCCTATGCGCCGATTTTGTTTATTTCCGCAAAAACCGGTCAGCGCATCGACCGATTGTTCGAGCTGATCCAATATGTCTACCAGCAAAACAGCATGCGCATTTCCACCGGTATGTTAAACGACTTACTAGCGGATGCGACTGCACGGGTGCAGCCGCCGTCCGACCGGGGAAAACGGTTGAAAATTTATTATATGACGCAGGCGTCCACCTGCCCGCCGACCTTTGTTTGTTTTTGCAACAGATCGGATTTATTTCACTTTTCCTACCAGCGTTATCTGGAAAACCAGATCCGTTCGACCTTCGGGCTGGAGGGCACACCGGTAAAATTTATTATCAGAGAACGGGGAGATTAGAATTGTCGTCAGCTGCAGCTGTAGTAATCGTTTCTTTGGGACTGATGTTCGTCAGTTATCTGATCGGCAGCGTCAATTTTGCGATTTTGATCACAAGGCGGTTCGCGCACACCGACGTGCGGGAACATGGCAGCGGAAACGCCGGTATGACCAATGTGATGCGTACCGCAGGGAAAATCCCCGGCATTTTAACGCTGATTTGTGATTTTGTCAAAGGCGCCGTGCCGGTGCTGCTTGGCCGGTTTGCAGCCGTTCCGATTGCGTCGGCGTTGTCCGGCGTGGATTTGAAGCTGGAGATCAACCCCTTGTTTTTTGCTTATTTGGGCGGCTTTTTCTGTTTGATCGGACATATTTATCCGCTTTATTTTCAGTTTCGCGGCGGAAAGGGCGTCGCGTCGCTGGCAGGCATCATGCTCGTCTGCGACTGGCGGGTCATGCTGATCGCACTGGCGGTGTTCATCGTGGTGATGCTGCTGTCGAAAATCGTGTCCTTGTCCTCGATTCTCGCCGTGATCACCGTTCCGTTTACTACTTATTTTTTATATGACAGCACCATTGATTACGCCTACACCTTTTTCGGCTTTTCACAGCGCGGCGCGCTGACTTTCTGCGCGGCGTTGTTCACCCTGATTTTGATCTTTACCCATCGTTCCAATATCGTCCGCCTTGTAAAGGGAGAAGAAAAGAAATTGACGCTTGGCGGAAAGAAAAAATAATTTTGTGTTTGTTTAGAGAAAGAGGTGCGGCAAAAATGGCGAAGATCGTTGTGCTGGGTCCCGGCGGCTGGGGCACGGCCTTGGCGGTTTTGTTTTGCAATAACGGGCATGCGGTGACGGTCTGGGGCAAATTCCCGGAGGAAATCCAAAAGCTTGCCCAAACGCGAACCAATCCGCTGCTGCCGAATGTGACCATACCCGATGCCGTGGAACTAACGACCGATATTGCCTGCGCGAAAGACTGCGAAATTGCGATCATTGCAACGCCGTCCTTTGCGGTGCGGGAAACCGCCCATCGGCTGCAGGGAATATTAAAGCAAGACACAGTGGTTGTCAGCGTGGCCAAAGGCTTTGAAAAGGAAACGCTCAAAACCTTTTCGTCGGTGATCGCTGAGGAGCTGCCTGAAAACAATATTGTCGCACTGTCCGGTCCGTCCCACGCGGAGGAGGTCGCCGTCGGCGTGCCGACTTCCATCGTCGCCGCAGGAAAGGATATGGCGGCCGCGGAATATGTGCAAAAGACCCTGACCTGCGACAGTTTCCGGATCTATACCAACGCGGATGTGATCGGTGTGGAAACCGGTGCGGCGCTGAAAAATATTATTGCCATGGCCGCCGGGATCTGCGACGGACTGGGGCTTGGCGACAACACCATCGCCGCGCTGGTCACGAGAGGTATGAATGAGATTTCAAGACTTGGCGTGAAATTGGGTGCAAAACAGAAAACCTTTGCGGGACTGTCGGGCATTGGCGACCTGATCGTGACCTGCACCTCCAGACACAGCCGTAACCGCCGGTTCGGCAAGGCGCTGGGAGAGGGCATGTCGGTCGAGGCGGCGCTGGAAGCCGTCGGCATGACGGTGGAAAGCTATTATGCCACCGCGAGCGCGAAAAAGCTGGCGGAGCAGTATGGAGTGGAAATGCCGATTGTCAACGAATGCTACCGCATTTTATATGAAAACGGCAACCCGCGCGACGCCATCCACCGGCTGATGAACCGGAAAATGAAACACGAATAATAAACAACATAAAAAAGGTGTGAAAACATTAAACGTTTTCACATCTTTTTTGTATATCAAATATTCTTGAATAATCTAAAGAATGGCGTGCCGGGGCGCCTGACTGCGAAAAATGCGGGGATTTGGACACGCGCGGCAGATCCTTTCCCAATTTGTCAAAGAGGGGTAAATACTGTAACACGAAAGTTTTAGTTTTACCTAGATTTTACATTTATTTTTCCAATCCTTTACAATATAGTGATACAGTTTGCAGGAATTTGAGAAAAGAAAGGTTTGTGAAAACAATGACATTGCAAAATGCGATCGGAACAGAGGAACTGGACTGCACACTGTACTACGAACTGACAAGCAAAAAGGTGCCGGGCGGTATGCTTTACGGCGCGAAGGTCACGAAATGTGAAAACGGCGGCAAGGTCGTGGAGGAGGCGCAGGTGCAGCATATCTCAACGGACAAGCAAACAGCGGAACATTTCCTGCAGCTGATTTGCGACAACACCGTGACCCCCTGCGTGCTGTGGGAGATCGCAGAGGAATATGCCAAATAGCGGTTGCAAGCAATTTGCTTTTGTGTTACAATAAATCCTGTCAAATATGAAAAAGACAGGAGAAAAAGCGCATGCAGATCATCAACACAGCGGATATTTTGCTGCCAAAGGGCGGCTTTGAAAAATGGGCGGTCATCGCCTGCGACCAGTTCACCTCCCAGCCGGATTACTGGGACGCCGTGGAAGATTTCGTCGGGGATGCGCCGTCGGCGCTGCGGCTGATTTTGCCGGAAATTGAACTTCATGGAAACGTGCGGCAAAAAATCGATGCCATCAACCGCAACATGGAAAATTATCTGCAAAACGGCGTGTTCCAATGCCGGGAAAACGCGATGGTCTATGTGCGCCGGCAGCTGTCGAACGGAAAAACGCGGCAGGGCATTATCGCACAGATTTCCCTTGCTGATTATGATTACCGAAAAGGTGCGAAAGCGCAGATCCGCGCGACCGAGGAAACGGTGCTGGAACGCATTCCGCCGCGTGTGGAGATTCGCAAAGACGCGCCGTTGGAGCTGCCGCATGTGATGCTGTTTGTCGACGATCCGGAAAACACAGTCATCAAACCGTTGGAAAAGCGGGCCCAAAGCTTTGAAACGCTTTATGATTTTGATTTGATGCAGGGCGGCGGGCATATTTGCGGGGCGCTGTTGGATGCCAATGCGATTGCGCAGGTGCAGGCAGCGTTGCAGCAGCTTTGCCGGCAAAGCCGCCATGATTTTCTGTTTGCGGTGGGAGACGGTAACCATTCGCTGGCCGCCGCAAAGGAATGCGCGGCGCTGAACGGTTCGCCGGCGGCACAAAACGCGCTGGTGGAAATCGTCAATATCCACGATCCAGCGATCGAATTCGAGCCGATCTACCGGGTGCTGTTCGGGGTGGACCCAGCGGCGGCGTTGCAGGAAATCAAACAGATGCTTTGCAGCGCAAAAGGCGAGGGTACGCAAAGCTTTACCGCCGTTTATCAGGAAAAGCAAGAAACCTTTGCGGCGCCGGGTATTTCGGGATTGCCGGTCGGCACGCTGCAGAAAGTCTTGGATACATATTTGCACACACACCCGCAGGTGAAAATCGATTATATTCACGGTATCGACACGGTGCGTGCGCTGTGCAAAGAGAAAAACACGCTGGGCTTTTTGTTCGAGGGCATGCGAAAGGATCAGTTGTTCGACGTTGTCGCCCGCGACGGCGCGCTGCCCCGCAAGACTTTTTCGATGGGCACGGCGCAGGATAAGCGGTATTATATCGAGGGTCGGGCAATCCGATAAAATCATATCAACCACCGCATCCACCGCTAGCAGTGGAAACAAGGTAGTTGGAAGTTTTGGAACACAGCTCCAAAACTTGACAAGTTAAACAATTAAAAATTGTTTAACTTTGGGCACGTGGGATTGAGCTGTGAGAGAACAAAAGTAAAGCGTGCCCTTTTCTCCTCAAAGTGAGAAGGCTGTAACACTTTTTGAGAAAGACTGTTTTTAAAATAACAAATTCCCGCAAACCAGGGTAAACCTTGATTTGCGGGAATTTTGTAACCTAAAATTTTATAGATTCATTTAAAAACGCGATAATTTATCCGATCAGTGATTTTAAAATTTCGGTTGCCTGCATCGGATCGGCCTTGCCTCTGGTTTCTTTCATCACACCGCCGATCAGCGCTTTAAACGCGGCTTCTTTGCCGTTTTTATAATCCTGCACCGCACCGGACTGGGTTTCAATCACCTTTTGGCAGATTGCGGTGAGGGTGTTTGCATCGACGCCGCCCATGTCGTTTTTATCGATGAGCTGATCCGGTGTTTTTCCGGTTTGCAGCATTTTATCCAGCGTCGATTTGGCGACGTTCATGTTGATTTTTTTGGATTCCAAAAGACCGATCAGCTCGATCAGGCTTTGCGGCGTGATCCGCACATCAAAAGCTTCCTTTTCCGCGTCGGTCGGCAGGGTGCGAAACACCTGGGAAATAATAAAATTGGAAACGGTTTTGGGATTTCCCACTGCTTTTGCCGCTTCGTCGAAAAACTCAGCGACTTTGCGGTATTTGATAAGAATATCCGCGTCCACCTCCGACAAACCGAACGTTTCGATATAACGCTGACGTTTTTGTTCCGGCAGTTCCGGTAAGGACGCGCGGATTTCCTCAATCTCTTCTTTGGATGTTTCGATGGTGACAAGGTCGGGTTCCCTGAAATAACGGTAATCGTGCGCGTCTTCCTTACCGCGCATCGGCGCCGTTTCTCCGGTGTCGGTGTTAAACCGCCGGGTTTCCTGGATGACCTGTTCGCCGTTTTCGATCAAATCGACCTGTCGTTCAAACTCATATTCCATCGCTTTTTGCATGAAAGCAAAGGAATTCATGTTTTTGATCTCGGTGCGGGTGCCAAAGGATTCGCTACCCTTTTCGCGGACCGAAATATTCACGTCGCACCGCAGCGACCCTTCCTGCATTTTCACATCCGAAACGCCGATATATTTCATGATCAGCTGGAGTTTTTCAACATATTCGATCGCTTCGTCGATGCTGCGGATATCCGGCTCGGTCACGATTTCAATCAGCGGCACGCCGCCGCGGTTGTAATCCACAAACGTGTCCCCGCGTTCATGCACCAGTTTGCCGGCGTCCTCCTCGATATGGATCCGCAGAATCCGGATTTTCCGGCCGTTTTTCAGTTCAATATACCCGTTGGAACAAAGCGGTTTGTCATATTGTGAGATCTGATAGGCTTTGGGCAGATCAGGATACACATAGTTTTTCCGGTCCATTTTTGCAATCGGGTTGATGGTGCAGTGGGTCGCAAGCCCCGCTTTGATCGCATACCGCACCGCCTGCCGGTTAAGTTTCGGCATGGTGCCGGGCAGACCGATACAGATCGGGCAGCAATGGGTGTTGGGCTCCGATCCGAACTGGGTGGTGCAGGAACAGAAAATTTTGGTTTTGGTGGACAGTTCCACATGGGTCTCAAGACCCGATACCAATTCATATTCTTTCATTTAAAACCGCACCCCCGTTTGAGCTTTTTTAAAAACATCTTTTGCCGCCGCTTCATAGGCAAAAGCGGTGTTTAGCACCTTCGCTTCGCCAAAGGTGTTGCCGATCAGCTGCATGCCGATGGGAAGCCCTTGTCCGTCAAATCCGCAGGGCAGGGAAATGCCGGGCAGCCCCGCGATATTGACCGGAACGGTGCAGATGTCGGTCAAATAGGTTTCCACCGCGTCCTTTGCAGAGAAGCCTTTTTCAAACGCCGTGACCGGCACGGTGGGCGCTAAAATCACATCGCAGTCTGCAAAAGCGTTTTGGAACGCGCTGACGATGTTGCCGCGCAGATTCTGCGCTTTTTTATAATACGCGTCGTAGTACCCGGAGGAGAGCACATAGGTGCCAAGCAGAATGCGGCGTTTGACCTCCGCGCCGAATCCTTCCGACCGGGTCTTGCAGATCATGTCGTGGATCCCGTTGTAGCTGTCGGTGCGGTAACCGTAGCGGATACCGTCGTACCGCCCGAGGTTGGAGGAGGCCTCCGCGCAGGCGAGAATGTAGTAAACCGGCAATGCGTATTTTAAAATCGGCAGGCTAAAGGGAATGATCTGTGCGCCAAGCGATTCATAAACCTTGATCGCTCCTTCCAGCGCAGTCTGGATTTCAGGTTTGATGCCATCAAAATATTCTTTCGCTACACCGATTTTAACACCTTCCAGCCCGGCGGAAAGCCTGTCTGCGACCGGTTCTTTCGCACCGCTGGAGGTGGAATCCATATCGTCCTTTTTGGCGATCGCGTCAAACAAAATCGCGGCGTCCTCCACGCTTGTGGTGATCGGACCGATCTGGTCGAGACTGGAGGCATAGGCGATCAGCCCGTAACGGGAGACGGCGCCATAGGTCGGTTTTAAGCCCACACAGCCGCAAAATGCCGCCGGTTGGCGAATCGACCCGCCGGTGTCGGAACCGAGTCCATAGACCGCGAGATTGCCCGCCACGGCGGATGCAACACCGCCTGATGATCCGCCGGCGACGTGATCGGTGTTGTGCGGATTGGCAGCGCCTCCAAAGCAGGAGGTTTCGCAGGAGGAGCCCATGGCGAACTCATCCATGTTGGTTTTGCCGAGCAGCACTGCGTTTTGTTCCTTTAAAAGCGTCCAGACCGTCGCGTCGTAAATCGGGACGTAGCCGGACAGAATTTTGGAACAGCAGGTCGTTTCGATATCTTTGGTGGAAATGTTGTCTTTGAGTGTCATCGGAATGCCCTCCAGCAGTCCGATCGGTTCTCCTTTGGCGATTTTTTCGTCCACCGTTTTGGCGGTAGCGAGCGCCGTGTCCGGCGTGACCTTCACATAGGCATTAAGTTTCCCGTTATCCTTTTCGATCGCCGCCAAATAAGTATGGGTCAGTTCGGTGCAGGAAATCTGTTTTTGCACCAGCATTTCATGCAGCGTTTTGATTTGTCCTGTCATGCATCGCCCTCCTTACATCCGTTTCTTGACCGGGAAATAACCGTTTTCCCCGCCGCCGACATTTTTGAGGATTTCCTCGCGCGGATAGGACGGCAAAACCTCGTCTTCCCGGAACACGTTGGAAAGCGAATTGATATTATCGAATTCCTGCACTTCGCCGTCGAACGCGTTGATGGTATCGGCGAACTGAATGATGTTCATCATCTCTTTTGTCAGCTCGTCGAGCTTATCTTCCTCAACGGATAATTTGGCAAGCAGGGCAATATCTAGAATTTCTTCTTTTGTGACCATCATGCATCGTCCCTTTGCTTTGAATTTTGTCTTAAAGGAGCGTGAAAACGCCCGGGTGATAAAAGCGGCGGTTATCGCCGCTTTATTTTATCGTTATCTTAATTTGATGTGCACTTCCCGCAGCTGCTGTTCGCTCACTTCACCCGGCGCACCCATCAACAGATCCTGCGCGTTGGAGTTCATCGGGAACGCAATGACTTCGCGGATATTCTCCTCGTCCAGCAGCAGCATGATCAAACGGTCGATGCCCGGCGCCATACCCGCATGCGGGGGCGCACCATATTGAAACGCTTTATAAAGCGAAGAAAATTTCGCTTCCAGTTCTTCTTTGGAATAGCCGGCGATCGAGAAAGCTTTGATCATGGTGTCCAGCTCGTGGTTGCGCACCGCGCCGGATGCGAGTTCCACACCGTTGCACACCGCGTCGTATTGAAATGCCAGCACGTCCAGCGGATTTTTGTTGTTCAGCGCGTCAAGACCGCCCTGCGGCATTGAAAACGGGTTGTGGGTAAACGCCGGGTTGCCGGTTTCCTCGTCTTCCTCGAACATCGGGAAATCCACGATAAAGCAAAGCCGGTAGTCGTCGGATAAAAGATTGAGCCTTTTTCCGAGCTCGCTGCGGATTTGGCCCGCGAAGACCGGCGCTAACTTTTTGCTGTCCGCAATAAAATAGAGCACGTCGTCGGTTTTTAAATTGCCGCGGCGGCGCAGCTCCTCACGCTGGCTGTCGTCCAAAAATTTATCGATCGGTCCGTTATAAGAACCGTCTTCCATCACCTTTAAGTAGCCGAGCCCTTTCATGCCGATATCGGTCGCGAATTGCAGCATCTTTTCAAAAAAGCTTTTGGACTGCTTGCCGCACGGCGCGTTGATCGCACGCACGCATTTGTTCGCAAACGGTTTAAAGCTGCTGTCGACAAACAGGTCGCTCACGTCGATGATTTCCAGCGGATTGCGCAGGTCGGGTTTATCCGAACCGTATTTCAGCATGGCGTCGGCATAGGTAATGCGCGGGATCGGCGCCGGTGTCACCGGCTTTTTGCCGAATTTTGAGAAAGTTGCAAGCAGCACGTCCTCGGCAACACGCAAAACATCCTCCTGGGTAGCGAACGCCATTTCAAAGTCCAGCTGATAGAATTCGCCGGGGGTGCGGTCGGCCCGCGCGTCCTCATCGCGAAAACACGGCGCGACCTGGAAATACCGGTCAAAGCCCGACACCATCAAAAGCTGTTTGAAAATCTGCGGCGCCTGCGGCAGGGCATAAAACTTTCCCTTGTGCTTGCGGCTGGGGATCAGGTAGTCTCTCGCGCCCTCCGGAGAAGATGCGGACAAAATCGGGGTCTGGATATCCAGAAAACCGAGCTGTGTCATTTTCTCACGCAGAAAAGAAATCACTTTGGAACGAAAAATAATATTGTCATGCACCTTTTGGTTGCGCAGGTCCAAAAAACGGTAGGCAAGCCGCACATCCTCTCTGGTATCGGTGGAGGAAGCCACCTCAAACGGCAGATTGGAAACGGACTTTCCGAGCATTTGCAGCGTTTTTGCAACCACCTCTATCGTGCCGGTGGCAATTTTCGGGTTATAGGTTTCTTCATCGCGGCGGACAACGTCGCCGCAGATCGTCACAACGCTTTCTCTGGTCACGCCTTTGATAAGTTCTTCATCCTTGATGACCACTTGGGTGACACCGGTTTCGTCCCGCAGGTCCAAAAACAAAATGCCGCCGTGGTCGCGAATGGTTTCGACCCATCCGGCGAGCCGGACCTCCTGCCCGATATCCGATTCTCTGAGTTGCCCGCAGGTATGTGTGCGGTATTCGTTTGCCAAAATCATAGATTGAACTCCATTTCTGTTCTGGTAATATCCGGCTGCTTTGAAAACAGCCTATAATTAAAGATATTTTATCACAAAACTTCATAAATTACAACACGCAAACCAATAAAAATTGTCATCACAGGAAATTCGTGCCGCAAAATCAATAAATTGCCGACAGGATTGCTTTATCGGCTTTGTGCGAAAACAGCTTTTTCTTTTGATTGGTAACGATGGTTGCGGATGTTTTTGGCAGCACTTTGCATTTTATATGACGATATGTTATAATGATGCAAACAGGGGAAAGGATGCGTGTCAAATGCCGCAAAACGAATTGCAAAAAAACGCCGACCGCTTTACCGGCTTTGCCGACATTTACGACAGGGCGAGACCCAGCGTGCCGGAATATCCGGCAAAAGTAGTTGCCGCCTATCTTGGCAGACGTCCGGAAACGGTCGTGGATTTAGGATGCGGGACGGGGTTGTCGACCCTGGTCTGGAAAGGCAGATGCGACCGCGTGATCGGGGTTGAACCCAGCGCGGATATGTTGGCGGTCGCCCGGCAAAAAGCGGATGAAACGGTCTGCTTCCAACAGGGCTTTGGCAACGACACCGGCTTGCCGTCGGATTTTGCCGACGCGGTGGTTTGTTCCCAGTCGTTCCACTGGATGGAACCGATGTCCACCCTGCGGGAGGCCGATCGGATTTTAAAGGGCGGCGGGGTGTTTGTAACCGTCGACTGCGACTGGCCGCCGGTTGCCACATGGCAGGCGGAACAAGCGTATATGCAGTTTTACAATGCCGCAAAAGCGCTGGAAAAAAGCTTGCCGGACGTCAAAAGCAGCTTCGTGCGTTATCCGAAAGAAAAGCATTTGCAAAACATGCAAAACAGCGGGCTGTTTTGCTATTGCCGGGAGATCGTGTTTGCCAACACCGAGCGCTGCAACGCGCAGCGGCTGATCGATTTGATGCAAAGCCAGGGCAGTGTGCAAACGGTTTTGAAACTGCATCCTGAACAGATAAAAGCGGAGCTGGAAATGTTTTCACAAAAGATGCGTGACCTTTTGGGCGAACGGGAATTTGATATTGATTTTTGCTACCGGATGCGTATCGGTGTGAAAAAATAGGCGGTCTGTTTGTGCTGCAAGGTTGATTGGCGCTCCGGCATTGCATTTTTTTACACAAAAAAACAGGAAAAAGCCCGAAAGCTTTAATCCTGTTTTTTCGTTCCGTTTTCCCCGCCGGGTCCGTCTTTGCGTTCCCGGTTGTCGGGATTGTATTTGCTGTTGTTTGTCGTCCACTGATTGTTTCCGGCGGTTTTTTCAGCCGCATTCGGACCGTCTGTTTTGGGCTTCTCCATGAGAGCATCGATTCCTTTCTGAACAAAAATTGCGGAAATTTAGTTTCGGATTCGCACAACCGGTGCTTTTTGTAAGGTCATCGATTGTCCGTCCCTTTTTCCGCACGGTTATTGTTTCCCGCGGGCGCACAGCTTATTCCGATATGCACAATGTTTCATTTATGCGTTCACAGACGTTATTTTTGCCCGACCTGCGACGACAAAAATTTTCTTGAACAATTTCAAAAAGGATTTTATAATATTTTTAAAACAAGCCGCACGGAGAAAATTTTTCGATCACAATGAAAAGATAGCGAACAGCATGACGAACAAGCTGCCTTTTCACTTTTATTTGATTGGTGCAAGGCAACGCTGCAACAGCTGGGAAGAAAGGAAATTTAGCATGAAAAAAATCGGATTTATCGGTCTTGGCGTGATGGGACGGCCGATGGTGCAAAATCTTCTTCAAAACGGATATACCGTGTCGGTTTATTCCCGCAGTAAGGAAAAGCTGTCCGCGTTTTTAGCGAAAACCGGCGTGCAGTGGTGCGAAAGTGCGGGCGAATGCGCTGCCGGTCAGGATATTGTGATCACCATGGTCGGTTATCCGCAGGATGTTGAAGCGGTCTATTTTGGAACAGACGGGATTTTGCAGTCCGCAGCGCCCGGCGCCTATTTGATCGATATGACCACCACCGACCCTGCGCTTTCGGTTCGTATCGCCACTGCCGGCGCGAAGCGCAAGCTGCATGTGCTGGACGCACCGGTATCCGGCGGTGAGACCGGTGCAAAGGCGGCCGCACTGTCGATCATGGTCGGCGGCGACAAGGCGGATTTTGAATCTTGTCTGCCGGTTTTGCAAGCGATGGGGAAAAACGTGCAGTATATGGGCAAACACGGCAGCGGGCAGCAGACCAAAATGGCGAATCAGATCGCCATTGCAGGGACGCTTGCCGGCGTGTGTGAAGCGCTGTGTTATGCACAGACCGCAGGACTTGACGCGACAAAAACATTTGATTGCATCAGCGCGGGCGCGGCGGGCAGCTGGCAGATGCAGCATTTAATGCCGAAAATGATCGCACACGACTTTTCGCCCGGCTTCTTTTTAAAACATTTTATCAAGGATATGCACATTGCACTGCAAAGCGACGACCTTCCGGTTTTGCAAACGGTTTGCCGGTTGGCGGAACAGCTGGAAAGCCAGGGACACGGCGAGGACGGCACCCAGGTGCTGATCAAATATTACCGGCAGAAAAACGGCGATACGCCGGCATCCGGCTAAAACGGTTTTAGTGTAAATATTTTTACATTGAAAATATTATTTTAGAGAACACAAGGAGGACAAAAAATGAAAATTCGAATCGGCAGTTTGATTTTGGCTATCTGCATGTCGTTGTGCCTGACTGTTTCCGCGGTCGCGCAAACGCCGCCAGCGTTGGATACGGATAAACCGAATGTGACAATCAGCACAGCAGCGGCAAGACCGGGGGACACGGTGCGTCTGACCGTTTCTTTGCAAAACAATCCCGGTGTGTGGGGCATGCGTTTTTACATCGGCTATGACAATGCGAATTTAACGGTTACCGATCGCACCGCCAGCACCGATGTGTTCGAAGAGATCATGTTTTCACCTGCAGACAAAACGGTCGAAACGATCTTATGCGAAAATTCCGGTGCACTGGACGCAAACACGACGGCCAACGGACAAATTGCGGTTTTGACCTTTCAAATCAGTGAAAATGCACAGCCGGGATTTTATCCGGTAGAATTTGTGAACTATGATCCCAACGACTTTTTTGACTGTAACTTTAAAAACGTGGCGTTTACTTTTGGCAGCGGCGGCATTACTGTTTTGCCGGACGGAGAAACTGCCTATGGCGACGTCAACGGCGACGGAAGATACACCGCGACAGATTCGATGTTTATCCGTCTGATCGTAGCCGAGCTGGACCAGCCGTCGCATAATATGGATTATGCGGCAGCCGATGTGAACGGCGATGGAAGATATACCGCGGCGGACACAATGTATATCCGTCGGCTGGTCGCCGAGCTGATCACGGCGGATCAGCTCCCCGTCAATCAATGAAGATTTTAATAGATACGAAAGTTATGTAGCAAAATGTCTGTTCACCGGTTCTTTCGGTGGGCGGACGTTTTGATTTTGCGGTTCAAATGAGAACCTTTCCAATCAGCGATATCCTTTGCAGTGTGACAAATTGTAAAAGAAAAGGTAACGTTTCCACATAAAACAGGGCTGTCTTCCGTATAATGAAATGATCGGAGGGGATGGCTTGCATGTTGGATTTCATTTGGGGCGGCATGATGCTGGTTTCGGTTATTTTCGGCATTTGCAGCGGTCGGCAGGCACAAATCACCGAGGCGGTGTTTTCCGGTTCCGGTGCGGCGGTCACTTTATGCATTTCGCTGCTCGGCACCATTTGTCTGTGGAGCGGACTGATGCGCATTGCGGAAAAAAGCGGCATCACAAAAGCGATCAGCTTTGTTTTAAAGCCGGTGATCCGGCTGCTGTTTCCCGGTCTCCAGCCGGGTGGGAAAGCCGCGCAGTATATCTGCATGAACGTTTCGGCAAATCTGCTGGGACTTGGCAACGCCGCAACTCCCTTTGGGCTCGAAGCGATGAAGCAGCTGCAAGCGGATAACCCCGACAAAACGACGGCCAGCAACCATATGATCACCTTTGTGGTGATGAACACCGCGTCGGTACAGCTGATTCCGACGACAATTGCCATGCTCCGTTCCAAATACGGCAGCACATCGCCGATGGATATTATTCCCGCCGTGTGGGCGGCGTCGTTGTGTTCGCTGCTTGTCGGCGTTACCATTGCGCGGCTGTTAAACGGGAGGTGCAAGCGTTGACCGATATCGGCGCCTATGCGGTTCCCGTTGTTATTTTGATCATCGTGATCACCGGGCTTATTCGTGTCAAAGGGGTGTTCGGCGTTTTTACCGGCGGCGCTTACGACGGGCTGGAAGTGGTTTTAAATATCGCGCCGTCGCTCATTGGCCTGATCACCGCCGTGGAAATGTTCAAAGCGTCCGGCGCGCTGGACGTGCTCACCTATGCGATGTCGCCGGTCGCCAACCTTTTGCATCTGCCGCAGGAGGTCATGCCGCTGGTGATTCTGCGCCCGATTTCCGGCAGCGGATCCATTGCGCTGCTGGATCGGATCCTGGAACTCTATGGTCCGAATTCCGCCGCCGGCCGGGTTGCCTGCGTGATGTGCGGATCCTCGGAAACCACTTTTTATACCTCCACCATGTATTTCGGGTCGATCGGCGTCAAACGCATCCGGCACACCCTTGTCGCCGCGCTGATCGCGGATTTTTGTGCTATTATCGTCAGCAATGCGGCGGTCGGTATACTTTTCGGATAGTCAGAAAGCATTAAAAAGAACAAAAAGCCTTTCTTCCCTCCCAGTGGTTGCTTTTGCGCGGCAAATCTGTTATACTATCAGCAGATTATCAAAAAGGATGTTGCAACATGTCGAAACTCTTTCCCTTTAGCTTTAAAGTCACTGCAAAGCATTTGAAATCATTGCTGCTGGTCGTTGTGGTCTATCTGGCGCTGGCGGTGGTTTCCCACGTGATTCTCCGGCTGCTGCCGGTCACCGGAACAGCGCTTGGCGTTCTTTCCGGCATCTTCGCCCTTTTTCAGTTTTATTGCCTGATGGGCACGCTGACCGCCGTGTTAAGGTATTTGGGATCGTTGTAAACTAAAAAATGAAAATAATATTGGCTGACCAGGTCATCTGTGTCGGCCTTTTTTGATTGATAAAAAGAAATCAGGTGTTGACCTGCGCAAAAGAAAGACGTATAATGCGATCAGAAACGAGTTTTTTACCATGCGTATCCGATTCCAGATTTTTAAGATGATCGTGCAAGATGGATTTGCATCCGGGAGGGAAAAATGGAAAGCTACACATTCAATAGAAAAATTCCGGTTGAGGAATATGATCTGGTCGTTGCCGGCGGCGGACCCGGCGGTGCGTCCGCTGCAATTTGCGCAGCGCGGCTCGGTGCAAAAGTGCTTTTGGTTGAAGCGACCGGATGCCTGGGCGGAATGGGGACATCCGGACTGGTCTGCGCATTTGATCCGATGGCCAACGGTGAAAAGATGATTGTCGGCGGATTTATGCGCGAACTGGTGGAAACGTTATATGAGCGCGGTTTTATCGCACCGGGGACAGATCCCGGCGTATGGAGAAAATACGATCATTGTTGGACGCCGTTTCAGCCGGAAGGGCTTAAATTGATTCTGGATGAAAAGGCGGTAGAAGCGGGCGTCGAGGTGCGTTTTTTTACAAAAGCCGTCGATGTGGATGCAGATGCACAAAGCGGGATGATGCACGGGTTGATCATTCAGAATATCGAAGGGTTTTCCTATATAAAAGCAAAAGCGTATATTGATGCCACGGGAGATGCGGTTGTCTGCGCGTTAAGCGGTGCGGATTATCGGGAGGCCGGCCGGGATACGCCCGACATCATGCCGGCGTCTTTACCATCTGTTTTTGCAAACGTGGATTGGACAAAAGGCGGATTTGAAACACAAAATCCACAAACGGTAAGCCTGATTGAAAAGGAATACAGGCTCGGAAATCTCGAACAGTGTGATCGGCACCTTGTCGGCCTTTCCAAAATCACGCAAACCTGCGGCTATTTAAACGGAGGGCATCTTTTTCAATTGAGCGCCACCAACATCAAAAGCCTGACGGATGGGATGATGAAGGGCAGAAGGCTGGCAAAGCAATATGAACACTTTTTGAAAAAATATTTTCCGAGCTGCAAGAATATGGAGCTGATTGCCACCGGCGCTTTGATGGGCGTTCGGGAATCCAGAAGAATCGTCGGGGAATATGAGTTGTGTTTTGACGATTATATTTCCAGAAGACAGTTCCCCGATCAGATCGGCGTGTTTAATAAATTTGTCGATATTCACGCATATGATGAATCCAAAGCGGAATATGATCGGTTTTTAAAAGAAAAGGATCAAGACCGGTTGGGAGAAAAAGAATTTTTCGGTATTCCTTATGGCATTTTGGTTCCCAAAGGATGGAAGAATTTATGGGTTGCCGGCAGATGCAATTCCAGCGACGTCAAGGTGCATGGGTCGATTCGGGTAATGCCTGCTGCCGCCATGATGGGGCAGGCCGCCGGTACCGCGGCGGTACAGGCAATGCGCCAAAATGAAACTGCCTGCGATCTCGACACACAGCAGCTGGTTTTAACGCTGCGGGAAAACGGCGCATATTTACCGCAAAAAACGTTGTGCCGTGAAATGACCAGATCAAAGTGAGGAAGAATATGAAAATCGTTGTTTTGGATGGATACACTTTAAATCCCGGTGATTTAAGCTGGGATGGCTTTAAAGAATTGGGCGAAACAGTCGTTTATGAACGGACAGCCCCGGAACAGATTCTTAATCGGGCAAAAGACGCCGAGATTGTGATAACAAACAAAACTCCGATCACAAAAGAGACGATCGACCTTTTGCCCAAAATGCAATATATCGGCGTTTTGGCAACAGGATACAATGTGATCGATATTGACGCCGCCCGGGAAAAAGGAATTGTCGTGTGCAATATCCCGGCTTACGGCACGCAGGCTGTGGCGCAAATGACGTTTGCGCTGCTGCTTGCATTGTGCAATAAAGTGGAGATGCATAATGACGCGGTCAAAAAAGGGGTTTGGAGCGCAAGCAAGGACTTTTGTTTTTGTGTTGACACGCTAACGGAATTAGCAGGAAAAACGATGGGGATCATCGGATTCGGCAGAATCGGCGCACAGGTCGCTGCGCTTGCGGATGCATTCGGCATGGAAGTCGTGTATAACAGCAACAGCCGCAAAAACACCAAATATCGTTGGATGGAACGGGATGAACTGTTTCGCACGGCGGATGTCGTCAGCCTGCATTGCCCGCTTGTTGCCGCAACACAAGGGCTGATCAACAAACAAACGCTTGAAAAAATGAAAAAGACGGCATTTCTGATCAACACGTCGATAAGGCAGTTCATTGTGGAAAAAGATTTGGCAGACGCTTTAAATCAGGGAAAAATCGCCGGCGCCGCGCTGGATGTTTTATCGCAAGAGCCGCCGGCCGCCGATAATCCGCTGCTGACGGCGAAAAACTGTATCATTACACCGCATATCGCATGGGCGGCAAAAGAAACAAGAGCCAGATTAATGGATATTGCAGTCGAAAACCTGAAAGCCTGGATGGATGGCAAACCGGTCAATTGCGTGAATGGGTAGTCCATCATGGATCATTCTACAAAGCTTTTGCCTTTTGAAAAAATGTGTTCCACCTACTTGCAGCGCGGAGAATATTTGGGTTCTTTGTAATTTTGGTATTGACTTTTTAAAAGACGTTTGTTATAATGAATGTCGCGGATTGAAGCTATGTGCTCCGCCTCGGCTGCTGCGCCGTGTAAAAATAGCAGCGATATTTGCGGATATGGCGGAATTGGCAGACGCGCTAGATTCAGGTTCTAGTGGTAGCAATACTGTGCAGGTTCAAGTCCTGTTATCCGCACCAAAAACAAAACCATCGCAGTGAGAGTGCGGTGGTTTTTGTTTTTAGTTTTGCGGTCAGGACTTGAACCTTGTTCAAAAGCGAAGCGGAGTCCTGTTATCCGCACCACGTCGCCGCAAGCTGCATATCGCTTGCGGCGACTTTTTGCAAAAGTCACCGGCGCGCTCATTTCGCTGCGTCTCCTTTTCCGCAAAAGGTCACGTTCACATCGGCTAACGGCTTGTAAACGCGCCGTTTTCACGCCGATTTGTTCACTACCAACCTTTTGCGGGCGCGCCTGCGGCGCGGCTCAAGTTTGTATCCGAATTTTGCAACAGCATCCTTTGTTACCGCTTTATAAAATAAAAGCCATCGCACGAA
>CAMMAZ010000009.1 GCA_946493765.1 uncultured Clostridia bacterium | reverse complement strand
TTGCTTGCGGTGAAGTTTTCTAATTCTGTAACACATCATTGACAAACCTACAAAAATTTTCAAGTTTTTTAAATTTCCCATTTTACAAATCAGTAATTATGTTGTATAATGTAGAAATAAGAATGAAAAGAGGGTATTGTGTTATGGCTAATAAAATTCGTTTAACTGTAGGCGGCATAGATTTATATGTAACGACAGATGACGATGAGGCTTATATGCAGTCAATCGGAAATGAAGTTAACCAGCACATCAAAGAGATGACTTCCAAAAATTCTTTTCTTTCCGTTACGATGGCGTCTGTGTTCACAGCGCTTGAATATTGCGACAAAGCCAAAAAGACCTCGATTAACACACAGGAACTCCATAATAAAATCAAGGAATTATCCAATGAACTGGCCTGTGCACGACTGGAGTCTGATGAAGCCCGCCGCGAAATCGAAAGACTGAACAAAGAAAACCAGACGCTGCGAGCGAAATTGAGCCGTTCATAATGGAACTGTTAGCACCGGCTGGATCGATGGAAGCGTTGGAAGCGGCTGTCCGCGCGGGAGCCGACGCGGTATATTTTGGCGCCGCCTCATTCAATGCCAGAAGAAACGCAAAAAATTTCAGCGACGACGATATCGCGTTCGTTGTTTCATATTGTCATGTCCGGGGTGTTCGCGCTTATTTAGCATTGAACACCCTTATTTCTGATGCAGAAATGCAAGATGCCCTTTCCCTTGCCGGACGTGCAGCGGCGGCAGGAATTGACGGCGTGATTCTCCAGGACTTGGGGCTTGCCAAGCGTCTCCGGCAAGCAGCGCCGGCATTGCCGCTGCATGCATCCACCCAGTTGACTGTTCATAATATAAGTGGGATAAAACAGCTAAAAGCACTTGGTTTCAAAAGGGTTGTTCTGGCACGCGAAAACACGCTCCGAGAACTCAGGGAAATGGCCGATGCAGCCTTGGATTTACACATGGAACTGGAAATATTCGTGCAGGGTGCGCTTTGTATGTCCATGTCCGGTCAATGCCTGTTTTCCGCCGTTTTAGGTGGGCGCAGCGGCAATCGTGGCCTTTGTGCAGGTCCCTGCCGGCTGCCGTTTTCCGTGAAAGGCGGCAATGGTCACGATCTGAGTTTAAAAGATTTGAATCTCTATGCCCACTTTGAAACGTTAAAAGCGCTTTCGATCACATCTTTGAAAATAGAAGGACGGATGAAAAGGCCGGAATATGTTGCAATGGCGGTGGATTGTGCGCGGTATGCACTGGATCATGGCCATGTATCGACTGAAAAAATGGATGCGCTGCAACGTGTTTTTTCCCGTTCCGGCTTTACCGACGGTTACTTTACCGGAAACATTGATCGGAATATGTTCGGCGTGCGCAGCGAAGAGGACATGACCGCCACCAAACAAATCTTATCCGATATGCACGCGCTATACAGAAGAGAACGCTCTTCTGTTCCGGTTGATATGCATTTTACCGCTTTGGAAAACACACCGGCAACACTTTGGGCATCTGACGGAAACAACAAAGTCTGTGTGACGGGAGAAATTCCGCAAAAAGCGATCAGCGTCCCGCTTTCTTATGAATGGCTGCATTCCAAGTTGCAAAAATGCGGCGGAACACCTTACCGATTAAACCATTTATCTATTGACATCGAAGAAACTTTAACGCTCCCCTCCGCCGCTGTCAACACATTGAAAACAGATGCTTTGCAGCAATTGACGATACGACGTGGGCAGCCTGCCCCCATTCCTTTTCAAGACGTTTTACCGGCCAGCCGACCGCGACGGACGCCATGCCCTTCCAAAACCTATATCAGCGTTCACACACTCGAACAGATCCCGGACAGGAAAGACTGTATTGATCTGATCTTTGTGCCGTTGTTTTCGGATTTTCATGCTGTGCAAAGTTATATCGACGCCGGTTATCCCATCGCTGTGAAAACACCGCCCAGTTTTTTTGGGTGTGACGAAAAAATCCGGGAACGGCTGCAAGCTTTCAAAAATATCGGTGTAAAAACGGCGTTGTGTGAAAACATCGGTGCCGTGGATCTGATTCTTTCCTGCGGTCTTGCACTGATCGGTGGCACCGGCATGAACTGTTATAATTCCGATACAGCCGAAGCACTCCCCTTTTCCGAAATCATTTTAAGCGCCGAATGTGCAAAACAACAGATCGACGAAATATCTGCTCCCGTTCCAACCGGTATTTTTGCCTATGGACGGCTGCCTTTGATGCTGCTGCGCAATTGTCCGATCAAATCCCAAAGCGGCTGCAAAAACTGCGATCATACCATTACCGACCGCAAGCAAATTGCGTTTCGGATTTTCTGTGAAGATAATGCTGTCCGGCTTTATAACAGCCGCCCGGTCTATCTTGCCGACCGGCCGCATATTCTAAATGCGTGCGACTTTTTATTCCTGCAATTTACCGATGAGACAAAAGCCAAAGTATCCGCTGTGATCGACAGTTACCGCCGGCATCTGCCGTCCAAAGAACCGTTCACCAGGGGCATGCTCGAAAAAGGCGTTTTATAATTTTACCTTTCACTGTGTTTTTTGATTTCTTCATCTTTAAAGATAAAATCATCGATATCTCCACAGTCTTTTTTCGGGGCTTGACTGTTGTCTTTTTGTGTTTCTGCCATTTTTCTTCACCTCGCAAACTAAAATTACATACTATTATATTCAAAGAATTCAAAACCATGCATTGACGAATCGAATTTCTGCTATTATAATGTTATCATTAATGAACATAGCGCGAATTTGTTTTTCATAATTCATAAAAAGGTGAAGCTTATCATGAACTCTTTTTTACCCAGAACATGGGCGGATATATCGCTGGATCATCTGGAACACAATTACCGGCTGATTCGAAACCACGTGGAACCGAATGTCAAAATGATGGCGGTCGTGAAAGCCGACGCTTACGGGCACGGTGTGAAATTCATTGCGCCTGCGCTGCAATCTTTCGGCGCAGACTGGTTTGCGGTTTCCAACATTGAAGAAGCGTTACAATTGCGAACACTTGGCATCACAAAGGATATTCTGATTTTGGGTTATACACCAGCATTCCTTGCCAAAGAACTGCATGCAAACCAGATCACACAGACGGTATTTGATACGGAATACGCCCGACAACTCGCATCCTATGCTGAAAAAGACGATGTTGTCGTCAATGTACATATTAAGGTTGACACTGGCATGAGCCGCATCGGTTTTTTGCACCATGCCGACGATGACGATACGGCAAAAACGGAAATTACACGTGTTTGTAACTTCAAAAATTTAAATTGCAGTGGTATTTTCACACATTTTGCTTCTTCCGATCTGGACGGCGATCCAAACGGAGACTTTGTCCGGCTCCAATTTCATCTGTTTTGTGATCTCATTCAAAAATTAGAACAGGAAGGCATCCGTTTTGAACTGCGGCACTGCTGCAATTCGGCGGCCACGCTGCAAAATAAAGATATGCATTTGGATATGGTTCGTCCCGGTATTATCCTCTATGGCATGGAACCCTCCTCCTATTTTCGCGGCCGGTACGATTTAAAACCCTGCATGTGTTTAAAGTCGGTCGTGTCGATGGTAAAAACCTTGCAGCCGGGCGATTTTGTCAGCTATGGGCGCACTTACAGGGCAAAGCAGACAATCACTGCCGCTACCATTCCGGTCGGTTATGCCGACGGTTATCCCCGCGCAATGTCCAACTGCGGCTATGTGCTGATCAAAAAGCATAAAGCGCCGGTGATCGGCAGGGTTTGCATGGACCAAATGGTTGTTGATGTGACTGGAATTCCCGACGTTTGCGAGGGTATGGAAGTGCTGCTGTTTGGCAGCGATTCCAACGGTTGTTTGCCGGTTGAAACATTTTCTGCATTATACCATTCCATAAATTATGAAACGGTTTGTATTGTGGGCAAACGTGTGCCCAGAGTCTATTATCATAAGGGACAGCAAATCGGCTCTTTGAATTATGTTTACAATGCCGATGGGCAATGCATATGATGCTCAAGGGGAAATTTGAATTTTTTATCTTTTAATCAAAAAGCGGTCAAGCCCGTTTGTTAAATCATCCTTTGTTGAACTGGAAAGGAAGAAAGCTATGAAACTGCAAAATTTTCACCAGAACTTTGAAACACTGCATGTCAACTGTTGCCCGCCGCGCGCCTATTATGTTCCCTTTGGTACCTCGGCAGCGGCGCTGACCAACCGGCGCGAGCAATCCGACCGGCTGACCAGTTTGAATGGGAAATGGCATTTCAATTATTATCCCTCTCTCGCTGATGTGCCGGACACGATCATCAACGGGAAAGCCTCCGCATTCAAAAATAAAATTGATGTGCCCGGCTGCTGGCAGACGCAAGGATTTGATCAGCATCAATACACTAACTTTGATTTTCCGTTTCCCTATGATCCGCCGTTCGTGCCGCACGAAAACCCGACTGGTGTTTATTTTAGGGAATTCACTTTGCCCGACGGTTTTGAAACCTTCCGGCATTATATCGATTTTGAAGGGGTGGACAGTTGTTTTTACCTTTACATCAACGGGCAGTTCGCAGCCTACAGCCAGGTTTCCCATTCCTCGTCTGAAATCGATATTACCGATTATGTGCATGCCGGCGTCAACAACATTACTGTTGTTGTTTTAAAATGGTGCGACGGCAGCTATCTGGAAGATCAGGATAAATTCCGTCTTTCCGGTATTTTCCGCGACGTGTATATTCTTTCCCGTCCAAAGGGCCATCTGACCGATTATTTTGTGCACACCAGTGTTGCCGATGATTTTCGCACCGGCAATATTCGCATTGACTTTGACGCACCGGACGCTTCCGGCATCAAATGCACGCTCATCGATCCGGACGGCGGCACACTGGAACGCACGGTATCCGCATCCGACGGAACAGCTGAGTTCACCATCGAATCTCCTATGCTCTGGTCGGCCGAAACGCCTTACCTGTATTCCGTTATCATAGAGTGCTGCGGTGAATATATCGTGGAAAAGGTCGGTATCAAACATTTTGTCGTTGACGAAGGTGTCATCAAATTAAACGGTCGTGCCATTAAATTTAAAGGTACAAACCGGCATGATTCCGATCCTGAAACCGGCTATACCATCAGTGAAGAAAAAATGCTCAAGGATCTCATGATGATGAAAGCCTATAATATCAATGCGATCCGCACCTCCCACTATCCAAACGATCCGCGTTTTTTGCAGCTTTGCGATCAATATGGTTTTTATGTCATCGATGAAGCAGATCACGAATGTCATGGAGTTGTCACCATTGACGGCGGCTACAAAACGTCGCAATACGGTATCATTGCGCAGGATGAAACCTTTGAAAAACCGATTCTGGATCGTGTGATCCGGTTGGTGGAACGGGATAAAAACCGTCCCTGCGTGCTTTTATGGTCGATCGGCAACGAAGCCGGTTGGGGACAAAACAGCATCAAAGCGCTGCAATGGACAAAACAACGCGATCCGGATAGACTGACGCATTATGAAAACGTCCCCTGCCACGGAACAGATACCCCGCCGGATACCGATGTTGTCAGCCGGATGTATCCGACGTTTGACTGGTGTGAAGAATATTTCGAAAATCAAACCGAAAAACGTCCGTTGGTGCTTTGTGAATTTTCACATGTGCTCGGCAACAGCCCCGGTGATTTTAAAGAATATTGGGATATTATTTATGCGCATCCACGCTTTGCGGGCGCTTTTGTCTGGGAATGGTGTGACCAGCAGTTCCCGGTTGGCAAAAATGAAAAAGGCGAAACGCTTTACGGCTACGGCGGTGACTTTGGTGAGACCGTCCATTTTTCCAATTTCTGTGTCGATGGACTCGTTTCTGTGAACCGCGAACCAAGCGTTGGGCTTAAAGAATATAAAAATGTGATCCAGCCGGTCAAGATGGAAGTGCAAAGTTTTGAAGACGGTCTTTTCAAAGTGACCAATCTTTATGATTTTATCTATCTTTCCCGTTTGGAATGCAGCTGGAAATTAACGCTGGAGGGTAAAGTCATCGATTCCGGTGTGATCGGTGCGATTCCGATTCCGCCACAGCGGACAGAAACGATTCGCGTCAACGCGAAATTTCCAAACACCGGAAACTGCTACCTGCGGTTTAGTTTCAAGCAGTTGGAAGATACCGCCTGGGCGGACGCAGGACATGAAGTCGCTTTTGTGCAGTTTAAGGTTCCAACACAAGATGTTGTTCAGACCGTTACCTATGATGCAAAACCGATTGCAGTGACTGAAACTGAGCGTACGCTTATTGTGAAAGGCGAAAAATTTGCCTATCATTTTAATAAATTCACCGGCGCATTCGATCAGTTGGAAGTCGATCAGCATCCAATGCTGCTGGAACCGATGCGCTATAACCTCTGGCGCGCCGTTACCGATAACGACCGTGAAAACATGGAAGCGCTTTGGCGAGACATTGGCTATGACCGATATGTTTGCGAGACCAGGAATGTGCAGTGGGAACAAAAGGATGATTGTGTCATCATTCAGGTGCTTGCTAAAATGGGCGCTGTTTCCCGCCGCTGTTATCTGGATCTGACGGCCCAATGGACCATTAACAGCCTTGGCATGATCGATATGCAAACGAATGTTTCTGTCGATGAAAAAGCTTTGTATCTCCCGCGGTTCGGCATTTGCATGGCGATGGACAAAGCCTTCGATACCATCGAATATTTCGGATTTGGCCCCAATGAAAGCTATATTGATAAGCATAACTCCTCTTATATGGGACGGTTCAGAGCCAATGTGAATACAATGCTTGCCGACAATGCGAGGCCGCAGGAATCCGGCAACCATTATAAGACGTTGTGGGGCACGGTGTATAATGCACAAAAACAGGGACTTTTGTATCAGAGCGACTTAGGATTTGATTTCTCGGTTCTCCCCTGGTCTGCAAAAGAGCTGGAAGCCGCCAAACATGTCTATGATCTGCCCGAACCGAGCAAAACCGTGGTCTGTGCGGATTACCGGCAAAGCGGCGTCGGTTCCAACGCCTGCGGTCCGGAACTGCCGGAAAAATACCGTTTGAAGGAAAAAGAATTCACCTTCCGGCTGAAGATTCGACCGCTGCATGCCGACACGGATTTGCTGCAAACGGCGCTTTGTGATTTTAAAACGAGGGATTAAAATGGTGCAAATTAACAACACCTGGGACGTTCTATTAAAAGATCAGTTTGAAAGCGAATATTATCAGGCTTTGCGTGCGTTTTTAAAGCATGAATATCAAACGCAGCGTATCTATCCGCCGATGGGCGATATATTCAACGCGTTGCGGTTCACCGATTATTATGATGTAAAAGCTGTGATTTTAGGTCAGGATCCCTATCATGGAGCCGGCCAGGCGCATGGACTGTGTTTTTCGGTTGCCGATGGTGTGCCGCCCCCGCCTTCGCTTCTCAATATCTACAAAGAACAGAAAAGCGATCTTGGTATTGATCAGCCGGTCAACAACGGAAATTTAACCAAATGGGCAAAACAAGGTGTTTTGCTGTTAAATACCGTTTTGACCGTTCGCGAAAGGCAGCCGAATTCCCACAAGGGAAAAGGCTGGGAACAACTGACCGATCGCATCATCGACGTTTTGAATGAACGGCAGCAGCCGCTGGTCTTTCTTTTATGGGGCGCCAATGCAAGAGCCAAAAAGGTGCGAATCACCAATCCCAATCATCTGATTCTGGAATGTGCGCACCCGAGTCCTTTTTCGGCAAATAACGGTTTTTTCGGATGCCGGCATTTTTCCAAAACCAACGCGTTTTTGCTGCAGCATAAGATTCCGCCGATCGACTGGCAGTTATAAAGTAAACAGATGTTGTCCTTTTTTGGGCAACATCTGTTTTTCGGGTTTCCTGAAACAAAATTTTAGGGGTGACTTTCTTTTGCATTTTGAAAATTTCAGACAATATGGCGCAAATATCGGCCGGCACTTGTGGATCTTTCTCAAATGGTGTCTGGTTTCTATTGGGATCGGTTTTGGCGTGGGTTGCATCGGCGCTTTGTTCGCCATTTGCATGGATCTTGCGACCAAAACACGCGAACAAAATGATTTTTTGCTTTATTTTTTGCCGTTTGCCGGTCTTGTGATCGTATTTCTTTATCGAATTACCCATTCGGATCATGACAGAGGTACCAATCAAGTGCTGGCCACGATACATGCTGAATCAGAACTGCCGGTAAAAATGGCGCCGCTGATTTTTGTATCCACGATTCTAACGCACCTGTTCGGCGGTTCTTCCGGACGGGAAGGCGCTGCTTTGCAAATCGGCGGCAGTATCGGCAATCAGGTAGGGCGGCTTTTGCGGTTTGATGATAACGACCGGCGGGTGGCGACTATGTGTGCAATGAGCGCTGCTTTTTCCGCCGTGTTCGGCACACCGGTCGCCGCCGCTTTCTTTTCGATGGAGGTAGTCAGCGTCGGCATCATGTATTATGCAGCGCTGGTGCCCTGCGTCTTTTCTTCGCTGATCGCTCATTTTTGTGCACAGCTTTTTTCGGTTCCGCACACTTCGCTATCCATTCTTTCTGTGCCGGATTTCTCCTTTTTTTCATTTTCGATGATTACCCTGCTGGCCGTTTTATGCGCCGTTTTGAGCATTTTATTCTGTCTGGCGCTGGACGGCGGTAACCGGCTGTTTCGGAAATTTCTTACCAATCCATATATCCGAATTTTCACGGGCGGTGTGCTCATCATTGCTTTAACGCTTTTATGCGGCAGCCGGGATTATCTGGGCGCAGGTATGGAGCAAATCGCGACCGCGGTCGGCGGACAGGCGGTGCCTTTCGCTTTTCTTTTAAAAATTTTGTTCACGGTTATCACCATTTCCTGCGGATTTAAAGGCGGCGAAATTGTCCCCTCCTTTTTTATCGGTGCAACGTTTGGTTGTTCTTTCGGTCTGTTGTTTGGCTTTTCACCGTCTTTGTGCGCCGCAGTGGGAATGATCAGTGTATTTTGCGGGGTGACAAACTGTCCGGTTTCTTCGCTGCTGATTGCAGCTGAACTGTTCGGATTTTCATCTGTGTTTTATTTTTTGCCTGCGATCGCCGTCAGTTACATGCTGTCGGGTTACTACGGCCTTTATCACGATCAAACCATCGTTTATTCAAAATTTAAAACCAAATTTATCAACAAAAAAGCCGGTGAATAACCGGCTTTCGTGATTTAATACAAATTTTTGTTTTTTTATTTCCCGATTGTTCATTTTTTCACAAACTCTGTGAAATCTTGTGGAATTCTCTTGAAATTCAGTGAAAAATTGATTATAATATTTTCTGGTATTAAACATTGAATGCTTTGAAAGGAATGAATACAATGAACTATTCTCATGAAGTAGAAAGAATGTGTCCTTTAACAAAAGGTCCAAATCATGGTCCCGCACCGATTCCTGAAGAAGGCAAATGGGTCAAGGCATATGACGTGAAAGATATTTCCGGCCTGACACACGGCGTGGGTTGGTGTGCACCGCAGCAGGGTTGCTGCAAACTGACGCTGAATGTTAAAAACGGCGTCATCGAAGAAGCGCTGGTTGAAACGCTCGGCTGCTCGGGTATGACGCATTCGGCCGCTATGGCTGGTGAAATCCTCCCCGGCAAAACAATTCTGGAAGCGCTCAACACCGACCTTGTCTGCGATGCGATCAACGTCGCGATGCGTGAACTGTTCCTGCAAATTGTCTATGGTAGATCGCAAACCGCTTTTTCGGAAGACGGCCTGCCGATCGGCGCCGGTCTGGAGGATTTGGGAAAAGGTCTGCGTTCACAGGTGGGAACGATTTTCTCGACCAAAGCAAAAGGTGTGCGTTACCTTGAAATGGCGGAAGGCTATATTCTCTCGGTCGCCGTGGATGAAAACGGTGAAGCCATCGGTTATAAATTCGTTAAGCTCGGCAAAATGCTGGAAGACATCCGTCACGGCATGGATCCGAAAGAAGCTTATGAAAAAAATATCGGTACATATGGTCGTTATGCTGACGCTCCGAAGTACATCGATCCGAGAGAAGAATAAGGAGGTAATGACAAATGGCTACATTTGAAGGTATGGAAAGAAGAATGCCCAAAATTGAGGCATGTCTTGCTGAATATGGTTTTAAAAATATCGACGAAACCGCGGAATACTGTAAATCCAAAGGTATCGACGTGGAAGCGATCGTTAAGGGCGTGCAGCCGATCGCATTTGAAAACGCTGTTTGGGCATATACCCTTGGAACGGCTGTCGCACTGAAAAAAGGCATTAAAAAAGCAGCCGACGCTGCTGAAGCGATCGGTATCGGTCTGCAGGCGTTTTGCGTTCCGGGTTCTGTTGCCGAACAACGCGCTGTTGGTTTAGGTCACGGTAATCTGGGCGGTATGCTGCTGCGTGAAGAAACAGATTGCTTCTGCTTTTTAGCAGGCCACGAATCCTTTGCCGCCGCAGAAGGCGCAATCGGTATTGCGCAAACTGCCAACAAAGCCAGAAAGAAACCGTTGCGTGTTATTTTGAATGGTCTTGGCAAAGATGCCGCTTACATCATCTCCAGAATCAACGGCTTTACTTATGTGGAAACTGAATATGATTTTGCCACCGGCGACTTAAAAGTTGTCCGCGAGGTCAAATTCTCCGACGGTCCGCGTGCGGCTGTTAAATGCTATGGTGCAAACGATGTTCTGGAAGGCGTTGCGATCATGAAACTCGAAAAGGTCGACGTTTCCATCACCGGTAACTCCACCAACCCGACCCGTTTCCAGCACCTGGTTGCAGGTACCTACAAAAAGTGGGCGATGGAAAACGGCAAGAAATACTTCTCCGTTGCATCCGGCGGCGGTACCGGACGTACACTGCATCCCGATAACGTGGCTGCAGGCCCTGCTTCCTACGGTTTGACCGACTCCATGGGCCGTATGCATGGCGACGCACAGTTCGCAGGTTCCTCTTCTGTTCCGGCACACGTCGAAATGATGGGTCTCATCGGCATGGGCAACAACCCCATGGTCGGCGCCACCGTTGCTTGTGCTGTTGCAGTAGAAGAAGCCAACAAATAAGCCCAGGCACGTATAAAAATAAAGATTTTAGTATGTGTTTCCCCGATACATGCCGGCATGTATCGGGGAATTTGTTTTTTATTGACAAAGATCGCGCAAAGAGATATAATGATGTCAAATAAAGTTAAAATTTAGGGGGAAATCAATATGGGTGTAATCTTAGAAATAATAAAGATCATCATAATCGTTTTTGTCGGGCTGTTAATACTTATGGCATTCATCGGCGGGATCTGGCACAGTAAAAAAGAAAAATTGTTGCAGAAAAGTCCGGAACAGCAGGAACAGGTAGAAGTCGGCGGAAAAAGAAAAATCGTCTTGCGGGATCGGAAAAACAATATTTATACCTTTAAATATTTTGTTACTTTCAAATTCTCAGACGGTTCGGAAAAGGAATTCAACATCGGAGAAGATTACCGTGCACCAGCTTATACAGGGCGGCATACGGATGATACGAATAAGGAATTCTATGAAGCGATACAGGAAGGTGACACTGGAATACTAACTTTTAAAGAGGGTAATGACAAATGCAGAGCCTTTATTCATTTTGAAAATGACTTTTCCAATCACAATGAACAAGCGGAAGTGATAGAAAAAAGAACCGAAGAAAACGCAGATGACCAAACCATTTCTTATTTTATTACATTTCAATGCTACGACGGTTCAAAAAAAGAATTTCTTGTTCCCAAAGAGGCTTATGAATCGATACAACTAAAAAGTGTAAAAGGCATTGTTTATAAAGAGAGAAAGGATATTGAAGAACATAGCATAGATGAAAAATCACGTTGGAAAGACAGACGTTTTATCAGTTTCGGAAGCGTAGACGCCGATTGGGACGAGCAAACAGACCGTTCGTGCTGACCTATTTCCAGCGTCGGCTTGCCGGTTTTTCTGATCAATACTTGTAGTTAAAATGCGTCGTTTGGTGCGCAAACCCCAAACGACGCATTTTCTATTTGCACTTCCTTTTTTTCTGCCGGCGGCCGAAACAGTGCCGGATATATGTTATTTTGTATATAAATATAATAATTATTGCTTTTTAGGCATGCGTCTGATAAAATAAACATAACAAATTTTTCGGGAGGTTCAAGGATGGAAATTCGGGTTCTACGATATTTTTTGACGGTCGTTCGGGAAGAAAGCATTACCAAGGCGGCAGAAGTCCTGCACATTACCCAGCCTACCCTGAGCCGCCAGATCGCGCAAATGGAAGAAGAAATGGGGGTCAAGCTATTTGACCGCGGCACCCGAAAAATCGTGTTGACAAGCGAGGGGCTTTTGCTGCGCCGCCGCGCGGAGGAAATTTTAGAACTGGTAGATAAAACGGAAAGAGAACTCACCGAACAGGATGAAGCTGTGGAAGGCACAGTGTCCGTCGGATGCGGGGATCTGACCGCGGTGCAGATGCTGCCGGAACTGTTTCGCTCTTTCCATGAACGCTATCCCGCCGTTTCTTTTGATTTATATACAGCTACTGCCGATCACATCAAAGACCGAATGGATCGCGGCCTGACGGATATCGGCCTGCTGCTGGAACCGATCAATATAGAAAAGTATGATTTTATCCGTCTGAGCCAGCGCGAAAAATGGGTTGTCGTGATGCATCCGGATTCCCCTTTGGCAAAACAGGATCATGTGACTGCTGCGGATTTGGTGGACAAACCGCTGATTCTACCGCGAAGACTCAGCGTGCAAAGTGAACTTGCCAGCTGGTTCGGAGATGATTTTAACCGATTGCATGTGCTGTTCACAAGCAATCTTCCCTCTAATGCCTCCATTATGGTACATAATCGGCTGGCCTATTCGATTAGCATTCAGGCGTCTATTTCCTTTTGGGATAAAGAAAAAATTATCTGTCGCCCACTGTATCCGGAGCTGACGGCGACCAGTGTGCTGGCCTGGAAACGGCAGCAGCCTTTTGGTCTGGCAGCTTCCAAATTCATTGCATATATTAAAAATACGTTGAATACCCAATAGTGTTAGGCATGCTTTATGAGCATTTTATAATATGAAAAACAAGTATTAGACATAGGATGTACTTCTATTTATAATGTAAGTGTAGCGGAAAACGCTTTCTCTGCTGCACTTACATTATTTTTTTGCAGAAACGGGGGACGTCAATGACACTACAGGAGGCAAGCAGACGGTTTCATTTAAATTTGAAAACATTGCAGCTATTTGAGACAAGCGGACTATTAAAAGGAAACACAACAGAAGCCGGGAAATCGGACTATAAAGAATCGGATCTGCAGCGCGCTTCCCAGCTTCATTTTCTGATGAATGCGGGCATGGATTTGCATACACTCAAACGATTTGTATCGCTTTATGACGCAGAACGAAATACAAGTGAAGAACAGGTTCGCATTTTACGCAAATGCCGATATCAACTGTTGGATGAAATTCATGGAAAGCAACAATCGTTGGATCGATTGGATTATTTAATCTATAAAATAAAAAATCAAAAAACATAAGAGGAGGACAATTTTATGAAACGACTCACGGTAATTTTCATCGTGCTGGCACTGTCTTTTTCGCTGGTCTCCTGCGGCGGCAATGAAACGGCGGGCGGTTCCGATCCGGAAACAACTTTGCGCAGTTCGCAGACAACAGAAATGGAAACATCCGCTTCCGCGGCGGATATGTCTGGTCAATCCGAAGAAGCTGTTGAAGAAGACGGCACCAATCTGCTGGTAGCTTATTTTAGCTATGCCGAAAACGCAGACCTGCCGGATGATGTGGATGCATCCTCCAGTGCAAGCATTCAGATTTGGAATGGTGAAACGACCGGCAATACCGGCGTGGTAGCCGCCATGATTGCACAAACGACCGGTGCAGATCTGTTTTCGATCCAAACTGTAGAAAAATATCCGGACACCTATGATGCAACCATTGACAAAGGACAAGAAGAACAAAGTGCAGATGCTCGTCCGGAACTTGCCAACCAGATAGAAAATCTCGATAACTACGATGTCATTTTCCTGGGATACCCGAACTGGTGGGGCGATATGCCAATGGCTGTATATAGCTTTTTGGACGAAGTAGACCTTTCCGGAAAGACGATCGTGCCCTTTGTAACCTCAGGCGGCAGCGGATTTTCAAACACGCTTAGCGTCATTGAAAACATGGAGTCCGGCGCAACCGTGCAGGAGGGCTTGTCGATTGGCGGCTCCAGCGCCACAGATGCACAAGATAGGGTGAACGAATGGCTCAGCAGTCTGGGTTATGCCGGATAAAAATATACTTGCATTTTTCAAAGAACTTTGATTAAATAAAGAAAGAAGGATTCCCTATGAAAAAATCAATCGCATTGCTCATGGCGTTTCTTCTGACATTTTCCCTGTGTGCGTGCGGCGCAGACCAACAAAATTCCACCTCGCCCGGCAGTTCGTCAGACAACACAGCGTCTGTTTCATCAGAATCGTCTTCCAACGCGGACGCCTCCTCTTCGGAAAATGCTGCAAATACACCGGCGGGTGGCAGTGACATTTTGATCGCATATTTTTCCTGGGCGGACAATGCTGTTATTGATGGAGAAGTGGATGCAGTGGCATCTCCCAGCGTCACATCTCCCGGTCATGTTGCGCAGCTGGCGCCCTGGGTGCAGGCGCAAACCGGCGGAGATTTGTTTTCTATCCGGGTAACGGAACCTTATTCCAGCGATTGGGATACATGTCTTGCCCGTGCCAATCAGGAACGTTCTGAAAATGCGCGGCCGGCGCTTACCGAAAACGTTGAAAATATACAAAACTATGATGTGGTTTTTCTTGGGTACCCGAACTGGTGGTATGGTGCGCCGATGGCGCTTTTATCCTTCATTGAAGAGAACGATCTGGCAAACAAGCAAATTTATCTGTTCTGCTCCCACGGCACGGGCGGTCTTGCAGGAAGTGTGGAGGATATCGAAGCGGTGCTGCCGGACAGTGCCGTGCTTTCGGACAATGTTTTTGATGTTTATGAGGAGGATGCCGCATCCTCCCAGCGTGATATTCTCAACTGGCTGTCGGAATTGGGATATTAAAAAACATAGGAGGATTTTATGATGGAATACCGCAAATTGCCGCATGGAGAAGAACAGATCAGTGTTCTTGGTTTAGGCACCAGCTCTATCGGTATGGCTGAAGATAAAGAAATCGAAGCGGTCATGACAATGGCGCTGGAAAACGGCATCAATTATTTTGATATGGCCTCCGCCGACGCGACACCCTTCCCTGCTTTTGGCCGTGCGCTTTCAGGACAGCGCAAAAACGTTTATTTCCAGATTCATTTCGGCGCCGACTATCAAAGCGGCAAGTATGGATGGACGACTAATCTGGATACCATCAAACGTTCAGTTGACTGGCAGTTGAGCGCATTGAAAACCGATTATATCGATTTTGGTTTTCTGCATTGCATCGATGAAGCATCCGACTTGCAGCATGTCATAAAGGACGGAATCCTCGATTACATTCTACAGCTAAAAAAAGAGGGCGTGGTCCGGCATATCGGCCTTTCCTCCCACACGCCGGACGTTGTGCATATGGCATTGGATACCGGGCTTCTGGATATGCTGATGTTCAGCATCAACCCTGCTTACGACTACCAGCGAAAGGGCGAATTTGCCATCGGAAGCGTCGGCGAGCGGCAAGACCTGTACCGGCGGTGCGAGGCTGCGGGTGTCGGCATCTCGGTTATGAAAGCCTTTTCCGGCGGCCAGCTGTTAAACGCTAAGACTTCGCCGTTTGGACATGCGCTGACCGAATACCAGTGCATCCAATACGCACTGGACAAACCCGGCGTGCTGACGGTGCTACCCGGTGTCAGAAGCTGTGCGGACCTCAAACGTATTCTGGGATTTATCAATGCCACGCCGGAAGAAAAAGACTATTCTGTTCTTGGAACCTTTGCCCCGCAGGAGGCAAAAGGCGTTTGCGTTTACTGTAACCATTGCCAACCCTGCCCTGCCGGTCTGGACATCGGACTTATCAATAAATATTATGATCTTGCGCTTGCCGGAGACAAGCTTGCCAAAAATCACTACGCAAATTTGGAAAGACAAGCGCATGACTGCATCGGCTGCGGACATTGCGATTCCCGCTGTCCTTTTCATGTCGGTCAGATGGAACGCATGCGGTTGATCCGGAATTATTTTGGCGATTAAAACGGTTATCCGATCAGAAAAACAACGGGTGTTGCAGCACCCGTTGTTTTTGTTTTCCGGCCACTTTCTGCCGTGACAGCTACCAACAAGCAGCAAAAATTCTGAAAGGTTTTACACAACCATGCTTGTGCCCTTAACAAAAAAATTGGTAAAATTTAAGGCAGAAAAGAGATAGGAGGAAATGTATTGATGAAAAATGCATGGAAACGAAAATTTTTATCCGGTGCATTAGCGGCTGCTGTTGCGGCCTCGATTGTGCCCGCCGGTATTGCTGCCTTCGCGCAGAGCGGTTCCCAGACCGGGACGCCTTATAACGCGGACGGCGCATATGACATTACCGTCGAACATGTGCTGGTCAACCAGGTATATGGCGGCAGCGACGACGGCTATGCCAGTCACAGCTTTATTGAGCTTTATAATCCCTGCGACACAGCCGTTGATCTCAGTGGATGGGAACTGCAATACCGTTCCAGTGAAGACGGCGATCACAAAACCTGGAACGAGCTGTCGCTTACCGGCACCATCCAGCCGAACGGCTATTACCTTGTTCGCTGCGGCGAAGTTACAGATCCCTCCGGCAGCTATCAGGTGCCGACCGGCGATCAGGAATGGGATATTGCGCTGCACAACAAAGGCGTATCTGTGGCTTTGTTCTGCACAGACGTTGATTTGAACAGCGACACAGATTTCACCGGCGCCGTGACAGATGAGAACCGCCCTGCGGGATATGTCGATCTGCTGGCGGTGCAGGGCAACGACACGTATGATGAGCAGATCCCGCCGGTATATGAGGGAGAATATTCTGACAAGCAGTCCAAAAAGAAAGCGATTCGCCGCGTGGATTATCAGGATACCGACAACAACAAAGAGGATACCGACGACATCAGCTATGAGGATCCGGTGGAAGCGGAAAATGGTCCGCACAATTCCAATGGAGAAACCGGCGGCACGGAACCTGTCGCACCGGTGGAAGGCGCGTTCCGTCTAAACAGCTTTGAGGAAAACGCTTCGCTGACGCTGGAACGTCTCAACAGCATCCAGATCGGCACGCCCAACGCGGACGGCGGTGTGGCGGAAATCGTCGCTTACAACGCCGACACCGCGCAAGCGTATGTCGTCAACGGACAGGACGGTCTGCTTTATTGCTTTGATGTTGCAAAAGAAGGGCTGACGCTTAACGATCAAAAAGACATGCGCGACCTGATCGACGGATTTGCTTACGGCGATATGACCAGCGTTGCGGTGGATACCGTCAACGACCGGATCGCAGTGGCGCTGCAGGCGGAAGACTATGCGGACACCGGCCGGATCGCCCTGCTGGATTATACATTTAATCTGGTCGCTTCCTATGAAGTCGGCGTGCAGCCGGATATGGTGACCTTCTCCCACAACGGGCAAATGGTCCTTTCCGCCAATGAAGGCGAACCGCGCGAAGGCTATGGTGACGGGGCGGTCGATCCCGCAGGCTCCGTTTCTGTTGTTGATTTGACGGATGGAACCGTGACCAACGCCGGATTTGAAAATTTTGATGCAGCCGGATTGGCAGCCGACGGCGTTTTGATCGGCATGGTCGACGGAAAAATGAATGCGGCTGCAGTCGATCTGGAACCGGAATATATCGCTGTGTCCGCCGACGACAGCAAAGCCTATGTTTCCCTGCAGGAAGCAAACGCGATCGCAACGGTGGACCTGCAAAGCAAAACGATCACCGCAGTCAAGAGCATGGGCTTTAAAGATCTTAGCGACGAAAACAATGCAATCGATCTGTTGGAAGACAATCAATATGCCGCAAAAACCTATCCGGACGCCGTCGGCGTTTATATGCCGGATGCTGTGAGCGTCTTTGAAGCAAACGGCGTTAACTATCTGGTAACGGCGAACGAGGGCGACTCCAGAGAATGGACCGGCTATCTTAATGAAGCGGAAGTAACACTCACCGCTTCCGACGGCACCGAAGCGCCGGAAGTGCGCGTGCTGGATCAGACCTGCACCACCGTTCCGGATGAAACAAAAGAATATCTCTATGGCGGCCGTTCCTTTGCGATCTACAACGCCGACACCATGGAACTTGTTTATGAAAGCGGAAACGATTTTGAAGAAAAAACCGCCGGTTATCTCCCGAAGTGGTTCAACTGCTCCAACGACGATATCGAACTGGACAGCCGCAGCGCCAAAAAAGGTCCGGAAGCCGAGGCTGTGACGCTTGGACAGATCGGAAACAAAACCTATGCCTTCATCGCCTTGGAACGCATCGGCGGTGTCATGGTTTATGACATAACCGATCCGGCAAATGCCGTTTATGTCAACTATATCAACACCCGTGATTTCAGCGAAGACATCAAGGAGGACGTGTCTCCGGAAGGTCTGTGCTTCCTTTCGGTCGACGGAGCGCCTATGCTTTTAGCAGCCTGTGAGGTTTCCGGCACCGTCGCCGCTTACAGCTTTGGCGGACCGGACGTTGAGGAGATTCCGTCATCGACCAACCCGACCACACCGAGCGAATCAACACAACCGACTGAATCGACCACACCGACTGCATCCACACAGCCAACGGATGCAACGCAACCAACCGAATCAACCGGAACCACAACAACTAGAACAACCGATTCGACGCAACCCGAAGAATCGACACAATCGACCGATGCAACGCAGCAAATAACACTACCGGAATCCGACGATTCAACCGAGCCGCCGACTGCTCCCAACAGCCCCGCTACCGGCGCCAGCGGCATTTCATGCGGCATTGTCTTTGCACTGCTCGCAGCGGCTGCATCTGCGGGATACATTGTTCTTCGGCGCAAAGGTGAAAAGGACGCGCAAAGATAACGTTTGAGACACACAAAATGTGAAACGAACAATACTCCATTTCTATTGCGCCCCAACTTTTTAAGATTTAAAAAGCAGCCTCCCAACCGGAATTCCGGTTGGGAGGCATTTGTTTTAAGACTTGGATTCAATTTTAGGTTTACTGGTTTGCGGGGAGCTCTTCCGGCGTAATGAGTTCCGCGACCAGCCGCCGGATATACATGGTGTCCGCCGCGGTATATTTCCCGTCGCCGTTCATATCCGCAGCGCTATAGTTGATGCTTTGTCCCGGTTCGTCCAATTCCGCCACGATCAAACGGATAAACATGGTATCCGCCGCGGTGTATTTCCCGTCGTTATTCAGATCGCCGTAGGTCACGGCGGATTCTGCGGGATAGACAACAACGTTCATGGGTTCGATTCCCTCTCTCCCCACATTATATTGATAGGTAAATGAAGATGGTTTTTGACGAAAACGAACGATCCCGGTTTGGGGGTCAAAGTCACCATCGCCGACCGATGCGATCCGATCCAAATGATCCGGCGAAACAAGTTGCCCCAGGTCGGCAATCCAAAGATCGCCTTGTGGCATCAGTTCCAATGAAATAAATTGATCTGAAAGATAGCATGAGCTCAAAGCAGGGTTTCCGCTTACATCCAGTTCTGTTAGCTGGTTGCCGCTGCAGGATAAATATGTCAAATCAGAATTACTATGTACATCCAACTGGGTTAACTCGTTGTTACTGCAAGACAAAGCTGTCAAAGCAGGATTGTTGCTTACATCCAACTCCGTCAGTTGGTTGTAGTTGCAGTACAAGCTTGTCAAAGCAGGGTTGCCGCTTACATCCAGTTCTGTCAGTTGGTTATCATGGCAGAACAAAGCTGTCAAAGCAGGATTATTACGCACATCCAGTTCTGTCAGTTTGTTGCCGTGACAGTCCAAATATGTCAAAGCTGGATTGTTGCTTACATCCAGCTCTGTCAGTTGGTTGCTGTTGCAGATCAAACTTGTCAAAGCAGAACTTCCGCTCACATCCAGTTCCGTTATCTGGTTTCTCCAGCAGTCCAAATATGTCAAAGCTGGATTGCTGCTTACATCCAACGCCGTCAGCTGGTTGTTGTCGCACCACAACTGTGTCAAAGCGGGATTGTTGCTCACATCCAGTTGTGTCAACTGGTTGTTGTCGCAGTACAAATCTGTCAAATCAGGATTGTTGCGCACATCCAGTTGTGTCAACTGGTTTTCGCCGCAGTCCAAATCTGTCAAATCAGGATTGTTGCTTAAATCCAGCTCTGTCAGCTGGTTATCCCAGCAGGACAAATTTGTCAAAGCGGGATTGTTGCCTATATCCAGCTGCGTCAGTTGGTTTCCCCAGCATGTCAAACCTGTCAAATCAGGATTGCTGCGCACATCCAGTTCTGTCAGCTGGTTGCCGCTGCAGTACAAATATGTCAAAACAGGATTGTTGCGCACATCCAGCTGCATCAGCTGGTTGCTCCCGCAGGACAGACTTGTCAAAGCAGGATTGTTGCGCACATCCAACGCCGTCAGTTGGTTGCCGGAGCAGTCCAACCGTGTCAAAACAGGATTGTTGCGCACATCCAACGCCGTCAGTTGGTTGTCGGAGCAGTTCAACCATGTCAAAGCAGGATTGTTGCGCACATCCAGTTCCGTTATCTGGTTTCCCCAGCATATCAAATCTGTCAAAGCAGGATTGCTGCTCACATTCAACGCCGTCAGTTGGTTGCCGGAGCAGTCCAACCGTGTCAAAACAGGATTGTTGCGCACATCCAGCTGCGTCAGTTGGTTTCCCCAGCAGTCCAAATCTGTCAAAGCAGGATTGCCGCTTACATCCAGATTCGTCAGTTGGTTGTCGGAGCAGTCCAAATCTGTCAGATTTCTGAAAAATTCCACGCCTTTCAAGCTGGAAATGCTTTGACCCCAAACAGACAAACTGGTCATTTCTTTTGCTTCATTTTCTGTGAAATAACCATCACCTGCTCCTTCTAAATTTAGAACCTCTTTTCGAAAATTGGCATCCGGAAAATTGTTTTCACAGATATGTAAACGCCCGTTTTCATCGATACAGGCGGGCACGCCGTTAAAACTGCCGAGCGTGTGCCCGGCGCAGGCCGCCGCAGCGCCAAGACTCTGCCCGTCTGTTTGCGATGCCGCAAACACGGTACAAACACCGCCGAACATGCCAAATAGCATCGCAAGTGATAAAATGAACGCTAAAAATTTTTTCATCATCAATCCCCCGTTTCTGATTCCAACACATTCTCATCTTTTTCCTTTATCATAACATAGTTATTTTTAAAAAGCAATCTTTTGGCATGATTTTGCAAAATGTTGGTTAAAACAAATCTTTAACCGACCGCGCGACAAGCTGTGCAATGCGAAAACACCGAATTGTTTTCAGCGCGAAACAATTCGGTGTTTTTTGGACAATATTCTTTATCTTTTATCCGCTGCAAATCCTCTATTCTTTCGCCGCGTTGTTGATGCAGGCGATCGCGTTTAAGCTGCGCGGATAACCAATATAGGGCAGACACTGCGAGACGACCCGCACCAGAAAATCCGGATCGTTTCCGAGGTTCATGTTGCCCTTGGCATGCGCGGTCAGCTGCGGTTCACAGCCGCCCTGCGCCGCAAGAAAGCAAAAAGTGATCATTTCCCGCTGTTTTAAGTCCAGTCCGGTTCGGGTATAATAATCGCCAAAACAGTTGTCCGCCAGCCAGCGGTTGATATGCCCGCTTTTCCACGCCTCTTTCATGTGATCGCCGAAAATTTCCGCCTGCGCCTGCACGCCCTTTTCCAGCCGGTTTTCCATGGTCGTTGTCGCCTGTCCTTCAAGCGGCAAAGCAATGCCGCGGGCAGAAAACAGCTCATTGGTGATGTCTAAAAACGGCAGAACCCGGCCGATACCAAGATAATCGACCGCCTGATAGACCGTTTCCTTGACCATCACCGGCGTGAGCCCCGCATCCAGCGCGGCGGGCAATATCTGCCTATAGACCGCCAAGCCCTGGCAGCCGATCAATGTCGCCAGGATCGCTAAATAGCGGGTCGGTTCATCCAGCTGCTGGCCAGGTTCTTCGACCACTTCCTTGTTTGCAAAGTGTTCCAAACGTTCCATAAATTCCGGATCGGTTTGATGATAATCCATTTTGAAAGACCTCCTTTAGATTTTCTGATCGCCGGTCGACCAAACGTGCTGCTTTGCAGCGTCCGCCGCCGTGTTTTGCGCCATCACGCCAACCAGCTTGTGCGGAACATAGGGTTCCTCCAAATAAGCGATTTCCTCCGGTGTCAACGAAAGCTCCACCGCCTTTGCCGCGCCTTCGACATGGTGCATTTTCGTCGCCCCCACAACGGGAGATGTCACCTTTGTCAAAAGCCATGCCAAAGAAATTTCCGTCATGGAAACGCCGCGCTTTTCCGCCAGCTGCGCCACGCGGTCGATGATAACGCCGTCCTGTGCGGCGGTGGCGTCGTATTTCAATCTGGCATAGCTGTCCTCCTGTAGCCGCTTGGAGGTTTCGCCGGGATGTTTGGCAAGCCGCCCGCCTGCCAAAGCGCTGTATGGGGTCATGGCGATATTATCCTCCGCGCACAGCTTCGCCATTTCCCGTTCTTCCTCCCGGAAAATGAGATTATAGTGTCCCTGCACAGAAATAAATTTTGCAAAGCCTTCTTCTTTTGCCAGTGCATTTGCCTTTGCCAGCTGATACGCAAAACAGTTGGAAATGCCGATATACCGCGCTTTACCGGCTTTCACGGCATTGTCCAGCCCTTCCATGATCTCATATAATGGCGTCTGGTAGTCCCACATATGGTAGATATACAAATCCACATAGTCGATTCCCAGATTTTCAAGGCTCTTGTCCAGCATGCGGCGGATATGTTCCTGCCCGCTGACGCCGGCGGCGATCTCCTCTGTTGTTCGTGGCAGAAACTTCGTGGCGACCACCACCTCGTCCCGCTTTGCAAAATCCCGCAGCGCCCGTCCGAGATACTGCTCGCTGGTTCCGCTTTGGTAAGCGATAGCGGTGTCAAAAAAATTGACGCCCAGCTCCAGTCCCCGTTTGATGATCGCACGGGAATGTTCTTCATCAATCGTCCAGCTGTGCTGACCGTTGGCCGCATCGCCGAAACCCATGCAGCCCATGCAGATACGAGAAACTTGCAGATCGGAATTACCCAGTTTGGTGTGTTGCATTCCTTTTCCTCCTATAAATCAATAAAAAACGTAAGCTCCTTTTCCCGATACCTATATTTTAACGCATTGGCGCTATGATGTCTAATGCTTATATTGGATTCCGAACCATGTTCAAAAGGCATATATGAAAAATGAGATAATTGAGAAAATGCAAATGTCTTTCCGCTTTATGCTCTTAGCGTATTATTACAAATACAATATAAGTATTAGACATGAAGTCAACTTGGCGGTATACTGTTTTTAGAAAATACGGTTTTTATTTTTCAAGGAGGGTGATTGTTCTGAAGCCGAAAATGATGCTCAAAATGGGTATAGATCTCGTGATGACCGTGCTGCTGCTGTGTCAGATGGCGTATATGCTGATCGGAGAAACGGCACACGAATGGATGGGCGCCGCTATGTTTGTGCTTTTCATTCTGCATCATATCCTGAATTGGCGGTGGTACAAAAATTTAATGAAAGGCAGATATTCTATTCTGCGTGTTTGGCAAATCGTTGTCAATTTTCTGGCGCTGCTATCCATGATCGGTTTGATGGTCAGCGGAATCATCATGTCAAGAACAGTGTTCGCATTCCTGCCCATTGACGGCGGAATGGGTTTTGCCCGGATCCTCCACATGCTGGCCGCCTATTGGGGATTCATTTTGATGAGCGTGCATCTCGGTCTGCACTGGGGAATGATCATGGGAATGGTGCGAAAGATAGCCTGCGTCAAAAAAGCATCTCCCGCCCGGGTCTGGATTCTGCGGGGATTGGCGTTGGTGATCTGCGGATTTGGCATCTATGCATTTTTGAAAAACAACATCGCCGACTATCTGTTTGTCCGCAGCGAATTTGTGTTTTTCGATATGCGGCAGCCGCTGGCACTGTTCTTTGGAGAATATCTGGCTATGATGGGCCTGTGGGCCTGCATCGCTTACTATGCAGGCAAATTTCTCTCCAAGCGTTCCGGCAACAGAAAGCCATGAATGATCTGGGACCGCAAAAGCTCCATTTTTTAACGAATTATTATCGTTCTCTGCAAAGGAAAACCAGGTACGCACCAACAGTTATTTTGGAAGTTTTGCAATTGAAAACAGAGCCGATAACGTTTCTTTTTTACACAAAACAAACATTGACACGGGTAAAAAGGTGTAGTATCCTAAATGATAGGATATCCAAAAGTTCACAAAACAGCCGTTGGATCATCTTTTGGCTGTTGTTTTGATTATGAAAGAAGACGATAATTTGAAAAGATGGGTTGCTTTTTTGACAAGTCTGGCGCTGTCTGTTTCGCTAATGGGCTGCACATCCCTCTCGGAGATGCCCGAAGCAGAACGTTCCCTCTTTGCTATGAATACCTACATGACGCTTACCGCCTACGGTGACACTGCCGATAGCGCGTTACAGGAGGCCGCAGAACTGATCGAAAAAGTGGAATCGCTCTGGTCCGTTACCGATGCGGACAGTGAAATTTATAAAGCAAACCACAGCGGCGGACAGGCGGTTACCGTCAGCGAAGAAACGGCCGATCTGATCGCTTTCGCACTGGAGATGGCGCAGAAAACGAATGGCGCGCTTGACCCAACCATTTATCCTGTGCTCACTGCCTGGGGCTTCACCACCGACAGCAAACAGGTTCCGTCCGCAGCAGAAATCACAAAATTGCTTCAAAATGTAGATTATAGCCGCATCCGGCTGGACGGCACAAGTCTGACCGTTCCCGTCGGGATGGAACTGGATCTGGGCGCCGTGGGCAAAGGATATACTGCCGACCTGATAACCCAAGTGTTGACACAGCAGGACATTGCGTCTGCACTCATCAGCCTTGGTGGAAACATCCAGGCTGTCGGTTCCCGACCGGACGGCGATAGCTGGCGCATCGGTATTCGTGCGCCGTGGGAGGATGGAACTTTAGGCGTGTTGGAAATCAGCGATGCTGCGGTGGTGACCTCCGGCGGCTACGAAAACTATTTTGAAGATGAAAGCGGAACTATCTATTGGCACATCCTGGACCCCGATACCGGATATCCCGCAGACAGCGGCTTGCAGTCGGTTACCATTATCGGTGATGAAGGTAGGCTATGTGACGCGCTTTCCACTTCCCTATTTGTGATGGGAGCAGAAAAAGCGGAAAAATACTGGCGGGAAAACGGCGGCTTTGATATGCTGCTGGTTACCGATGAAAATGAAATCATCCTAACAGAGGGGATCGCCGAACGTTTTACCTTGAATGAAGGACGATCTGAGACAATCCGTGTGTTGGAAGCTTAAAAAGCATCATCCCAATCAAAATTTGTTCTGATGCACATGATGCAAAAGGAGACACAGTCATGAATGCGCTTATTATTTATGCAAGCCGATATGGAAGCACCCGCCTGTACGCGGAAAAGCTATCGGAAAAAACGGGAATTCCGGCAATCAGTTATCAAAACGCACCGGCGCTCTTTGATATAAAAACAATCATTTATCTGGGCGGTCTGTACGCCGGCGGCGTGCTGGGACTGTCAAAAACCCTGCGGAATTTTTCACCGCAAAAAGACCAATCCGTGATTTTGATCACTGTTGGATTGGCCGATCCGGAAGACGCGGAAAACCGAAACAATATTCGGACTGCGCTGCAAAAACAGCTTCCAGAACAATTACTGGGGAAAATCAAGCTGTTTCATCTGCGCGGCAGTATCGATTATCAGAAATTGACTGCCGGACACCGGTTGCTCATGAAACTGCTGTATCAAGCGATAAAAAGAACACCGATCGAAAAACAAAGCGCGGAAAACCGCGCGATGATCGAAACCTACGGCAAGCAGGTAAATTTCGTGGATTTCAATGCGCTGGACGCCATTCTGGAAGAAATAAGGCAATAAATTTCCTATTTCCCGCGTCTTGCAAAAAAGCCTTTCTTTTCATAGGGTTCAGACCGACAGGACAACAGATGATATCCCATATTCTGTATCGTTTTCGCTAAACTTTCCTGTGGAATATCCTCTCCGGTTATGATCACCGTTTCTTCCTTGCTGTGAGAGGATGTGACCTTTTTGACCCGGTATTCTCGGCGAATGGCATCATTGATATGGCTTTCGCACATGCCGCACATCATCCCGTCGATTTTTAATGTGATTTTTTGCATAACGATTCCCTCTTTTCAAAAAGTATCAATATACAAGTTAGTTTTCGCTAACCTATAGTCAAAAAAATTTATTTACTTGTATGCATCTTACAAAAATCATTTTGTATGTTTTATGTTAGCACGCGCTCGGCGTCTTGTCAAGTGTTGGATTGCGCCAAAAATTTATCTGCATACAGATTCTATCGGTTTCAAAGTGCATTCCGTCTGTTTTTATCTATATGTGCACAATTGAAAACAATTGGTTTTTTATGTTAGCTTTATTCACAAAATGTTCTTATTTCATTCAAAGCCTCTTCATGCAATTTTTCATTTGATTTGTTATTATGAATTTGCAAGATATAAATATTCCCCCTAAAATATTAAACTTGCAACTGAGGTCCGCCTTTCATCCGGCGGACCTCAGACCATTTTTATACGCCGGTTTTATGAATCGGCTTTTTTTCTTATCTTGTTTTTCTTGTTTTTATTTTCAAGTTTTGCCATTGGATAACGGAACAGTAAATGCCGCATAGCGGATCCGTCGAACGGAATTAACGGCCATAAATAATGATGCCGATCGTCGAAGGTTTTGGTCGTGCAAATAATCAAAAACATGATCACACTGGAAATGGCGAACCCCCAGATGCCAAAAAAGCCGGTCGATAGCAATAAAAACCATCGGAACACTTTTGTGGCATTGCCCATTTCCGGATTTGGAATGCAATGATTGGCGATTGTCGAGGCAACAGCAAAAACGATTGAATCCGCCACAAACAACTCCATGCTCACGGCGAAATCGCCCAATATTAAACCACCGATGATACTAAACGCTGCTTCCATACTCTGTGGAGTATGCAAAGAAGATAGCCGCAGAAGTTCCAGGCTGACTTCCAAAATAACCAGTTGTGCGAAAATGGATATTTCGGCAGATACCGGTGGCAATAAAAATCGAAAAAATTCCGGTGTTTGGGCTGGGTACATATTTAACAGCAAAAATAAAGGAACAAGAAAAACCGTGACTAAAAAAGCAATAATACGCACAAAGCGTGTGATTGTTCCCACTAATGGGTTTTGATAATAATCTTCTACATATTGTGTGAAATATAACAAGGTAGACGGTAAAATAAGTGCAGTCGGCGATGTATCCACCAGCACAATGATATGCCCTTCCATCAAGTGTGCTGCTAAAACATCCGGCCGTTCCGATACACGAAACTGCGGCATCGGATTATACCATTTCTTTTTGACCAGCAGTTCTTCCAGACTTTTCTCCCCCATTGTCAATGCGGGGACATCGATTTCTTCTAATCGCTTTCGCAGTTTATCCAGCAGCTTTGGATCGACTTTCGTATTAATGTAGCCAATCGCAACATCAGTTTTTGACATGGTGCCGACATTTTTAATTTCGAATGTCAACCCATTGTCCCGTACTCTACGGCGAATGAGCGCCGTGTTAAAAACGATTGTTTCCACCAGATCATCCCGGGGACCCCGTGTGACCTTTTCGATATTGGATTCACTTGGATTTCGAACAGGATATTCCCTTGCGTCCAGCAACGCAGCATTTTCATCGCCGTCGGTAAACAGAGCGATCTGTCCGGACAGTACCCGATCGATAATTGTTTGAAAATCATTATCTTCTTCCGTTTCAATATAAGGGATGTTCTGCAATAATAATTTTCGAGCTGTCAACCCACCTTCCGGCTGTACTTTTTGCAGTTCTTTCATAACATGGATCATAATATCGTCTTTTGCAAACCCATCGACAAACAAAAGATACCCGCGAATACCGCCCATGTCGATCTCTCGACCAATCAAATCAAAACTTTTATCGATCGGCAGCATTTTTTTCAATGTCTTTATATTTTCATCCAAACTTTTTGTTAATTTCAAATTTTTCATTCCTTTTCTGTGATTTTTATTATTTTTAGAAAAAATTTTTCTTTTATTACAAAAATATAGTTGTTTATAATTTTAATTTAGGTTATAATATTTTAAAGCATTGTGTCTCATTTTTTTGTTAAAAAAATGATTTTTCTTTTCTAAAAATACGCAAAGGAGCGCGTTATCATTGCAGTTTTTAAGCAGAGATATAGGGGTGGATCTTGGCACCTCCAACACATTGGTATGTTTAAAATCCAAGGGAATCATCATGCGGGAGCCCTCGGTTGTCGCAGTAGATGTAAAAAATGATATCGTCCGAGCGGTCGGTTCGGATGCCAGAGATATGATCGGAAGAACGCCGGGATCCATCGTAGCTGTGCGTCCACTGAAAGACGGTGTGATTGCGGATTTTGATGTGACTTCAGCGATGCTCAAGCGTTTTTTCAAAAGCGCTATGCACGGTTCATTTGTTTCCCGCGCACGTGTGCTGATCTGCATTCCCTCCGGTGTTACGGAAGTGGAAAGCCGCGCTGTCAACGATGCTGCAAAGCAAGCTGGCGCGAAAATTGTAGATCTGATCGAAGCGCCGATGGCGGCTGCTATCGGTGCAGAGTTGCCTGTTTGGGATTCTGTCGGCAGCATGGTCGTGGATATCGGCGGCGGCACTTCCGAGGTGGCTGTTGTGTCGCTCGGAGATATTGTGACCTCCGCGACGGTTAAAACTGCCGGCGACGATATGGATGAAGCTATTATGTCCTATGTGCGCAAAAAGCACAATCTTTTGATCGGCGAGCGAACTGCGGAAGAAATCAAGTTTAAATTGGGATCCGCGTGGGAATTCGACGGAGAAGAAAATCTGACCATGGACATCCGCGGCAGAAACTTAATCGACGGATTGCCTAAAAACATCACGATAACTGCTTTTGAAGTGCGGGAAGCGCTTTCCGATCCGCTGCATGAGATTATTGATGCAATCCGGCTCACATTGGAAAAAACGCCGCCGGAACTCGCGTCTGACATTATCGACAATGGAATCACCATCGCCGGGGGCGGTGCAATGCTCCCTGGTATTGATAAATTGATTTCCAGTGAAACCGCAATGCCGGTCAATGTGGCGGACGAACCGCTTGATTGTGTTGCAAGGGGCATCGCCAAACGTCTGGAACTGGATCTGCCTTTTGATACCTATCAGAAACGCGCAAAATACTATTAAATTAAAGGATGTGAAACAGGGTGCGCTTTTTTTTCAAGACAATACGCTTTAAGGTCATATCAGCTATTGCTCTGATTTTGGTCGTTTGCATCGTTATTTTCGGCGTGTTGACAGATTGGTCTGCACCGCAGTCGAGTTTTCTCTCGGCTGTTTTATCTCCTTTTCAGAAATTAGCTTCTTCCGTGTCCGGCGCGGTCGGCGGTTTTTTTGATAATCTGGAAAGCAGCGATACTTTGAATGAAAAAATCGATCAGCTGGAAGAAGAACTTGCTAAAAAGGATTACCAGTTGATCGAGTATGAAGACGCGCTTCGGCAAAATGAATTTTATAAAGATTTTTTGGAAATTAAAGAAAACAATCCTTCCTTTCAATTTGCCTCTGCTGTAGTGATCGCAAGAGATACCTCTGATCCTTACGGCACTTTTACCATTGACAAAGGCACGCTGGACGGTGTTTCGGTCTATGACCCGGTCATCACTGCAAAGGGCATCGTCGGCTACATAAGCGACGCCTATTCGACACAAAGCACCGTCATGACGGTTTTGAATCCATCGATCAACATTTCCGTTTTGGATAATCGAACACGTGACAGCGGCAATGTTTCCGGAGATATGAGCCTTGCCGGCGATATGTTGACCAAAATGTCTTATATTTCCCGTAACAACACAATGGCTGCCGGAGATTATATCATCACTTCCGGTGCCGGCGGCGTTTTTCCGGCAGGGCAGATCGTCGGTACCGTGAAAGAAATTAAATCTTCAGATTCCGCGGTCAGCTATTATGCTGTTATTGAACCTGCGATGGATATTTCCAGCGTTTCAGACGTGATGATTATCACTGATTTTGAGGGTCAGTCCTCTCTCGCAGATTAAACGGAGGGTTCTATGTCGTCTTTTATTCATAAATATCTGCGATACTGTGGTTACATTCTTTGCATATTGCTGGCTTATATTATCCAGTTCACGCCATTTATGATTCCAATTGGCGGTGTTTATCCCACACCGCTTTTTCTGCTTGTCATTGTTATCGCCATGCATGAACACGATTTAACCGCCTCCGTTTTTGGTTTGATTGCAGGTTTGTTAACAGACATTTCGGTTTATAATGGACATGGACTGCATGCGTTGACCTATATGCTGGCGGGCCTTGCCTGTAGCCTACTCATTGAAATTTTACTGCAAAATAATTTTTTGTCTCTTCTTTTTATTTCCACTCCTTTGCTGCTCTTGCATTCTATCGTGGAATTTCTCACAAAATCAACATTAACCGACGGCGCCCTGCAATTATATTTTCGTTTTTATCTTGCCAGCGCGTTTTATTCTTTAGTGCTCGTCATCCCCATTTATTTTGTATTCCGGCTGATTTTCCGTCATGGAAACCGTCGGCAGCGGCTGCACGGCATTTTGCCGAAAAAAGCCGAACGCAAACAAAAAATTCATCGCACATCGCATTCTAAAAAAGGATTATAGCCATGTTTTTTGAAAAAGAAAAACCTAAAAAATTTCATAAAAACATTCGGAATACCGTTATCGTTTTGCTGATCGCTGCTATTTTACTTGGATATGTCCTGCGCCTTGCGCAGATTCAAATTGCCGATCACGATTATTATGTCAATCAAGCAAATCTGCAAACCGCACAGACGGTAGTCATAAAAGCGCCGCGAGGTGAAATACTCGATCGGTATGGACGCGCGATTGCCGTTAATCGGGACGGCTATAACATCGTGTTCGACGCTTCTTATATTTCTATGGAGCAGATTAACGCAACGATCATGAAGCTGGTTACTTTATTGCGGCAAAACGAAGATGAATGGCGCGACGAATTGCCGATCGATTATAAATTCCCCTGCAATTTTGTGGAAGACGCCGATTCTTCTGCGAGCACATTAAAAAAAGAACTGGGTCTTAACCATTATGCAACAGCACAAAACTGTTATAACACTATGGTTGAAAAATATAATCTCGGAAACTATTCCCAAACCAACCAGCGTATTATCATGGGCATTCGTTACACGATGGATTTAGAAGACTTCTCCGTTTCTTATCCTTATACTTTCGCGGAGGATATCAGTGAAAAAACCAGAACAAAGATTTTGGAATCCGCGGCGGCGCTTCCCGGCATCAAAATTGAAGAAACGGCGATCCGCGATTATCCCGCTGGCGATGTTGCAGCACAAATTATCGGGACGACCGGACCGATTTACGCGGAAGACTGGGAGAAATTAAAGGATAAGGGCTATTCTTATAATGATATCGTTGGTAAATCCGGTGCAGAACTCGCCTTTGAAGATTATTTGCGCGGTACCAATGGTGAGAAAAAAATCATTAAAGACGCGGATGGCAATGTGATCGAAGAAATTGTCACCAAAGAGCCTGTTCCGGGTAATACTGTGATGCTGAGCATCGATCTGTCGATCCAATCGGTAGCAAGTGAATCGCTCCAAACCGTGATCAAAGATCTGCAATCACAAAAAATCAACGCGACTACCGGATCAGTGGTGGCAATCAACGTTAACAGCGGCGAAGTAATTGCTTCCGCTAACTGTCCGACCTACACGTTGGACGAATACCAGAACAATTATACTGCGCTTGTCAGCGATCCTGCCAATCCTTTGTTCGACCGTGCATTTAACGGTACCTATCCGCCAGGCTCCACCTTTAAGCCGGGGATTGCAGCGATTGGTTTAACAACCGGCAAAATCACCGGTGATGAAACGATTTATTGCAAGCAGCAATATACCTATTACAGCGATATGACCTTTCGATGCCTTGGCTATCACGGCAGTACCACTGTTGTAGAAGCGTTGTCCGTATCCTGTAACTACTTTTTCTTTGAAACAGGACGGCGCATCGGTATTAACGTAATGAACAGCTATTGCCAGCTAATGGGGCTTGGCGTACGCACCGGCGTAGAACTGCCGGAATCGGCCGGAACACTGGCGGGTCCTGCTTACACCAATTCCATCAACGCCTCTTGGTATCCGGGCGACACGTTGCAAGCGGCAATCGGACAGTCTTATAACCTCTTCACCCCCTTGCAGCTGGCGACTTATACCGCAACCATCGCCAATGGCGGCACACGTTATAATTCGCATCTTTTATATCAGGTCAAAAGCCATGACCTGTCTGAAACCATCGTGGACAATACCTCCTATGTCGCCGCTGAAACCGGTTTTACAGCAAACGCAATTGACGTTGTTAAACAGGGTATGCTTTCTGCGGCGTTTGAAGGCACAGCATCCTCTGTTTTCGGCAATTATTCCATTGAGGTCGGCGGTAAAACGGGTACCGCGGAAACCATTGGCGAAAACAACGGAGTTTTCATTTCCTTTGCACCTTATGAAAATTCTGAAATTGCCGTTGCGATTGTGATCGAACACGGTATTCACGGCTATTTGGGGGCGCCAATTGCAAAAAACATCTTCGACGCTTACTTTTTCGCGGAAAATGAAAAGAACAGCGTGCAACAAGTTGATCAATTGCTCTGATGATAACCAACAGTTGAATTTTGTAGAATATAAATAATTATGAAAATATTTCGACAAAATACTTTGACAGTTTCCCCTGTTTATGCTATACTGGAATAAAGGAGAATCCGAAATGGGCAAAAGCATTGTCATCACATCCGGAAAAGGCGGCGTCGGGAAGTCCACCGTTACCGTCTATCTCGGGATCGCACTTTGTCAGTCCGGCAAACGTGTTTTGCTCATGGACATGGATGAAGGTCTGCGTTCACTGGATTTGATGCTTGACGTTTCTTCTCACACCGTGTTTGACGTCAGTGATATTTTATCCGGCAGATGTAACGCCAATCAAGCTGTTTTGCCCGTTCCACACTGCACCAATCTGTTTTTGCTACCGGCGCCCGCGCAGGTCGGCGCTGTGCAGAATACCGGAATGTTGGCCCGGTTATGCCGGAAATTTGCCGAATATTTTGATTTTGTTTTGATTGACAGCCCGGCGGGGGTCGGCCCCGGATTTTCCAGTGCAATTGCTGCTGCCGATATGGCATTGGTTGTGGTTAATCCTGATCCGGTCAGCGTGCGGGACGGTTCTTATGTCGCGGCGCTGCTGAAAAAACAACAAACACAGGAAATCCGATTGGTTATTAATAAATTGAACACACGCATGATGCGAAACGGCACATTTTTAAATATAGATGAAATCATTGACACAACCGGCGTGCAACTGATCGCTGCAATTCCAACCGACGAACAGATCGTGCATGCATCCGCTGCCGGAAAACCGCTTTCCCCCTCTTATGCCAAAGAGAGTTTTTTAAGGCTCGCGCACCGTCTATGCGGAGAAGATATTCCACTTCCCGACAACCTGATGAAAATTACATAATAAGAAGAAAGGATTTTGTTTATGAACATTGCACTGATTGCGCATGATGCCAAAAAAGAATTAATGATTCAATTTTGTATTGCTTATTGTGGAATTTTGAGCCGGCATAACCTTTTCGCAACCGGAACGACCGGAAAAATTGTCGCGGAGGCAACAGGATTAAAAATTGTTCGTTTTTTAAGCGGTGAACAGGGCGGCGGTGAACAGATTGCCTCCCGCATTGCCTGTGATGAACTCGATATGGTTTTGTTTTTCCGTGATCCCATCACCGCAAAGCCCAATGAACCGAATGATATCAACATCATCCGTCTGTGCGATGTGCATAATATTCCGATTGCAACCAATATTGCGACCGCCGAAGTTTTGATCCACGGTTTGGAACGCGGCGATTTGGATTGGCGCTTGTATGCGCATTGATGGATGTGAGTAGATAAAACGAAAAAGGCGACGATGGAAAAGAGTACCGTTTTAGAATCCCGACAGAGAGACGTGCAGTTGCTGAGAGCATGTTCGGTGCAAGCAAAACGGGAAGACATTCCGGAGCCGGTTTTTAAACCCGTTCTTCCGCGTTAAGGAAAAAAGTGAAACAAAATTTTATTTTTGTTTAATCCGGGTGGCACCGCGGGTATTCGTCCCGTCCCAGGCATTGGGACGGGGTTTTTTATTTTATATTCAATTGAAATGAGGAGAAATTATGGATTTACAGGCAGTTGCAGTCAAAGGCACACAGGATGTTTTGCCTGCGAATGCACACAAATGGCAGTATATTGAAAAAACGGCTGCCGACGCCGCCGCACGTTTTGGTTTTCGGGAAATCCGAACGCCGGTGTTTGAAAAAACAGAGTTGTTTGAACGTTCAGTGGGCGACACGACCGACGTTGTGCAAAAGGAAATGTATACTTTCAATGATAAAGGCGGTCGTTCGATCACGCTGCGTCCCGAAGGCACCGCAGGCGCGATGCGTTCTGTGCTGGAGCACGGACTGTTCAACGACGCGCTGCCGGTCAAAGCGTTCTATACCACCTCCTGCTACCGCTATGAAAAACCGCAGGCAGGCAGATTGCGTGAATTCCACCAGTTTGGCGTGGAATGTATCGGTGCGCCGTCCCCTGTGGCTGATGCGGAAATCATCCTGCTTGGAAACGCTATTTTAACGGAACTTGGCATCAAGGATATTTCTCTGCAGATCAACTCCATTGGCTGTCCCACCTGCCGTGCAGCCTACAAAAATGCATTAAAATCCTATTTTGAGGATAGAAAAGACGAACTGTGCGACACCTGCAAAGACAGGCTGGAACGTAACCCCATGCGGATTTTGGACTGCAAATCCCCTGTTTGCCAAGCCGTCTGCAAAGACGCGCCTGTGATTTTGGATTATCTGTGCGACGAATGCAGCGCACATTTTGAGACGGTGAAAACACTGCTGGATACCGCGGGTCTTTCCTACACCGTCAATCCCGGCATTGTCCGCGGCTTGGATTACTATACCAAAACAGTCTTTGAATTTATTTCTTCACAGATCGGCGCACAGGGTACTGTCTGTGGCGGTGGGCGGTACGACGGCCTGGCCAAAGAGCTCGGCGGGCCGGATCTGCCGTCTCTCGGATTCGCAATGGGTCTTGAACGCATTTTAATGGTCATGGAAAACCAGAATTGTCCTTTCCCTGACCCCGAACCGGTAGATTTGTATATCGCCCCGATGGGAGACGCGGCGCAGGCGCAGGCGGTGCTGCTTTGCAATACATTGCGGCAGGAAGGCTTTAAAGCGATAACCGATTTGAATAACCGCGGTCTGAAAGCCCAGATGAAATACGCCGGAAAGATCGGTGCGAAATTCTCGCTTGTTTTAGGCGACAATGAATTAAATGAAAAAATCGCTCGGCTCAAAAACATGAAAACCGGCGAACAAAGAGAAGTCGTTTTCCCGGACGGTGTGATCACCGCGATTTATGATGAAAATATTCAAAACACCTTTCAGAATTTAAATGAAAGTCTTGAAAAATTCAACGGTTAATGGAGGAAATATTTCATGCTGGATAAAATGAATGAGCTGCGCCGCACCCATTATTGCGGCGAACTTCGCGCCGCACAAAACAATGAAACGGTTGTCGTCTGCGGGTTTGTGCAGCGCAACCGCGACCTTGGTCAGCTGATTTTCACGGATCTGCGCGACCGCACCGGTATCGTGCAGCTGGCATTTGATGAAAATACCGATCAAGACGTTTTTGAAAAAGCAGGCAGTTTGCGCAGCGAATATGTCGTGATGGCAAAAGGAACCGTCCGGCTGCGTTCGGCGGTGAATAAAGACATTCCCACGGGTGAAATCGAGGTCGCTGTTTCAGATCTGCGGATTTTGTCGCGTGCGGCAACGCCGCCGTTTGAAATCACGGAACATTCCAATGTCAAAGACGAACTGCGGTTAAAATATCGGTTTCTGGATCTGCGGCGTCCAGATCTGCAAAGGAATTTGATGCTGCGGCATAAAATTGCAAAGGTGGCGCGGGATTATTATTCGGAAAACGGATTTATTGAAATCGAAACACCGATGCTCATTAAATCCACACCGGAGGGCGCACGGGACTATTTGGTCCCCAGCCGGTTATATCACGGTGAGTTTTATGCACTTCCCCAATCCCCGCAAATTTATAAGCAGCTTTTGATGGTCGCCGGTTTCGACCGGTATTTCCAGATTGCCCGCTGTTTCCGGGATGAGGATCTGCGTGCAGATCGGCAGCCGGAATTCACGCAAATCGACCTGGAAATGTCCTTTGTGGATGTGGAGGATGTCCTGCAGGTCAACGAAGGCTTTATGCAGCGGCTGTTCAAAGAAGTGTTAAATGTGGATATTCCGCTGCCGCTGCCCCGCATGACTTATGCGCACGCTATGGAAACCTATGGCTCGGATAAACCCGACACGCGGTTTGATATGCAAATTGTCGACGTGAGCGCCAACGTGCAAAACTGCGGATTTGCAGTCTTTGAAAATGCTTTGCAGGCCGGCGGCAGCGTGCGGGCAGTGTGCGCGAAAAATGCCGTCGGTGTTTATACCCGCAAGGAAATCGACCGGCTCACGGAATTTGCAAAAGGAATCGGTGCAAAAGGACTTGCCTGGATCCGTCTGACAAACGACGGTATTGCCTCCTCTTTCGCTAAGTTTATTGCTGAAGAAAAGATGCAGTCGATCATCGAGGCTGTTGGTGCTAAGACCGGCGACGTTGTGATTTTAGTTGCCGATAAAAACAAAATCGTTTTGCCAACACTCGGCGCACTGCGTCTGGAAATGGCCAAAAAGCTGGACATTATCCCGAAAGATCGGTTCGATCTGCTTTGGATCACCGAATTTCCGTTTTTTGAATACAACGAGGAAACCGGCGGTTACGACGCGATGCACCATCCGTTCACAGCGCCGATGGATGAATGTGTGGAATACTTGGATTCCGAACCCGATAAGGTGCGCGCGAAAGCTTATGACCTTGTGCTCAACGGCGTGGAACTTTCCAGCGGTTCGATTCGGATTACCGACCCCGCACTGCAAAAGAAGATGTTTGCGGCGCTCGGTTTAAGTCCTAAAGAAGCGCAACAGAAATTCGGCTTTTTGACCGATGCGTTTCAATACGGTGCACCGCCGCACGGCGGCATGGCGCTGGGACTCGACCGGTTGTGCATGCTGCTATCCCGCTGCGACAGTCTGCGGGATGTGGTCGCATTCCCGAAAATGCAAAATGCACGGGAACTGATGAGCGAATGCCCTTCCCCCTGTGATGAACAGCAATTAAAAGATCTTGGTATCTCTATTTTGGAAAGCGAGGTATGATTCCATGTTTTACACCGAAAAAGAACGAAAAACCGAAATCAAGGGCAATTATGACGTCATCGTGGCAGGTTCCGGCCCGGCGGGCATGGCGGCGGCTGTCACAGCGGCCAGAAACGGCGCAAAAACACTGCTGATCGAATACTGCGGTGATGTCGGCGGCGTTTCCACCTCCGGGTTGATGAGTCATTTCACCGGCACCGTCAACGCTAAATTCTACACGGAAATCCTCACCAAAATGGCACAACGCAACCCTTTCCGGCATAACATCTCCCCCACCATCGATCCCGAGATTCTCAAAAACATCTACATGGAAATGTTAGATGAAGCCGGCGTTGATCTGCTGTTATACACATTGGTATGCGATGTAATTATGGAAGGCAACCGACTTTGCGGGGTGATCACTGAAAATAAAACCGGCCGGTTTGCCTATACGGCAAAGGTCATCATTGACGCCACAGGAGACGGAGACGTTGCCTGCAAAGCGGGCGCCGAATACACACTCGGCCGGGAAGACGACCACAAAATGCAGCCCTGCACCATCATGTTCAAGGTCGGCGGCGTGGACACCGACAAAGCCGTTTTCCCGCCTTCCTTTGAAACCACAGTAGAAACCCCAAAAGGTGAATTGCAGGCACTCGGTAAAGAAAAACTTCCTTACCCTGCGGGGCATGTGCTGTTATATCCAACGACATTGCCCGGCGTTGTCACCTGCAACATGACAAACTGCACCGAAATCGACGGAACAAAAGCAGAAGACCTCACCAAAGCGACTTTCACCTGCCGTTCCCAACTTGAAAAAATCGTCGCATTCCTGCGGGAATATGCGCCGGGCTATGAAAACTGCTACCTTTTAAGCTCTGCGTCGCTGCTCGGCGTGCGTGAAACCCGGCATTTCAAAGGTGTTAAAACACTAGGCGAAGAGGATATTCTCTCTGCCAAAGTCTTTGAAGACTGGGTGGTGCGTGATGCGCACTTCAATTTTGATATTCACAATATCGAAGGCGCCGGTCTGGATAAAAACGGCGTGCAGCACGAATTCAAACAGGAAAAAGGCTACACCATCCCCTATGGCTGCCTTGTTCCGGTTGCGATCGACGGGCTGTTATTGTCCGGCCGCAATATTTCCGGCACCCATCTTGCACATTCCAACTTCCGCGCCATGCCGATCTGCGTCGGTATCGGTGAAGCGGGCGGTGCAGCGGCGTCCATCGCCGTGAAAACCGGCTGTCAGGTGCGTGATGTTCCGGTTGCCGAAATCCAGAAAATCCTACTGTAGCAAAAAGCCGTGGATATACATCTGTCCGCGGCTTTTCCTCTGTCTGGGATTTTATAAATATTTCGTAAAATTTGTTTATTTTTTAACATTTTTACCTTTACATTTGACGCAAAAAGTAGTAGAATAATTTTGTATGAATTTGTATACTTGGTATGCAGCACAAGTCCCCTCCGGGTATGCAAAAGTATTTTTTAGGAGGCAATTATTTAAAATGGCAAGAAAAATGAAAACCATGGATGGCAACACTGCTACCGCATATGCTTCATATGCGTTTACCGACGTTGCCGCAATCTATCCGATCACACCGTCTTCCGTTATGGCTGAAGAAACCGACAAGATGGCTGTTGCCGGAGCAAAGAACTTGTTCGGACAGGAAGTCAAAATCACTGAAATGCAGTCCGAAGCCGGCGCTGCAGGTGCTGTTCACGGTTCTCTTTCCGCTGGCGCTTTAACCACGACTTACACAGCGTCCCAGGGTCTTTTGCTGATGATCCCGAACATGTATAAAATGGCCGGCGAACTGCTCCCCGGCGTGATCCATGTTTCCGCCCGTTGTGTCGCTTCTCATGCGCTGAACATCTTCGGCGACCATTCCGACATTTATGCCTGCCGGCAGACCGGTTATGCGATGCTTTGCTCCAATAGCCCGCAAGAAGCAATGGACCTGGCAGCAGTTGCGCATCTGTCCGCCATCAAAGGCAGAGTGCCGTTCCTGCATTTCTTCGACGGTTTCAGAACTTCGCATGAAGTGCAGAAAATTGAAGTCTGGGATTATAAAGATCTGGATGAACTACTTGACAAAGAAGCAGTCAAAGCATTCCGCAACAATTCTTTGAACCCGGAAACGCCGACCCAGAGAGGTACTGCGCAGAACCCGGACGTCTTCTTCCAGAACAGAGAAGCCTGCAATAAATATTACGATGCGATCGTCGATGTGACCGAAGACTATCTGCATCGTGTCAATGAAAAGATCGGCACCAATTATGAACTGTTCAATTACTATGGCGCTGACGATGCGGAGCGCGTGATCGTCGCCATGGGTTCCGTTTGTGAAACTGCGGAAGAAACCGTTGATTTCTTGAACGCCAGAGGCGAAAAGGTCGGTCTTGTCAAAGTGCATTTATACCGTCCGTTCTCGGCAAAACACCTGATTGCCGCACTGCCGAAAACCGTGAAGAAAATCGCCGTTCTCGACAGAACAAAAGAACCCGGTTCCATCGGCGAACCGCTGTTTTTGGACGTTGTTGCCGCCTTGTTTGAAAGCGGTATGAACGTGGAAGTGACCTCCGGCCGTTATGGTCTCGGTTCCAAAGATACCACACCGGGTCAAATCATCGCGGTCTATGCGAACCTGAACGCCGCGCAGCCGAAAAAACGGTTCACCATCGGCATTGAAGACGATGTGACCAACCTGTCGCTTGAAGTGACCGAAAACCCGATCACCACGCCGGAAGGCACCCATTCCTGCAAATTCTGGGGTCTGGGCTCCGATGGTACGGTCGGCGCAAACAAGAACTCCATCAAGATCATCGGCGACAACACCGATATGTATGCGCAGGGTTATTTCTCCTACGACTCCAAAAAATCCGGCGGCGTTACCGTTTCGCATCTGCGTTTTGGTAAAAAGCCGATCAAATCCACCTATTTGATCAGCCAGGCGAACTTTGTGGCCTGCCACAACCCGTCCTACATGGATAAATACGACATTGTGGAAGACGTTGTTCCCGGCGGCACATTCCTGTTGAACTGCTCCTGGGATGTGGAAGAGCTGTCCAAACAGCTGCCCGGTAAAGTGAAAGCTTATATCGCAAACAACGATATCCAGTTCTATACCATCGACGCGACCCATATCGCAAAACAAATCGGTCTTGGCGGTCGTGTCAACACGATTTTGCAAGCTGCTTTCTTTGCACTTTCCAAAATCATTCCGGCGGATGAGGCTGTCGAACTGATGAAAGCCGCTGCGAAAAAATCCTATGGCAAAAAAGGTGAAAAGGTCGTTCAGATGAACTACGACGCGATCGATGCCGGTATCAAGGGCGCGGTCAAGGTCGAGATTCCCGCCGACTGGGCAACTGCCGATGCAACGGCTGCCGATACCCAGAAATTCGACGGCGCGAACAAATATCTGGTCGATTATATCAACAACGTTTTGGTTCCGATCAACAAACAGCAGGGTGATAAACTCCCCGTTTCCACCTTTGTGAAATATGCAAACGGTGAAGTGCCGCTGGGCTCTTCCGCATTTGAAAAACGCGGTATTGCAGTCGACGTGCCGGAATGGCATCCGGAAAACTGCATCCAGTGTAACTTCTGCTCCTTTGTCTGCCCGCATGCAGTTATCCGTCCTTTCGCGGTCACGGAAGAAGAAGTAAAGAATGCACCTGCTCACATGAAATTCAAAAACATGACCGGTATCAACGGCATGCAGTTCTCAATGGCAATTTCTGTCCTCGACTGCACCGGCTGCGGTTCCTGTGCGAACGTCTGCCCGGGCATGAAAGGCAACAAAGCGCTCGTGATGAAGCCGCTTGAAACACAGCTGGCTGAACAGGAATGCTTCAACTATGCGCTGACGCTTCCGGAAAAAGAAGAAGTTGCGGCGAAATTCAAGGAAACCACCGTGAAAGGCAGCCAGTTCAAACAGCCGCTGCTCGAATTCTCGGGCGCATGCGCAGGCTGCGGTGAAACACCTTATGCGAAACTGGTTACCCAGTTATTCGGCGATAAGATGATGGTTGCGAACGCCACCGGCTGTTCCTCTATCTGGGGCGGTTCTTCCCCGTCGACACCGTATACCACCAATAAAGACGGTCACGGTCCGGCTTGGGAAAACTCGTTGTTTGAAGACAACGCCGAATTCGGCTACGGTATGTTCTTGGCAGATAAAGCGGCAAAAGAAAGACTGCTGATGCACACCAACAACCTGATGGAATCCGATGTGTGCGACTGCGTCAAAGAAGCCGGCAAAGAATGGGCTGCGACCGCACATGATACCGATGCGAGTGCGCCTGCTGCTAAAAAATATATCGAAGCATTGCAAAAAGCATCCGAAACGGCAAGCGACGCTGTTAAAGCGGAAATCAATGCAATTCTGGACGAAAGCAAATTCTTAGCCAAACGTTCGCAGTGGATCTTCGGCGGCGACGGTTGGGCTTATGATATCGGCTTCGGCGGTCTGGATCACGTCATCGCTTCCGGTGAGGACGTTAACATTCTCGTGTTCGACACAGAAGTTTATTCCAACACAGGCGGTCAGGCTTCTAAAGCGACCCCGACCGGCGCGATCGCACAGTTCGCAGCTTCCGGTAAGGTCGTGAAGAAAAAGGATCTGGCAGCAATCGCCATGAGCTATGGCTATGTCTATGTTGCACAGGTAGCCCAAGGCGCTGATATGAACCAATGCATCAAAGCAATGAAAGAAGCGGAGAGCTATCATGGTCCGTCGATCGTTATCGCTTATGCGCCGTGTATCAACCATGGTATCAAAGGCGGTATGACCTTTGCGCAGACAGAAGAAAAAGCGGCTGTTGCCGCCGGTTACTGGCATCTGTTCCGCTTTGATCCGCGCAAAGCTGAAAACGGTGAAAATCCGTTCACGCTGGACAGCAAAGCGCCGACCGCTGAATATCGCGACTTCCTGTTAAACGAAGTTCGTTACAGCTCTTTGCAGCGTGCATTCCCTGAAAAGGCTGAAAAATTATTCGCAAAAGCAGAAGAAGACGCAAAAGCTAAATATGAAATGCTGACCAAGCGTTCCAAGCTCTACGAATAAAAACGTTATGAACAATCCGGACGTCATTTTAAATGACGTCCGGATTGTTATTTTTTATATTGCCTGCTATGCCGTAAAAGAGTGTTTTCCGAACCCGATGCGGGCAGTTTTTCGCGTTTTAAATCATTAATTTCATAAAAAAGAATGGTTCATTTCTGAACCATTCTTTTTTGTTATTCTGAATTTTCAGGCTGTGCAGTTTGTTCCGGCGTTGTTTGCGATGAAGGCGGTGCGGCCGTCGGCTGTGTTGTTTCGTCGACCTCCGGTATTGTTGTTTCCGGAACTTCAGCTGCCGTTGTGGTCGTTTTATCCTGTTCGTTCACAGTGGTGGATGCCGCCGCTTGTGTTGTAGTCGTCCGTGGATTACCGCCGGAATCGTCGTCATCACGGTTATTTTGGTTAGAAGAACCGGAGTCGTCATCTCTGGAAGAGGTCGACCCAGGCTTTGTCGCCGCATCCCGTTTTTCACCGGAATGATAGGTACAGGTTGGCTGATAAGACTTTTTAAAGTACCCATAAGAAACATTATAACAACCCGTGTTTGCAACCATACCGCTATCAGTGCAATAGGCGCGATACTCCACATCGTCGCTGTCCGGGAAAGATTTTTTCTCTAATCCCTCATGAATATCCTGCATCGCAGCCTTCCACAGCCGCAGCGCCGGGTTACTGGACATGTAGCCCATTTCTTCATTGTCATCCATGCCAAACCAAACAGCCGCAACATAATACGGTGTTCCGCCGACAAACCAACGGTCCTTTGTGTCGCTCGTCGTACCGGTCTTACTCATAATCTCCCAGCCGTCAAACTGCGCAGAGGTTGCCGTTCCGCTTGTGGTAACAGTTTGCAGCATCTCGCACATAATGTTCGCGGTTGATTCCGACATAGCGCGGTGGCTGTGATCCACTGTGGTATCCAAAACAACATTATTATATTGATCCAGTACCTGCGTGTAAGTAGTTGGTTCATAATAAGTGCCGAGATTTCCGAACGTTGCATAAGCAGCGGTAAGCAATGTTGTGTTCGTGCCATACACGCTGCCGCCCAACGCCAAGGAGGATTCCGTCTTGTCTGTTAAGACTCTTCCGTTGACCTCTGCTTCGTCGACCAGGGTGGTCAATCCCATCTTTTCAGTTGCGAATTCAAAGCTGCGGTCAATACCCATTTCCTGCACCAGTTTAACCGGGACGGTATTCAACGACAGCTGTAACGCGCGCAAAACAGTGGTCGTTCCGGAATAGTATCCGTTTTGGTTTACCGGCCAGCTGCCGACATATTCCCCGCTTTCCAGTCTGGAAATTGGTCCGTCCACTCGCTTGGACGCCCAGGTGATCAGATCATATTGCAGCGCCGGCGCATAAACAGTTACCGGCTTGATCGCCGAACCGGTCTGCCGCGAAGAATACGCGCGGTTGAGCACCCGGTTTCCGGTCTTTTCTCCCCGACCGCCGACAACACCGACAATATGTCCTTCATAATCCATGACGGTCATTGCCGCCTGCGGTTTATTACCGCTTTCGGTGTGGACTTTTAAGAAGTTATCGTCGTCGGTGAAAACTTCTTCGAGTTTGTTTTGAATATCCAGATCGACAGTCGTATAGATCTTATATCCGCCTTGGTACAACTGCGAGGTCGCATATTCCTTGCTGTAGTTCTTTTCCTCCATCAGACCTGCGATCACATCATCAATCACAGCATCGACAAAATAGGAATTATACTCTTCTGTGTTGGTATCATCTTCTGACAAAACAGTAGATGGTTTTTCCCGCAATCCAAGATCCGCATCAACCGCTTTTTCATATTCCTCTTTTGTGATATACCCGTTATCGTACATCTCACTTAAAACCCAATTCCGGCGGTTTTCATTTTCTTCCGGGTAATTATAAGGATTATAGCCGGTCGGATCCTTTGTGATTGCTGCAAGGCATGCAGCCTGTGTTAATGTCAGGTCGGAGCTGTGTTTATCAAAATAATAATTTGCGGCAACTTCAACACCGTCGACACCGGGACCTAAATGGATAACATTTAAGTAACATTCCAAAATAACGTCTTTATCATATTTACTTTCCAGGTATCTCGCCGCCATGATTTCCCGCATTTTTCGGGAAACAGTGGTTTCATTATCATCGGTAATATTTTTGACCAGCTGCTGCGTGATCGTCGAACCGCCCTGCTGGGTATCATAAATGTTAAAAATCAGGTTGACAAATGCCGAAAAGGTTCGTTTCCAGTCCACGCCCGCATGAGTCTCAAACCGTTTGTCCTCCGCAGAGATAAAGGCATCCTGCAAATAGTCCGGCATGTCCTTTAAATCCACCCAAAGCCGATTTTCTTCATCATGCAACCGGGCAATTTCCACTTCTTGGCCGTTGTCATCTGTCGCATACATGATCGATGTGTAAGCCAGTTTTAAATTGTTCAGATCAACATCTTTTAAATTTTCTTCCGCCTGCGGCGCAATAAATGCAAAAAGATAAAAGGCAAATGCGCCAAAGACAATACAACTGGTGATTACACCGATCAAAAAACAGGAAATCAGCACCTTGAGCCAGGTACGTTTCTTTTTCTTCTTCCTTGGGGGCTGTCTGTTCAGATTTCTGGAGTCGCTGATAATTTCAAAGTCATCACCCAATATCGGCATTTCGTCCATAACCTGTTGGTCGTCTCTTCCCGGTTTACGCGTTGCTTTCCGTTTGCCTGATGTTTTGATTCCAAAGTATTTTTCCTTAAAAGATTTTTTGTTCCGTTTGGAAGCCATGAACTTATCGCCTCGCTTTCTTTGCATACAAATACTGAACATAGGGTAATACGGTATTTATTATAACATAATTTTATGAAAAATCAAATTACAATTTATTAACTTTTATCTTTGTATAATCTCTTTCAAATAGACGACAATAAGAACAAAAACAGACTTTTCATTTTAATGTTACCACAAATTTTATTTCCCGAAGGGAGAGGCATATGAAAAAAATAATACTCAATTTTGTTATCTCTGCCGCTATTATTTTAACGGGTATGTTTTTATCAATTTTAATTTTTAAAAATGCGGATCAAACGACGCAGCAGGATTATTATACAGTAAAAGAATATCAGGGAAAAGTCGCCGTTTTTGAAAAAGACAGTGAAAACCCCATGGATGTTCTGGACGTTTATGTCGCGCAACTACCGGAAACAGACCGTACACAGCTGCACGACGGTATCATCATTGAAACAAAAGAAAAGCTCGCAAGACTCATCGAGGATTACGATGGGTAATAATTGTCCGATTTTTGTCATATATAGTACGGATGAAAACATCATGAATTCCTTTCAAATCTTAAAAAGGAATGAAATACACTATGCTTTCAACCGTTAATTTTATTTTGTGGAATTTTGTTGTGATTACTCTTATTATCGTGACAGGAGGCTATTTAACTGTCCGATCCAAATTTCTGCAATTTCGCAAGCTTCCCGCAATTTTGTTGTTGCCCGTTAAAACGCTTTTTTCAAAAAATAAAAACGGCGTTTCCCCTTTTGCCGCCATGTCTACGGCGCTTGCTGGGACAATGGGTACCGGAAATATTGTCGGCGTCGGCATTGCAATTGTACTGGGCGGTCCGGGCGCTGTGTTTTGGATGTGTGTTTCCTCTTTTTTATGTATGATCATTAAATATGCGGAAGTTTACCTTGCCATGTGTTTTCGTGAAAAAGATGAAACAGGGCAATGGCGCGGCGGCCCGATGTACTACATAAAAAACGGAACCCGTAACATGTATCCCCTTGCCTGTCTTTTTTGCATCTGCACCATTCTGGCTACCTTTGGCACAGGCAATGCCACTCAGTCTTCCGTTATCGCAGGTTCCATAGAATCGACTTTCGGCATTCCGAAAATATTCACAGGTATTATCATAGCGGTTTTGACCGCTTTTGTCATTTTTGGTTCTTCACAAAAGCTCATGTCCTTCACATCCTATCTGCTTCCCTTTATGACCATTTTCTATTTTTCCGGCGCTATTGTTGTTTTATATTTCAACCGCGCCAATATTCTGCCCGCCATCCGGCTTATTATTTCCGATGCATTTCGCATCGATAGCGCCGGCGCCGGTTTCTTCGGCTTTTTGTCGGCAGGCGCATTCCGACACGGCATTGCTAAAGGAATTTTCACCAATGAGGCCGGTATGGGCAGCGCGCCGATCGCGCATGCCGCAGCGGATAACACGCCTGAAAATCAGGGGCTGTGGGGCGCGTTTGAAGTCTTTTTAGACACCACCGTCATGTGCACATTGACCGGCATTGTGATTGTCAGTTCAGGACTTCTTGGAAAAGATATGCAGGGAGAAACACTGATTACCGATGCATTTCGTGATATTTTCGGAACCGGCGGCGAATGGTTCATCGCCGTTTGCATTCTTTTATTTGCTTTCGGGGCGCTCGTCTCCTGGAGCTATTACGGCGCCCAGTGTTGCTCTTTTCTTACCCGAAAAAAAAGCGCAGTTTCTTTTTATAAATTCCTGTATTGTGTTGCCGTTTTTGTTTTCTCCAATCTGTCTGTTTCCTCTGTCTTTGAACTTTCTGACCTTTTAAACGCCTGCATGACGGTTCCAAACCTCATTTTTATCCTATTGTTGCATAAACATATTCAATAAGTTTGCTAATTTGATAAATATTGCTTTTTTTGTTAAACAATGCTATAATAAACTTAAAATGCTGAAAGGTTGATTTTTCTATGTGTGGTATTGTTGGATTCACCGGTCTGAAACCTGCCGCGCCGGTTTTGCTGCAGGGGCTGGAAAGACTGGAATACAGAGGCTATGACTCAGCGGGCATTGCGGTTTTTAAAAATCATAAAATATCCGTTAAAAAATCGGAGGGGCGTTTGAAAACGCTGTGCGATCTCATTGATAATGGAAACGGAATGGACAGCACAGCCGGCATCGGTCACACCCGATGGGCAACGCACGGCAAACCATCAGATGTGAACGCCCATCCGCACAAAAGCCAAAATGGAAAATTTGCCGTCGTGCATAACGGTATCATTGAGAACTACGCCGCATTAAAAAATATGCTGATCGAACACGGCTACACATTTGTTTCAGAAACCGACACGGAAGTGGTTGCCCATCTTTTACAATTTAACGACGACGGCGATATGTTGAGCACCATTTCCAAAACCATCCGGCAGCTGGAAGGCTCCTATGCGCTGGGCATTTTAAACGCGGAGCTTCCGGGTGACGTGTATGCCGTGCGCTGCGCCAGCCCGTTACTGGTCGGCGTGGCGGATGAAGGAAATATGATCGCATCGGATATTCCGGCCATTCTGCCGCTGACCCGCAAAATTTTATATTTAAATGATAATGAAATTGTGCGCCTGACCGCCAAAAAAGTTGAAATTTTCGACTTGGATTTAAACCCCCTATTCCGGGAAATCACAACCATCACGTGGGATATTTCCGCAGCGGAAAAAGGCGGTTATGAGCATTTTATGATCAAGGAGATCATGGAACAGCCTAAAGCGCTTTCCGATACCATTGCTCCCCGTATCAAAGACGGCGATATCCAGTTGGACGGTGTTTCATTCGACAAAGAAACGCTGCAAAAATTCAAACGTATCCATATTGTCGCATGCGGCTCCGCTTATCATGTCGGGGTTGTCGGCAAATATGTGATTGAGGAACTCACGCGGATTCCGGTTATCGCGGAAATTGCGTCTGAATTCCGATATAACAATCCGATCGTCGATGAACAAACGTTGGTGATCATCATCAGCCAGTCGGGCGAAACGGCCGACACCCTCGCGGCACTCAAAGAAGCACGCAAACGCGGTGCGACCACGCTGTCGATCGTCAATGTGGTCGGCAGTTCCATCGCCAACGCTTCCGAACATGTTTTATATACCTGGGCGGGTCCGGAAATTTCCGTCGCGACAACAAAAGCCTATTCCACGCAGCTGGCAATGATTTATCTGATCGGGCTGAAATTTGCAAAAGAGCTTGGCACGATCGACAGTGCCGCATTCAGCGAAATGCTCGATGCGATCAAGGCATTGCCCGAAAAGGCGCAGACCGCTTTGCAGACCGCACCGGAAATTGAAACGCTCGCACAGCGCTACGCTTATCTCGAACACGCTTATTTTATCGGGCGCAATCTGGATTATGCTGTGGCATTGGAAGCGTCCTTAAAGCTCAAAGAAGTCAGCTATATCCACTCCGAAGCCTATGCGGCCGGCGAACTCAAACACGGCACTATTTCGCTGATTGAGGATGGGACGTTTGTTGTGGCGCTTTCCTGCTGCAAACAACTGCAAATGAAAACCATGAGTAATATTGTGGAGGTCAAATCCAGAGGCGCGGAAGTGCTGCTGATCGCCTGTGAAAACGAACCGTTTATTGAAAATCACTTAAAAGACGTCGATCATGCGATCACGGTGCCCTCCACCCACCCGCTTTTCATGCCGTCGATCGAAGTGATCCCGATGCAGCTGCTCGGCTATTATATCGCCAAAGCCAGAAATTGCGATATCGATAAACCTAAAAATCTTGCAAAATCTGTTACGGTTGAATGAAACAAAAAAATTCCGCATGAAACAAAAATGTTTCATGCGGAATTTTTTGTTTTTATTTTTGTTTTGCCCAGGAATCTTTCAGCGCAACGACACGGTTGATGACCTTGTGCTCCGGCGTTGAATCCTTATCCACACAAAAATACCCCTGCCGCATAAACTGGAAAGTATCGCCCGGTTTTGCATCCAGCACATCCTTTGTGATCTTGCAGCCTTCCAAAACCGTCATGGAATCCGGGTTCAAATGTTCGGTAAAATCACGGACACCTGTTTCATCCGACGGATTTTCCACATTGAACAGCCGGTCATAAAGCCGGACCGTGGCATCATAGCAATGCGCGGCGCTCACCCAGTGCAGCGTGCCTTTGACCTTGCGACCGTCCGGTGTTTCGCCGCCGAAGGATTCGGGATCATAGGTCACGTGCACGGCGGTGATTTCCCCGTTTTCATCCTTTTCCAGCGATGCAAATTTCACATAATAGGCGCTTTTTAACCGCACTTCCTTTTCGGGACAAAGCCTGAAATATTTGCCCGGCGGGTTCTCCATGAAATCTTCTCTTTCAATATAAAGCTCTCTGGAAAACAACACGTTCACACTGCCGCTGTCCGGCTGGTTCGGATTGACCGGCACGGCGATTTCCTCAACCTTCCCTTCCGGATAGTTGTCAACGATCACTTTCAAAGGACGCAGCACCGCCATTGTGCGGTCGGCATGCAGGTTCAGATGATCCCGCACGCAGCTTTCGAGCAAGGAATAGTCGATCACGCTGTTGGCTTTGGAAACACCGATCAGCTTCACAAATTCCTTTAACGCCTGCGCCGGGTAACCCCGACGGCGCATACCGCAGATCGTCGCCATGCGCGGATCGTCCCAGCCGCTGACCAAACCGTCGTTGACCAGACGCAGACAACGGCGTTTGCTGGTGATGGTATAGCTTAAATTCATTCTGGCAAATTCGATCTGTCGCGGCGCGTCCGGCCAATTTAACATTTTCAGCGGCCAGTCATACAACGGACGGTGATCTTCAAATTCCAGCGTGCACAGTGAGAAGGTGACCCCTTCCGCCGCATCCGAGATCGGATGCGCAAAGTCATACATCGGATACACGCACCATTTATCCCCGGTACGATGATGCGGCGCTTTCAGCACGCGGTATAAAATCGGGTCGCGCATGTTGATGTTCGGCGACGCCATGTCGATCTTTGCGCGCAGCACTTTGGAACCCGTTTCAAACTCACCTGCGGTCATGCGTTGGAATAAATCCAGGTTTTCTTCCACACTCCGGTCGCGGTAAGGACTGTTCTTTCCGGGCTTCGTTAGTGTTCCGCGGTATTCCCGGATCTCATCCGGCGTTAAATCGCAGACATAAGCCTTGCCCATTTTAATAAGTTTGATCGCGCTCTCGTGCATAACGTCAAAATAATCCGATGCGAAATACACGTGGTCGATTTTAAAACCCAGCCATTTGATATCTTCAATGATCGCGTCGACATACTCCTCGTCTTCCTTGATCGGATTGGTATCGTCGAATCGCAGGTTGCACACGCCGCCGTATTTTTCGGCAATGCCGAAATCAATACAAATTGCCTTGACATGCCCGACATGCAAATAACCGTTGGGTTCGGGCGGAAAACGTGTCTGCACCTTGGAATAAACGCCGTTTTTCAAATCTTCATTGATAAATTCTTCGATAAAATTCTCCGGTGTAATGTGACTTACATCCATTCAAAATCCCCATTTCTTATTTTTCTAAACGCAATATCGCCTGTTCCAAACGTTGCATGACACGCTGTCGACCATACAGCTTTAAAATCGCCCAGAGATCCGGCGTGTTTGTCCGCCCGGTGACCGCCACACGGATAACGGTGCTCACATCCCCCACATGCCCTTTATAGGCATCCGGATTCGCCTTGTAGGCTTTCACGTCCGGACAAAAGCCCAATGGTTCGCAGATGGATTTGATTTTTGCAAACCATGTGTCTTTATCATCGGTTTCATCATAAACAGTTTGATAGGCGGATAAGATCGCCCGCACATCCGAAGGCTGCAGCTGCTGCGGATAAACGTCGGCAGGAGTGAACAGTTCATCATAGAAATAACTGACATAATCCCTGATCTCGGAAAAGACCGCAATATCCTTGCGCGGTTTTTTTCCGCCCCGGTCAATATCGAAAATACCGGTTGCATAGGCAGGGTCGCTCGTCAGCAGCGTGTATAGCTGCGCATCATACTGCTTGGCCCACTGGGCAGCCTGTTCATAAACCGTTTTTGCGGTAAATTTGGAAATCACGTTTTTGGAAACATCCCGCAGTTTTGCCGCATCGAACAGTGAACCGGCCGGATTCATCTTTTTATAGGAAAATTTAAAGGTATCCGCCGGCGCGTCGGGATTCGCCCGGCGCCAATCTTCAAAATTGGAATTTAAAATCGTCAGCATATATTCAAACACCGACTGCGCAGGATACCCTTCAGCCTGATAATAGGTCAGTGCAAGTTCGGGGTCCTTGCGTTTGGATAATTTTCGTTTGGAATTGCCGTCCATCTTCATCAGCGGACCAATATGCAGGTATTTCGGCGGTTTGAAGCCCAATGCTTTAAACAACTGCAGATGGAACGGCAGTGTCGACAGCCATTCATCGCTGCGGATGACATGGGTTGTCCGCATCAGATGATCGTCCACCGCATGCGCGAAATGATAGGTCGGAATACCATCTGACTTTAGCAGCACATGATCGATATCGTTTTCCGTCAGTTCCAGATTTCCCTTGACAAGATCGGTGAATTTGATCTTATTCTCCAAACTACCGGTAGAACGAAAACGCAAAACCCAGGGCGTGCCTTTTTCCAGTTCCCGCTGAATATCCTCCAGCGGACGGTCGCGCCATTTCGCCCATTTGCCATAGTAGCCGAAATTCGCCTTTTGTGCTTCCTGACTTGCGCGCATCTGTGTTAGTTCTTCTTCCGTGCAAAAACACGGATACGCCATCCCGTTTTCCACAAGCAGCTTTGCAAACACATGGTAAATAGACGCGCGCCTGCTTTGCCGATAGGGACCATACGCGCCGGTTTCACCGGTTTCGGTTACCCCTTCGTCAAACACAACGTCAAACTGCCGGAGAATATCGATTAACGTTTCCGCCGCGCCTTCCACTTCCCGTTTTGCGTCGGTATCTTCAATCCGTAAATAAAAAACGCCGCCGGACTGATGGCACATTCTTTCACTGGTCAGCCCCTGCAAAAGGTTTCCCAGATGCACAAACCCCGTCGGGCTCGGCGCCATGCGGGAAACGACCGCCCCCTCCGGCAGCTGCCGGGGCGGAAACTGCGCTTCGATTTCTTCCGGTGTTTTTTTCACATCCGGAAACAGCAATTCACTTAAAGCATGATAATCCAAAGCCTTAACGCCTCAATTCCATTAAAATAATCGTATCATCAATATTATTGCAGATAATGGATTAAACATCAAGTTCTTTTTTCATTTTTTTAAAAATATCTCCAATTTTTGTGACAAAAATACCATTTTATCCGGGTGAAAAACCAAAGAATATATAAAATTTCATAATGTTATTTACCCCAAATGAATTATTTTGAAAAATGTAGGTTTGTCAATGATGTGTTACAGAATTAGAAAACTTCGCCGTAAGCAAGAA
>CAMMAZ010000008.1 GCA_946493765.1 uncultured Clostridia bacterium | reverse complement strand
TGCTGCAAAGCAAACACGGCAAACGGCTGCGGCAGCAGCTGCCGTTGATTTCTGGAAAGATCAAGGGACTGACGGTGCTGTCATTTTGGATCAGCGCGTATCTGGCGTATCTGGTATCGGATTTATCCTACAGCGATTCACCGGAAAAATGGATCATGGCGATCCGGCTGTTTGTGTCGTTTTTAATTTTACTGATCGGGATCACCTGCCCGATACTGCTTGCCAACGCATTATCGAGCGGCTACTACAAAACGCTGGCGCAAAACTTTGAGGCACAGATCGAACAACAGGCGGCGTTTTACAAAATGATATCTGCATCAAACTTTGAACTGCGGCGATTCAAACATGATTATCAGAACATGCGGATCGGATTGGACGGCGCGCTGCAAAGGTCGGATATTGCAGGTGCGATGGAGATATTGCGTGCATGCGACGCACAGATGGGAAAGGCGGAAAAGGCACCATATGAAACGGGAAACGGCGTGGCGGACGCACTGTTGGCGGACAAGCAGCAGCGCGCAATGGGCAGCAACACGGTGATTCATTTTGAAGGGAGCGTACCGGCAAAACCTATATCGGCGGCAGATCTGTGTGTAATTTTGGGGAACACGGTGGACAATGCGATCGAAGCATGCGAAAAGCTGCCGCGGGAAGAAGAAAAGGAAATCAATGTGCGGATCATCCCGAACGGAGGGCTGCTGATGTTTGACATTGAAAATCCGGTGGCACAGGCGGTCACGGTGAAGGACGGACGGATCGAAACCACCAAGGCGGATAAGCATTCCCATGGGTTCGGGCTTTATTCCCTGCAAAAGGCTGTGGACAAATACAAAGGCGATCTTTCCTTTTCCTGCAAGGACAACCGCTTTTCTGTTCGTGTTATCTTTGATTTGTAGTTTGCAATAAAAACAAAAACCTGTCTTGAAAAATTTTTTCAAGACAGGTTTTTACTTGATGATTTTTAAGATAACAATGCGCGGTCGTTTGCAAATTCCGTTCCGCTGACCGTTTCAAATTTATGCAGCAGGGTTTCCACCGTTAAATTCTTTTTTTCCTCCCCGGAAATGTCCAAAATAATCTTGCCCTCATGCATCATAATCAAACGGTTTCCATAAGTGATCGCATCATGCATGTTGTGCGTGACCATCATGGTTGTCAACCGGTTTTGCGAAACGATCCTATCGGTGATTTCCAGCACCTTTGCGGATGTTTTCGGATCCAGCGCCGCGGTATGCTCATCCAAAAGCAGAACCTTTGGTTTTTGCAGCGTCGCCATTAAAAGCGTCAACGCCTGCCGCTGTCCGCCGGACAACAATCCGACCTTAGAAGTCAAACGATTCTCAAGCCCCAAATCCAACTTCTTCAAAAGCTCGCGAAACGCTTGCTTTTCTTTTTTGTTCACACCGAATTTCAGCGTTCTGCGCTTTCCCCTTCTGGCGGCCAGCGCAAGATTTTCGGCAATTTCCATATCCGCTGCCGTTCCGGTCATCGGATCTTGGAAGACACGACCAAAAAACTTTGCACGTTTATGTTCCGGCATCCGGGTCACATCAATACCGTCAACGATGACCAACCCCGCATCAACAGAATAAACGCCGGTGATCATATTCAAAATGGTGGACTTCCCGGCGCCGTTACCGCCGATGACCGTGACAAAGTCTCCGTCGTTTAGGGTCAGATCAACGCCGTTTAACGCCACCTTTTCATTGATGGTTCCGCGGTTAAATATTTTATAAATTCCTTTAAGTTCAAGCACGGTCAGCACCTCCCTGCGCAGAAACTTTTTTTCCGAATTTCAATTTGCTCTTCCAATACGGGACGCCCAGGAAAATCGCGACGACAATCGCAGAAAATAGTTTCAGATCGTTCGCATTCAACCCCGCCTGGATAACCAGCGTGATCACGATATAATAAATGATACCGCCAAAAACAGCCGAAAGCAGCCGCAACGCAAAATTTCTGAAAATCTTTCCGAAAATCACTTCACCGATGATCACGGCGGCAAGACCGATGACGATCGCACCACGTCCCATGTTGACATCGGCAAAGCCCTGATACTGCGCGAGCAATCCGCCGGACAATGCGACCAGACCGTTGGACAGCACAAGGCCGATGATCTTGTTGCGGTTGGTGTTGATCCCATTGGCTCTTGCCATCGCCGGGTTGGAACCGGTCGCACGAATGGAATGACCGATCTCCGTACCGAAAAACCAATACAAAACAGCAATAACCGCTACAACAAAAATACCGCCGACGATCAAAGAGCGGTTGATGTCGCTCAGTGTTACCATCAGATCATACTGCCTGAAGTCGATCGGGGTGTTGGAAGCGCCACTGGTGATGCGCAGATTGATCGAATACAATGCAAGCTGTGTTAAAATACCGGCCAAAATCGCAGGAATACCGAACAGCGTATGTAAAACGCCGGTGATGAGTCCCGCAGCGCAGCCGGCTAAAAACGCGATGAGCAGACTCAGATAAACGTTTACACCGGCCACTGTTAAAACAACAAACACCGCGCCGCCGGTCGCCATGGAACCGTCGACTGTTAAATCGGCCAGATCCAGCACCTTAAAGGTGATAAAAACCCCGATCGCCATGATGCCCCAAATAATGCCCTGCGCAACAGCACCGGGCAAAGACTCTAAAAATGCAAGCATAATTTCTTTTTCTCCTTTAACAAATAAAAAGCGATAAGAAAATCTTATCGCTTTTTATTGTAACTGAAAACGCATTAATTTTCAACTACTATTTCTTGATAATCCGAAGGAATTTCGATTCCCAGCGCTTCACAGCGGTCTTTCATGTATTTTTTCTCAACATCTTCATAATACTGGATTTCCATATCCGCCGGATCTTTACCGTTCACCAAAATATCATACGCCATTTCGCCTGCCATGTAGCCGATGTCATAATAGCTAATGGAAAGCGTCGCAATGCCGCAACCCTGGCAAATGCCTTCTTCACCGGCAATAATCGGCACACCCGCCGGTTCCGCAATATTGTTCACAATGGAAGTGTTATCCGCTACCTTGTTATCGGTCGGCACATACAATGCGTCGCATTCGCCAACCGCCTTGGTCGCTACAGCGGCGATGTCATTGGAATCGGAGAAAGAATATTCATTCACGGTAACTCCTTTGGCTTCCAATGCTTTTGTAACCTCTTCAACTTGGAATTTGGAATTCGCCTCGCCGGAACAATAAAGAATACCAACAGTTTGTGCATCCGGCAACAGTTCTTCAAACATATCCGCCTGTTGATCCAATGGCGCTAAATCTGCGGTTCCGGTCACATTGATGCCGGTTTTCCCCGTCCAATCAGCCAAATCGATATTCAAAGCAGTCGCATAATCGGTGATGGAAGTTGCAACGATCGGGATATCCTCCGTTGCACTGACCGTCGCCTGCAAAGCCTGTGAACCGTTCGTCATAATCAGATCCTTACCGCTGGAAACAAACTGGTTCGCAATGGTCGCGCAGTTCGCCGAATCTCCGGAAGCGTTTTGCACAACAACCTCCACCTGATCTCCCAGTTTTTCCTTCAAAGCGTCCTCAAAACCCTGGGTCGCGGAATCCAAAGCAGTATGCTGCGCCTGCTGCACAATACCTACCTGATAAACCTTACCATCGGAACCCGTTTCACCAGACGAGGAATCGCCGCAGGAAGTGAACGCACCGCAAGTCAAAGCAAAACTCATGCCGAGCGCCAGCACTTTTAAAAATGTTTTCATATTTTTTCCTCCAATCCGCATCACTTTAACGGTTTAAAGCAATGCAGTAAAAAGTTGTTATATCAATCTTAGTATAATTTTAGCAAAATGTCAATACTTTGTTTCGTTTTCTTTAAAAAATTTGTTGAATTGCTGTAAATATTTTCAGGGTCTCAAACCGCATTGCTGCGCGTTTTTGTTAAATACATATGATAAAAAAATAAAATTTTTGAAAATGCATCTCCAACACTGGACAAATGGGTTTGAATGTGCTATAGTTTAGACTGGGTACAAAAGTTGAATTTTTTTTAACAAAGAGGTTTTTATAAATGTTGCGAACAAAAATTATCTGCACGCTGGGTCCTGCCAGCAACAACGAAAAAATGATGGAAAAAATGCTGAAAAACGGCATGAATGTCGCGCGGCTCAATTTCTCACACGGCACGCATGAAGGACATAAAAAAACCATTGAAATGTTCAGAGCTGTGCGGGATCGCTTGAAAGTACCGGCTGCGGTCATGCTGGATACCAAGGGACCTGAAATCCGCATTCGTTCCTTTAAAAACGGAAAGATCATGTTGGAACACGGCGCGCCTTTCACACTGACGACACGGGATGTCGAAGGCGACGACACGATCGTTTCCATCACCTACAAAGATCTGCCGGAACAAATGCAGCCTGGTAATAAAATTCTGATCGACGACGGAAAAATCTATTTAACGGTTGAAAAGTGCACCGAAACAGACATTATCTGCAAGGTAAAAGAGGGCGGAGAGCTCAGCGACAATAAGAGTATCAATATTCCCTATATCCATCTGGACATGCCTTACCTGAGCAAACGGGACGAAAGTGATCTGTTGTTTGGGATTGAGCAGGATGTCGATTTTGTTGCGGCGTCCTTTGTCCGTCGGAAAGAAGATGTGATCGCGTTGCGGAAATTTTTAAATTACAATGGCGGACACAGCATTAAAATTATTTCCAAAATCGAAAACATCGAAGGCGTCGATAACTTTGATGAAATCCTGGAACATTCCGACGGCATCATGGTCGCCAGAGGCGATATGGGCGTTGAAGTGGAATATGAACGTCTGCCGGGTATTCAGAAAAAGTTTATCAAAAAATGCTATCAGTCGGGAAAAGTCGTTATCACGGCAACACAGATGCTCGATTCCATGATCCACTCCCCCACGCCGACACGTGCTGAGATCACCGACGTTGCCAACGCCGTTTTCGACGGAACCTCCGGCGTTATGCTTTCCGGTGAGACGGCTGTCGGCGAACATCCCGACCGAGTCGTCAAGGTCATGGCGACGATCGCTGCACAGGCTGAAAATGATGCATTTGATATGCTGGTTTACAACGGCATCCGTTATGACACAGATGAAAACGACACCACCAATGCGATTTGCGACGCTGCATGCACCACCGCAAGAGATGTGAATGCAAAAGCGATTATCGCCGTTACCAAATCTGGCTATACCGCAAGACGCGTTTCCAAATTCCGTCCGATCGAACCAATTGTTGCCGCAACGCCGGAACTGAAAACCTATCATCAGCTTTCCATGTCCTGGGGCGTTTTCCCGGTCCTTGCCAAAAACCAGGAAAATGCGGATGACCTGTTCATACATGCGATCGACTGCGCACAGCAGATCGATTTGGTCAACAAAGGCGACGTTGTTGTCATCACCGCCGGTGTACCGCTGAATATCACAGGCACTACTAATATTTTAAAAGTGCAGACCGTTTAACGCACGACACGAATTGAAACGCTGCGCATAATTTGTGTGAAATCAATTTTTATGGGGGACAAACAGTATGGGATACATCGGTCTTTTTATTTCTTTCATCGGTCTTATTTTCTGCGCCTTTTGGGTCAAAAATGCAAAAGCGGACGGAAAGGATAAATTTTATGCGATCTTTTCGCTGCTCGGTATGATCCTGCTTTTTATCGTTTCTGTTTGTCTGCTTTTTACTTCAAGATAAGGATTCCCCATACCAAGGCAACAAAATACCCGGGAAAGACGAGCAAACGTCTTTTCCGGGTATTTTATCTTCATTAATGATGGAATAACCGCATACCGGTGAATGCCATCGTGATCCCATAATCATTGCAGGCTTTGATCACCGCGTCATCGCGGATCGATCCGCCCGGCTGCGCAATATAAGACACACCGCTGCGTTTTGCCCGGTCGATGTTATCGGAAAACGGGAAAAATGCATCGCTGCCAAGCGCGACACCTGAAATCCCACTTAAATACTGTTGTTTTTCCGCCTTGGTCAAAGGGTCCGGTCTTTGCGTGAAATACTGCTGCCACTTTCCATCGGTCAGCACATCGTCGCTTTCATCCGAAATGTAAACGTCGATCACATTATCCTTATCCACCCGGCCCATGGACGGCAAAAACGGCAGATTCAAAACCTTATCGCACTGTCTTAAATGCCAGATATCCGCTTTGTTCCCGGCAAGACGTGTGCAGTGAATGCGCGACTGCTGACCGGCTCCGACGCCGATCGCCTGTCCATTTACCGCATAGCAAACGGAATTAGACTGGGTATATTTCAACGTGATCAATGCGATCATCAAATCGCGTGTTGCATCCTTTGTAAGATTATTACAGTCGGTCACCACATTTTGCAGCAGCGCTTCGTTGATCTCAAAATTGTTTCTGCCCTGCTCAAAGGTGATACCGAACACCTGCTTTTTCTCGATCGGATCCGGCACATAATTTTCATCGATTTTAACGATATTATAATTTCCTTTGCGCTTTTGCTTTAAAATTTCCAGCGCTTCAGGGGTGTAGCCCGGTGCGATCACACCGTCGGATACTTCACGTTTAATCAGTTTGGCAGTGGTAACGTCGCAAACATCGCTCAACGCGATAAAATCGCCGAAAGAAGACATCCGATCGGTGCCGCGTGCGCGCGCATAGGCGGTTGCCAGAGGCGATGCATCCAACCCCTCTATATCATCGACAAAACAGGCTTTTTTCAGCTTGTCATCCATCGGCAAACCAACGGCCGCCGACGTCGGACTGACATGTTTAAAAGAGGTCGCACAAGCCATGCCGGTCGCCGCTTTGAGCTCCTTGACCAGCTGCCAGCTGTTGAACGCGTCCAAAAAATTGATATAGCCCGGTTTTCCGCTTAAAATTTCGATCGGCAGTTCCCCACCGTTTTCCATGTAGATTCTCGCCGGTTTCTGGTTGGGATTACATCCGTATTTCAGTCCAAATTCCTGCATGTTAACGCCTCCATTTCAAATATTTTTATTGATCAGCCGGTTTTCACAACCACCGGTTTTTAAATCCACATACCGCACATACAGCGATATTTTATTTGCTTCATTCAGATTGTCCCAGATCAAGTCGGTAAACGCATCGATATCATCCGCCATACCGATTGGTTCCGGCTCGCCTGCAAATGTCGGGATGGGATTTCCATCACCTGCATAGGTATGGATAAAATGACCTATACCGCTGACCGACGGATACGCAAAATAAAACCGCGCGCAGCTTTGTGTGTTTGGGTCCAGACATTTCAAAATACTCATCCTGTAGGAAAAATCATTGTCTGCAAAGCTCAGCATCCCGCTGATACGGGGGGTAAAATTCGGCGCGTCCGGTTCAAATGTTCGGGTGCTAAGCGCACTTTCAAAAGTTCCTCCCTGTTGCAGCGCGTTATAGATCGTGTCGGTCTGGTCGCCGTTGGTCACGATCAGCCGGTTTTCAAAAACCCTGACCGGCGCATAGATGATCAGCGACGGATCCTCCACCTTGGAAGCGTCGAAGGGATAAATCATCACATTTGTTCCCTCTTCACAAAAAACACGATTGCGGCTGTTTTCGCTTCTGCCCATGATAAAATAGGCGGTGACAGCTTTAGTCCCGTCCGGCGTTTTACCGATGATAATCCCTCTGCCGGGATAAGTGTTGCCTTGCAGCAGTTGTGCGATCTCAAACAAAATAAAACCTCTCCTTTCCAAAAAACACAAAAGGGCAGCTTTGTTTGCAACAAAGCTGCCCAGACGGTCGGCATTTCACATTCTTTGCTTCCTGTGGTTTTTCTTCCACACAATCCGTCAGTCACAAAGAACAATTTTATTATAACAAGTCTGTTTGTTTTCGTCAAGCAAAAATTTTAAAGTCCCGGTATCAAAAGCATCTTATTCTGCGGCAGAATTTCGTTTGTCAATTTGTTTTGCTGCATGATCAGATCTACCGATGTGTTATATCGCATCGCAATATCCCAAACATCCTCCCCTGCAGCCGCATAATAGACCACCAATGCAGGTACATCCTGCGGCTTTGCCGCGTTTTCAAGTGCGGTCAGATCCGTAATGGCCGTTATGTGCATTCTTTCGCATAAGACACCGGCAAATTTTAATTCGCAGCGCACTTCCACAGCGGTATCCGACGCGATGGTATAGCTGCAGGATAAAATACACAGATTCCCCCGATTGATCACTTCGCCGCCGGGCACACAGGAAAGCTTATGTTCAAAGGGAATATTTTTTTCCATAAAAGTGCATTCCCCGCCGCATTTTAAAATCATTTCCGCCGTGATATAGCCTTTAATCAGCACCTGTCCTTCGCTGTTGACCACATTGCAGGAATGCACCTTGCAAAACAGATCGATAACCTCTTCGATACCGCCGGCGTTGGTGCTCAGTGTATCTTTAGCGGTAAATGTTTCGTCGGCTTCGCACAGCTTTTTATCTAAATTGCCGGTAAAGCTGGCAATATCCAGTTTGTTTTGGATGGAATAAGCGTCTGTTGCGATCTCATAGCACCTTTCATTATAGCCGACAACATGCACCTGCACTTTCATTTCCGCCACGATCCGCATGATCTCACCGTCGGAATTGGTATGCGGTTTTAAATCGCAGGAACAAATATCGATCTTCACGCTGGCAAGCGAAGTTTCGTCCACACCGGGAATGTCGGCGATCTGATTCAATGGAAATGTGAGTTCCAGTTTCTCAATATTTTGTTCTGTGTTCAAATACAAAACATGTATGCTCACATTGCCTTTGATGATCGCCTTTCCGGTCACAAATTTGCAGCTTTCGGTGGAAACGCTGCAATGATAATGGATGATGTTGCTCACAGCGCCGTTTGCCGGCGGAACCTCCAGTTCCTCTGTGACAGTCAGGGTTTTATCGGCATATCCCGCCATTTCCAGCACCTGAATTTTATTTTTGCGCAGCTGAACCGTGTCGCCCTGTGCCCCTTCGATCACATCGATCTCCGTATTTTTCTCACAGGTTACAAAAATGGTGACTGCGCCGTGCACATCCACTTTGCGTTCATTGACCGCGCGGCAGTTGACATAATCTGTTTTACAATCGGCTTGCACGCAGACGTTATCACATTCCTGCGGCATGTCAATATTTTTGGAAAAAGGCACAGACATCTCATAACCGAATAAATTCCCGTTTTTTCCGGTATACAACAAGCAGATGACAGCCATGCCGTCCGCCGTGACGGAACGGCCGGCGACACCGGCGTTTGTGATGCCGGGTTTAATGCTGCATTTTAAAATTCGTTCAATATCCGGACAATAATCCGGAAGCGAAAATTCCGTGTCGATCGCCTGTTCCGCTTTTTCGCTGATTTTATTTTCCATATAACAAAGATTCTGTTTTTTCAAATCAAGTTCCATAAAAAATTCCGCCTTTCACAACATCATTTGATCATTACAAAACAATGTTATGCAAAGGCGGAATGATTTATAACCTGTTCGACCGCTTTATTTTAAGCGCTGGCTTTCATTTTCAAACGCAGTTTATCTGCGATCATCGCAATAAACTCGGAATTGGTGGGCTTGCCTCTTCCGATATGTATGGTATATCCAAAATAAGAGTTTAAAACATCCACATCACCGCGGTCCCAAGCCACTTCGATACCGTGGCGAATCGCGCGTTCCACTCTCGAGGACGTGGTCTGATATTTTTTAGCAACAGTAGGATAAAGCTGTTTGGTAATCGAATTGATGATCTCCGGATTTTTGACCGACAGCATGATCGCTTCACGCAAATAATGATACCCTTTGATATGCGCCGGCACGCCGATCTGATGAATGATCTCCGTGACCATCAATTCCAGATCAAGATTGGTTTTAGGCGTTGTGAGTTTCAACGGCAAATTATCGTTTCTCCAGCCCGTTAAGCGGACGATACGCTCTGCCAGCATATCCACATCAAATGGACGCAGAAAGTAATAGGACGCGCCTTTTTCCAGCGTTTCCTGTTCCAAACGCTGGTTGTCGAAGCTGGATAACGCCATGATCAGCGGCTTTGTTTCAAAATCCGATGTGTTCAGCTTGTCCAGAACACCCAGCAAATCCAAATGCGGCATGAAGACATCCGCGATAACAACAGTCGGTTTCAGATTTTTAATGTCACTGAGTAAGCGCAAACCGTCTTTTTGTGTCATCATCACCTCCATGCCGTAAGATTTCAGAACTTTCGTGCATTCAATAGAGAATTCGCTTGAATTATCTGCTATGAGCACTTTTAACTTCTTTTCCATTAATGTTGCCTCCTTATTTATTTTGCTTTGTTATTCTACCATATGCGGAATATTTTTACAATGCAAATATTAGCAAATTTATGGAAAATATTTTTTTGGAGATTTGTGCAAAATTCCGAGATTTTGGAAATTTGTTATTTCGCGTATTCTTGTGACGTTTTATACATAGTTTCCGCGAAAACTGCATAGCCTTTTTCCGGATCATTGACAAAAACATGGGTCAAAGCCCCGATTAAACGGCCGTTTTGAAGAATCGGGCTGCCGCTCATCCCCTGCACGATACCGCCTGTCTGATTTAGAAGATTTTCGTCGGTTATCCGCACAATCATGTTTTGGGTTGCATCGTTGAGCATGATTTTCTCCACCACACAATCATAGGCTTTCGGTCCGCTGTTGTCGATACTGGTGATGATTTGCGCGTTTCCCGTCACGATTTCCTGTTTTAAAGCGATTTTCGTTAACTGGACATTTTCGTCATATTCATACAATTCACCGTATAATCCGCTGTCGCAGTTTTGATACAGAGATCCCGTCGTTTGATCGGTAAAAACACCGCAGATCTCCCCTGCGTCGCCTTTGACACTTTTATTGATACTTAAAATATTGGTCTGAACAATCTCACCGGTTGATATGGTATATAATTCACCGGTATCGCTGTCGGCGATCCCGTGTCCAAGTCCTGCGAACGCACCGTTGACCGTTGAATAAAAGGTCATCGTCCCAATTCCCGCTGTGCTGTCTTTGACCCAGATGCCCGCTTTATATTTGTTTTCGCTGATCGATTTTTCCGGCGTGAGCGAAACACGGTTTTCCTCGCCGTCCCGCCGGAACACGATCTGCACGCTTTTCCCCTCACTGCTTTCAATGATCGACGCAATATCTTCATTTGAAGTAATTTCTTTGCCGTTAATGGAAATAATATTATCACCGATTTCTAATCCGGCATTTTTGGCGGGGTTCACAGGTTCTCCCGCACAGTCCACCTCATTCATGCCGACAACCATAACGCCTTCGGTAAAAATTTTAATACCGAAAGACTTGCCGGAGACCGCAACATACATATCGTCGATCACATCGACCTGAACATTTTTAATGGGAATGATCCCCATCAATTTTGCATTTGTCGTGTAGCGGTAGTGATAGCCGTCGCCTGTGCTGTTGGCGGCAACATCCATCGGCGTATCGTCGTCTGCGGTAATTTGAATGGCTGTGTGAAACGCAAGACTGTCGTTTTCATAAATCTGCACTTCTTCGGGCAGAATATTGGCATAAACCGCCGTTGTCAGCATGACCGACGAAACCAGAACCGCTAGTACCGCCGTTATATTTTTAATTAAATTTTTCAATTTGCTTCCCACCTTTTCACCTTTATGCTTTTATAATTTGCATTGCCGGATTGAATATGACCGTCAAAATTTTTTATTTCTCTCAAAATTTTATTTTTTATTTTTGATGAAATGCTTGACAAATCGGGTTTGACATATTATAATCAAAAACGTTGCAAATTGTATATGGTGGGTATAGCTTAGCTGGTTAAAGCGCCAGTTTGTGGCACTGGAGACCGTCGGTTCGAATCCGTCTACCCACCCCAGCGGCAAGCTGCCGCAACCAAATGGCGCACCTCACTTTGTGGGGTGCGTTTTGTTTGGCATTTTTTGTTACCCATTTTACAGAAAAAAGCAAGTCATATGACTTGCTTTTTTCTGTAAAATAAATTCAGTGCAATATATCCGTTAATCCGCTTTTACAATAAAGGTTTTGCAAACATAAAAAAAGAAATCCTGATCGCAGGATTCCCTTTTTTGTTAATTTATATATTTTCTTCCACATATTTTACAATATCGCCGACTGTTTTAAATCTATCCGCATCTTCTTCAGGAAATTCAACATTGAATTCATCTTCAAAAGACATGATCAAATCCACAAGATCCAGACTGTCTGCATTGAGATCATCGAAAATATCGGTATCCATCGTGATATCGGACTCGTCAACATCCAGCTGATCCACAAGGATATTGCACACCTTTTCAAAAACCACCGTCTTACCCTCCTCACATGCAAAGACTTTCCTATTATTTTATTCTGGACAAAACGCTAGGATATGTGTTATATTGATAATAACATAACCACTTGTAACAATAATATGTTCTGTTTGCGACTTTGTCAATAGCTTTTTTTAAAATTTTTGAGGTGTAAAATGAAATTTTGTCTGATCGGATACCCGCTTGGGCACTCCATGTCTCCGTTTATCCACATGCAGCTTGCACATTTGTCCGGCGCAGATTTGTCCTATGAAAACATAGAAATCGCGCCGGCGGATCTGACATCGCTTGATCTATTTCATGCATATGACGGTTTGAATGTCACGATTCCGCATAAAACCGCTGTGATTCCTTTTTTAAAAGAACTTCATGGCAAAGCGAAAATTTTAAAAACGGTGAATACCATTAAAAAAGAAAACGATGCATGGATCGGCTACAACACCGACTGCGACGGTTTTCTGCATGCACTAAAAATTGCCGATATTGCACTTGCCGGCCGTGTTTTGCTTTGCGGCAGCGGTGGCACAGCGAGAATGATGGGCTATCTTGCAGCGGGAAACAGCTGTGACATCACCATCAGCGTTCGTGCGGGTTCCACGGCGCGTGGCGAAAAGCTCAAAAGCGAGATCAACGCCGTTTATCCAAAAGTGAAAATTCGTGTTTGTGAACGTGAACAGATTGACAGCAACGAAACCTTCGATCTTTTGCTCAACGGCACGCCGGCCGGCATGTATCCGAAAAATATGGAGCAAACGCCGGTGCCTGCAAATATTATTCAAAATTGCAGCGCGGTTTTCGACGCTGTGTATAATCCGATGGAAACGCTGCTTTTGAAAACTGCAAAACAAAACGGCGCTAAAACCGCTATGGGAATGCCGATGCTGGTTTATCAGGCGGCAAAAGCACAGCAGATCTGGTATGGCGCGACATTCGGTGCAAAAGAACTCGACGATCTTGTGATACAAACCAACGAAGAATTGCAAAGGAGATTTTCATGATGAACATTATTTTATCCGGTTTTATGGGGTCTGGAAAAACAACGGTCGCAACGGAACTGGCGAACCGATTGCATATGCAGTTTATCGACATCGATCAGTTTATCGAACAGGAAAACGGCATGTCGGTTTCCCGGATTTTTGAGTTGCACGGCGAAGAGGGTTTCCGCAAGCTGGAAACCGAGGCGGTGAAAAAAATCGGAAAAATGGATCATTGCGTGATCGCAACCGGCGGCGGCACGATCTTAAATTCTCAAAATGTCAAAAATTTAAAAAAATCCGGTAAGATCATCTTTTTGGATGTTTCGGTGGATACCGTTATGCGCCGGCTGCAATACGACGGAACGCGTCCGCTTTTAAACCGATCGGATAAGGAAAATGCCGTCACACAGCTGCTGATGGGTCGTCTGCCGATTTATAAATCCGCTGCCGATTTCAGCATTGATGCGAACAGCGACGATTTGAACCAAAAAGTCGATTTGATCCTTCGCAAATTAAATCTTGACAAATAATAGCGGTCATGCTATTATTTTCTTATATAAAATAGATTTTTAGGTGTTTTTTATGTGTCACGCAACCGGCTTATTTTATAACGGCTTTTGCTCTTACTATTTTAGCAAGGGCTATTTTTGCTGTGATAAAGATTAAGCCGTTTTTCTATTTCGTTTGATTTTTGAATTTTGACAAACAAAGGAGTTCGGCTTTTCTGAATGAAAGGCCGGCTCCTTTTTTATCTTAAAACAGGAAGGATCAACACATATGGTTATCGTTATCAAACAAGGCACGCCGCAAGGCCAAATCGACACGTTTGCGGAAAATTTAAAGCAGCGCTATCATGTCAGCGTTGACAAATCCATGGGCGTCAGCTCCATGATTCTGGGATTGGTCGGCAACACGCATGCAATCGATATCGACAGTGTGAGCGCCAATCCGATTGTGGAAAGCGTCAAGCGGATTCAGGAACCTTATAAAAAAGCAAACCGCAAATTTCATCCGGAAAACACGGTCATTTCCGTTGGAAACTTAAAAATCGGCGATGGATCGCTCAACATCATCGCCGGTCCCTGTTCGGTGGAATCAGAAGAACAGATCGTTTATGTGGCAAAACGTGTGAAGGCTGCCGGCGCTACCATGCTGCGCGGCGGCGCGTTCAAACCGCGCACCTCACCCTATGCATTTCAGGGTATGCGGGAAAAAGGGCTTGATCTGTTAACGCTGGCGAAGCGCGAAACAGGTCTTCCGATCGTGACGGAGATCATGAATATCAATCATATCGATCTGTTTGAAGATGTGGATATCATTCAGGTCGGCGCGCGCAACATGCAGAATTTTGAACTGTTAAAGGAACTCGGAAAAACCAAAAAACCGATTTTATTAAAGCGCGGCCTTTCCAGCACCATCGATGAAACGCTGATGAGTGCGGAATATATTATGGCCCAAGGTAACCCGAATGTTATTTTATGCGAACGCGGTATCCGCACCTTTGAAACGGCGGTGCGAAACACGCTGGACATTTCCGCTGTTGTGCTATTCAAACGCTTTTCGCATCTGCCGGTCATCGTTGATCCGTCGCACGCGGCCGGTATTCCGTGGATGGTGCAGCCGCTGTCCTTAGCAGCGGTCGGCGCCGGTGCGGACGGGTTGATGATCGAAGTGCATAACTGCCCCGAAAAAGCCTTGTCGGACGGCGCACAGTCGCTCACGCCCGACCAATTCGACACCGTTGCAAAAACGGTTTACACCGCACACAAAAATCTGTTTGTGAAAGGATAAATAAATGAACATTTCTGTTGTAGGGCTCGGACTGATCGGCGCTTCCTTTTGCCGCGCCATCAAAAAAAACACGTCGCATACCGTGATCGGCTTTGATATTGACACTGCCGTCACAAACGTGGCGGCAAAGGACGGTGTGATCGACCGAATCGGCAGCGATGCCGATTTACTGGTCACCGATCTGACGATCGTCGCGCTGTATCCGCAAGCGGCTGAGGATTTTATTTGCAGTCGTGCCGGTTCTTTTAAAAAGGGGTCGATCGTGATCGACACATGCGGCATTAAACGCCAAATCTGTGAAAAGCTCGATCCCTTTTGCGCGGAAAACGGCTTTCATTTTATCGGTGCGCATCCCATGGCCGGTAAGGAAACCAGCGGCTACCATGCCAGCACACCGGATCTGTTTGAAAACGCCTATATGATTTTCACGCCAAAGCAGCCGGATGATCCGAACATGTCTGTCTTGACGGAACTTGCTAATGCACTGGGATTTCGGAATGTAACGATCACCACGCCGGAAGAGCACGACCGGATCATCGCTTATACTTCCCAGCTGCCGCATGTATTAGCCTGTGCCTACATTTCCGATCCGGACGCAAAGCTGCATACCGGATTTTCAGCCGGTTCCTACAAGGATGTTTCAAGAGTCGCTAAAATCAATGCAGGTCTTTGGACGGAACTGTTTTTGTGCAACAAGGATTATTTGTCCGGGCATATCAAATTACTGATCGAAAATCTTTTAAAGCTGGACGCCTGCATCGAAACCGGCGACCAGGATACGCTGTTCAACATGCTGCAGCACGCCAATGAAGTCAAAAACCGGATCGGATAACAGAAAGGAATATTCGCATGAAAACATTAACCGTTTGCTTAAATCAAAGCTATGACATCCACATCGGAAAAGGTCTTTTTGAAAACTGCGGCGCCTATTTGCAGCCGATCTGCAAGGGCAACCGGATTTTTATCATCAGCGACAGCAACGTGTTCCCGTTGTATGGAAAAATAGTGGAATCTTCTCTTTGCGCCGCCGGTTTTCATGTGCACCACTTTATTTTTCCGGCCGGTGAACAAAGCAAACGCTTTGAAACGATCAATGAAATAGTCTGCGCAATGGCCGAATGCGGCATGACCCGAACCGATACCGTAGCGGCGCTTGGCGGCGGCGTGACCGGTGATATGGCGGGGTTTGCCGCCGCGATTTACATGCGCGGCATCGATTTTGTGCAGCTGTCCACTTCCCTATTATCCGATATTGATTCTTCGGTCGGTGGGAAAACCGGCTGCGATCTTGCAAAGGGTAAAAATCTGATCGGCAGCTTTCATCAGCCGCATCTTGTGCTGATCGATACCGGCGCACTGCAAACGCTCGACCCGCATTTTTTTGCCGACGGTATGGGAGAGGCGATCAAATATGCTTTGATCCGGTCGCCGCAGCTGTTCCAACAGTTATCACAGGGTTCTGTTTTAGATATGCTGGAAGACCTGATTTATACCTGTGTGGCGATTAAAAAGGACATTGTGGAAAAGGACGAATTTGAAAAGGGCGACCGCAAACTTTTAAATTTCGGTCACACGCTGGGACATGCCATTGAGCAGTATTACAATTATGAAACCTACACCCACGGCGAAGCGGTCGCGATCGGCATGGTGATGATAACAAAAGCCGCTGAAAAAAACGGACTTGCTGTTTGTGGACTTACCGATCAAATCATCAATCTTTTGCAAAGCTATCATCTGCCGACCGCATGCAACGCCGATTTGCAGAAATTGCTGCAAATTTGTTTGTCCGATAAAAAACGCCGGGCCGATCACCTTGATCTGGTGATCGTGCCGAAGATCGGTCACGCGGTGATCCACCCTGTGAAAACCGAGACGCTGGCATCTTTCTTTGAGGGAGTTTGTTAAAATGGAACAATTGCAAATCACCCCGGCGGCTTTAAAAGGAACGATCGCAGCCGTGCCGTCTAAAAGCGAATCGCACCGGGCAATATTGTGCGCATTGCTGTCCAAAGGCAAATGTGTACTTTCCCCGATCGATCTGTCCGACGATATCAAGGCAACGCTTGGCGCCGCGCAGGCGCTGGGCGCCAGCTACACTTATGAAAACGGCGTTTTAACGCTGGACGCGAGCCTTGCGCTGCAAACCAAAACCGCAAAAATCGATTGCTGTGAATCCGGTTCTACCCTGCGGTTTATGCTGGCGATTGCCGCCGGACTTGGCATTGAAACGGAATTTACCGGAAAGGGACGCCTGCCGCAACGGCCGATCACCTGCTTTTATGATCTGTTCGGAACACACGGCGCGGCATTGTCCGCCGACCATCTTCCGCTGCGCACGACCGGACGGCTCACCGGCGGCGAATACCGTATCCGCGGCGATATCAGCTCCCAGTTCATCACCGGCCTTTTATTTGTTCTGCCGGTTTTAAAGGACGATAGCCGGATTATACTGACTACCCCGCTGGAATCCAAAGGGTATGTCGATATGACGATCCGGGTGCTGAACCGTTTTGGCATTTTAATTGAAACGCTGCCGGACGGCTACTCCATCAAAGGCGGACAAACCTATCGACCTACCGATTATCAAATCGAAGGCGACTGGTCACAGGCGGCTTTTTTCCTGTCTGCCGCAGCGCTTGGCGGAGAAATCACACTGACCGGCTTAAAAAGCGATTCAGCCCAGGGAGACAGAGAGATTTTTGATATCATGCGCCGGTTCGGCGCACAAATAACCGAAACCGCATCCGGCGTTACCTGCAAAGCCGCCGCGCTGCGCGGTATCACTGTCGACGCTTCTCAAATCCCCGATTTGGTGCCGGCCATCGCCGTTACCGCAGCAATGGCCAAAGGCCAAACGGTCATTCACGGCGCCGAACGGCTGCGCATCAAGGAAAGCGACCGGATCCAAAGCGTCTGTGCCGGGCTGCAACGTCTCGGCTGCGATGTCGTGGAAAAACCGGACGGTATGGTCATCACCGGTTCTCCGCTGCATACCGGCATCATCGACTGTGAAAACGATCACCGGATCGCCATGGCGTTCACAATGCTTCTGTCGGCAGCGCAAGGCGGGTTTTTAAGCGGTTATCGCTGCATCAACAAATCCTATCCTCTCTTTTTTGAGGATGTGAAACGATTAGGAGGGAACCTGCATGTCCTGGATCGGTGAAAAAATCAAACTTTCCATTGAAGGCGCAAGTCACGGCGAATGTATGACTGCCGTTTTGACCGGTGTCCCGAAAGGCATTTCCATTGACTTTGAACAGATTTTGACCCAAATGGCGCGGCGCGCACCCGGCAACGCGGCCTACGGCACCACCCGCAAGGAAGCGGATTTTCCGGAAATCCAAAGCGGGTTTGACGGTTCTTTTACCAACGGCGATCCCATCAAAGCCGTGATTTATAATCAAAACAAGCGTTCAACCGACTATGACGCATTAAAATGGACGCCGCGCCCCGGTCATGCGGACTATACCGCTTATATCAAATTCGACGGCAAGGAAGACATGCGCGGAGGCGGCAAATTTTCCGGACGGTTAACGGCGCCGCTGGTGTTTGCAGGCGCGGTATGCCGGCAGATCTTGGCGCAAAAAGGCATTGTGATCGGTGCGCACGTGAAAAGTATCGGCGAGATAAAAGATGTCTCATTTGACAATGTGCACCCCGACCTTGATTTGTTGCAGCGTTTAAATAAACAACCCTTTGCGGTCATTGACCCGGACTCTGAGCAAAAAATGCTGGATAAAATGGCACAGCTGCGCAAAGCGCTTGACAGTGCCGGTGGAACAGTGGAATTGTTAGCTGCCGGCGTTCCGGCGGGACTCGGCGACAATCTGTTTGACGGAACAGAAGGTAAAATCGCGCCTTATCTGTTCGGTATTCCGGCGGTGAAAGGGGTTTCGTTTGGCTCCGGATTTTCGGCCGCCGAGATGTATGGCAGCGAAAACAACGATCCTTTTATTTTGGAAAACGGAAAAGTCGTGACCAAAACCAACCACTGCGGCGGTATTTTAGGCGGCATCACAAACGGTATGCCGTTGTGGCTGACCGTTGCATTCAAACCCACCCCGTCTATCGCACGCCCGCAGACCACCGTTGATCTGCAAAAAATGCAGCAAACACAGCTGGAGATCCACGGACGGCATGATCCTTGTGTGGTGCCAAGAGCCGTTGTGTGCGTGGAATCCGCCGTGGCGCTAGCGCTGACGGATATGCTCGCTTTAAACGGAAAATTATAAAGACAAGGCGGTAATCAAACAATGGATTTAAATGAAATCAGAAACGAGATCGACCAGATCGACGGACAGTTGATCCGTTTATTTTTAAAACGCATGGAATGTTCCAAGGCTGTCGCAGCATATAAAACACAAAACGGCTTGCCTGTTTTAAACACACAGCGGGAAAAGGAAATTTTGGACAACGTTGCGCAAAAATCCGGCGAAATGGCAGATGAAGCAAAGCTTTTATTTCAGACCATGATGACTGTCAGCAAGGTTTCGCAATATCCGATGGTCACGCAAAATCATCCGCTGCGTCAGACGGTGCAAAAAGCCTTTGAGACGCCTTTTGCGCCGAAAAAAATCGGCTGTCCCGGAACTTTAGGGTCTTATTCGGAAGAAGCGGCTAAAACGCTGTTCCCCGCCAGTGAGCTTTGCTATTATCCGTCGTTTGAGGATGTTTGCCAGGCTTTGAAAAACAAGAAGGTGGACGCCGCTGTTCTGCCGGTCGAAAATTCTTATGCCGGTTCGGTTTCGGAAAATTATGACGCATTGTTAAAATACCATCTTTATATCAACGCGGCGTTCAACCTCCCGGTCTCGCACTGCCTTGTCGCCTGCAAAGGTACCGACCGATCACAAATCCGCAAGGTCTATTCCCATGAACAGGCGCTCAATCAATGCAAGGATTACATTGATCAAAACGGATACGAAAAAGAAGAAATGATCAACACCTCCTATGCGGCAAAATTCGTTGCCGGCAAGGCCGATCCGACGCTTGCCGCCATCGCATCCCGTCAGACAGCGCAGCTTTATGATCTTGTGATCCTGGATGAAAACATTCAGTCTTCTAAAAACAACAGCACCCGGTTTATTGCAGTTTCCAACACAATGGCGGTGCAGGATGATGCGGATTTGATCAGTATTGCGTTTCGTCTCCCCCATCAGCCCGGCGCACTGTATAATGTTTTATGTAAACTATATTGTCTTGGCGTCAACATCACAAAAATTGAATCGCGCCCGGATAAAAACACGCCGTTTGAATATGTTTTTTATCTGGATTTAAAAGGAGATTTAAAAAACGACAAAATTCTCGGTGTTTTGTGTGGTTTGCAGGAAGAACTTCCTATGTTTGAAATTTTTGGAAGCTATTGTTTGAAATAGTTGTTTACATTCACGAACAATTGTGCTATACTATAGAGGAATAAATTTTTAAAGAAAGGAAGGAATATATAAAATGAACGATAAAACAGTCACTTTTTCACTGGGCGATGAACACGATATTCAAATGCGGATGATTCTGACACAGGTTTACGATGCATTGAAAGCAAAGGGTTACAATCCGATCAATCAGATCGTCGGCTATATTCTTTCCGAGGATCCGACTTATATCACAACCCACAACAATGCAAGAAGCCTGATTCGAAAAATCGATCGTGACGAGCTTTTGCAGTCGCTTGTGAAATATTATTTGAATAACTAAAAAACACAGGGCTTGGATCCAAGCCCTGTGTTTTTTAGGTTGCAATGCTGACATAGGTATCCGGCACCGCGCCGACAATCACCGTGTCGCAGATCAAAATATCCGTTTCAAAAGAAGTGGAGGTATTGTACCAGGGGATCAAAATCGTGATATCGGTTTTGATATGCAGCATGATCTTATGCTTGGTCTGGTTGATTCCGGCCGATTCAAACGCATCTTTAAATTGGGATGTCACTGTGTTGCTCAGATCATATCGAAAGGAGATTGCCGGTCCTCTGCCGATCAAATATTCATCCCCTAAAAGCGTTCCCAGCCGAATGCGCAATTTCCCGCAATCATAATTTGCAACCGCCCCGATGATCGCGCTGTTGACCTCGGCTCGAAAGGCATTGAGCGCCGTTGCCTTGGTCTCCAAAGACTGCACGCTTCCATCTTCGGCATACTTGACATCAATAAACGAATCATAATCCGCGTTTTCCTGCTTGATCACGTCCGCAACGGTGTCGTTAATGATCTGGTTGACCAGCGTGACCGCGCGTTCTTTCGCTGCCGCGGTGATCAGCGGTCGGATCTGTGCGTCCGCCGCAATGTAGATAAAACACGCAACCAGCAAAAATGCAAGCAGAATGACAAACCGCTTTTTGCGCGTTTTTCTCCGTGCCGTCCGCATTGCGCCACCTCCCCTTACCGTTATTCTATTCCGATAAAAAGGTGCGGTGCATGTCTTTGCGAATTCTTTTTTAATAGGGGCGAATATCATTTGCTCGCGAGCGGCTGATAGCCGGCCCCACGAATTTTCCAAAAACAGCGCCGTTTAAACGGCGCTGTTTTTTAGATTTTTCCCTGTGATTTCGCTTTTAAATACGCATTGATAAAACCGTCGATATCGCCGTCCATCACCGCGCCGATGTTTCCGTTTTCATAATTTGTGCGGTGATCTTTGACCAAAGTGTATGGCATGAACACATAGGAGCGGATCTGCGAGCCCCATGCAATCTCTTTTTGCACGCCCTTGATATCCTCGATTTTTTCCAGATGCTCACGCTCCTTGATTTCCACCAGTTTGGATTTGAGCATACGCATTGCGACTTCTCGGTTTTGATGCTGCGACCGCTCGTTCTGGCAGGCAACGACGATCCCGGTCGGCAGATGCGTGATCCGCACGGCGGATTCCGTCTTGTTAACATGTTGGCCGCCTGCGCCGCTGGAACGATAGGTATCCACCCGCAGCTGATCGGGACTGATCTCGATTTCCACGTCATCGTTGATTTCCGGCATCACATCAAGAGATGCAAAGGAAGTATGCCGCCGCCCGGAAGAATCAAACGGCGATACACGCACCAGCCGGTGCACCCCCGCTTCGCTTTTTAAATAACCATAGGCATTCAGTCCCTCGATCAGAACGACCGCGCTTTTAAGTCCCGCTTCATCGCCGTCCAGAAAATCCAGCGTTTTAGCGGTAAAACCGTGGCGTTCCGCCCAACGGTGATACATGCGGTAGAGCATTTCCACCCAGTCCTGCGCTTCGGTGCCGCCGGCGCCCGCATGAAAGGTCAAAATCGCGTTATTTGCATCGTATTCCCCGGTTAATAAGGTGGTCAGCCTTGTATCTTCATACTTTTCAATAAAGGCATTCACGGCGCCTTCTACCTCGTCGAGCATCGACAGGTCTTCTTCTTCGTTTGCCATTTCGATCAGCACGCAGACATCCTCATATTCCTGCTTTAAATCTTCATAGCGTTTGATCTGCGCTTTTAACTGGCTGGTCTTTTTCAAAACCGCCTGCGAATGTTCCAGATCATCCCAAAAACCGTCTGCTGCCGCCTGTTGTTCCAAATTGGCGACTTCCTCTTTTAACTTTGCAATATTCATCGCATCTTCCAGTTCCGCAAGCTGATCCTGATAACCGTTTATTTTTTGCTTTTGTTCTTCAAACTGAAGCATGCTGTTTTCCTGCCTTTCTCATAAAATCAGTGCCGGTCATACCTCCGGCTGGTACCGCGCGACCAAACAGACCCATCCGCCATCTTCCATACGGGACACGATTTCAAACGGCTGTTTTAAAACGGCTTGCTCTACTTCCTCGCGCCTTTGATCGATAATGCCGGACATGATAAACAGCCCGCCTGGTTTCATATACCGGGTTACCGTTTCACACAACCTGATAATCACATCCGCAACGATATTTGCAACACAAATATCATAAGTTCCCGTGACCTCTTTTGCAAGGTCGCCGTTGATCATTTGATAGACAGGCGGGAAAAATCCGTTCTTTTCCCCGTTTTGCAGCGCCGTTTTCACTGCCAACGGATCAATATCCACACCGACTGCCGACGATGCGCCAAACAACAATGCGGCGATCGATAAAATGCCGCTGCCGGAACCAATGTCCAACACGGTATCTCCCGCCCGGACAGCAGATTCCAGCGCTACAAGGCACAATTTTGTCGTCGCATGGGTACCGGTTCCGAAAGCCGCGCCCGGATCGATCCGCAGCACTTTTCGGTCGGTCGGCACATCCGCTTCCCATTCCGGCAAAATCAATAACGTTTTGCCGATCGGTGTGGGTTTGAAATACCTTTTCCAATTGTTTGCCCAGTCCTCTTCACGAATGTTTCCGGTCGAAATCCGATGTGCAATACCTTCGGCGTCCAGCCGTGCGTTCAAAAAATCAATCGCTTCTTTCGGATTTTCCTGCGGCGATATATATAGATGCAAAAATGCTTTGGAACGGTCCTTTTGCAGCAATTCTTCATCGATCAGGTCAATATGCGCGATTTCTTTTGCACCCTGTTCCAAATCGGAATAATCTTCAATATAAAAACCATAAGGCACCGCCATCCCGGCAATATCCGACGCTGTGTCGACATCCTTTGCGTCAATTTCAATCAAAATTTCCGTCCAGTCCATGCGCGACTCCTTCTAACACAAAGCAAATCCGACAATTCAAACATTGCCGGATTTGTTTTTATCCATTCATTTTAAGTTCAGCGGTTGAAAATGCTGGTGATATCGTCATACGGATCATTTTCGCTGTTTTCTTCAAAGCCCTCGCCGGTAAAGCCCGGGAAAGCTTCTTTGTTCTTCTTGATGGTTTCGGAAGAACCGGTTGCCACAACAGTGATGCGGATGGAATCCTCCATCGAATCGTCGAACATGATACCCCAGATGATATTCGCATCCGGATGCGCCGCATCGGAAATGATGGTAGACGCTTCGGAAACCTCGTCAAGTCCGATGTCGGGCGACGCCACAACGCAGACGATCAAGCCTTTCGCGCCGTTCATGGAAGTTTCGATCAGCGGGCTGGTGATGGCAGCATGCGCCGCAGTTTCCGCTTTGTCGCGGCCGGTCGCTGTTCCAACGCCCATGTGTGCATAACCTGAATCTTTCATGACAGCTGTGACATCGGCGAAATCGAGATTGACGTCCGCCGGCATTTTAATGAGTTCTGAGATATTCTGCACGCCCTGACGGAGAACGTCGTCAGCGATCTGGAATGCATTTTTAAATGTGATTTTCTGTTCTGAAACCAGTTTCAGGCGCTCATTTGGGATCACAATGAGACTGTCCACATGTTCAGAAAGCTCGGCAATACCCTTTTCAGCCTGTGCCATCCTGCGTTTGCCCTCGAAAGCAAACGGTTTTGTGACGACACCGACCGTTAAAATGCCCATGTCTTTTGCAACCTGCGCGACGATCGGTGCAGCGCCGGTACCGGTGCCGCCTCCCATGCCTGCAGTGATAAACACCATGTCGGTGCCTTTTAACGCCGCAATGATTTCATCTTTGGATTCCTCGGCAGAACCTTTTCCGACTTCCGGATCAGCGCCGGCGCCCTGCCCATGCGTTAATTTTTCCCCAATTTGAATTTTATGTGTGGCTTTTGAGCGCATCAAAGCCTGCTTATCCGAGTTAATGGCCACAAATTCCGCGCCCATCACGCCCGCGTCTACCATGCGGTCGATCGCGTTTCCGCCGCCGCCGCCGACGCCGACAACTTTAATTTGAACGACTTCATTCACTTCATTATCGATTTCAAAACTCATTTTTTGTCCTCCTAAATATGTAAAATCCCATAATCACAAGATTATACTCGTATATTGTAGCATATTAATTGATAAAATTCAACCCGTTATTTCAACTTTTTTTAAGGATTTATCCGCCTTTTACCGTTTCATCCGCCTCTAAACTGCACTGAATGAAGCTGGCCTGCTTTTTACCGTTGGGTATCCGGCTCAAATTCAGCTTTCCGGTTTCGGAATCGTTATTGCGAACCTCCAACACCGCAATGCCGTGCGCCATTTTTTCGTCCAGTTCCGCACGAGATCCAAACTGCATGACGATCCGGTCGTCATAGGTCGCCCAAAGATCGTTTTCATCCGCAACATTGATCACTGTGATATCCGACAGCTCCGCCTTTTCGAATGCATCGGTCAACAGCTGCAGCAGTTCCAACTGGTTTGTATTTTCATCTGTTGTCACCAGTGCGCCGGGATTCACATCGCCGACTTTTAATCCGCGCACCACCGGCACGCCTTCCATTGGCGCATTTAGGATTTCCAGACATTTTCCGGCAGCGTTGATCAGCACATAATCGCTGCCGTTTTGAATCTGCGCATAAACTGTTGCTTCTTTGACCGTCAATAAAACAGTGCCGGGAAGCTTTCGCTGCACCTGCACGCTTTCAATATATGGAAGCGCACTGGTAATATGATCTTCCACGTCCTTCAGGTCGGAGGAAAACAAATTGGCATCCAATTCGATCTCGCTTGCCGATTCGATCTGTGCGGCAGAATAGCGGCTTTTGCCCTCGACCGTGATTTCCTTGATCGGAAATAGAACCGTTAAAGAAAGCACGACGAGCACTGCAGCCGCTATCAATGCAATAAAAATATAATAAAGCCTATTAGAGCCTTTCCTGCGCTTCTTTTTTCTTTTCTTTTGATGCTCGCTGACATATCTTTTTGCCAATTTCGGGCCATCCTTTCTTCTTTATTCTCCGATTGTTGTCCGGTATATATCCGCGCCGAGCTTTCGCAAGTTCTCGGTCAATTGCTCATAGCCTCTATCGATATGATAAACATTCGTCACCGTGGTCTCGCCTTTGGCTGCCAGTCCTGCGATCACCAATGCCGCGCCGGAACGCAGATCGGTGGCGGCAACTTTCGCGCCATACAAAGACTTTACCCCTTCGACGACGGCAACCCGTTCTTCCGTTTTGATATTCGCACCCATTTTAATGAGTTCGTCGACATGCTTATACCGGTTTTGAAAAATCGTTTCTATAAACATGGAAGTGCCGTTTGCTACCGTGAGCATCGCCATGACCGGCGCCTGTGCATCGGTCGGAAAGCCGGGATAGACCAGCGTGCGGATCAATTTGACCCGTTTTAAACGTTCCGGCGACTGAATCAGCAATTTATTTTTATAGGTGCGAATGCTGCAGCCCGCTTCCCGGAACACATAATAAACCGGTTCGATATGATCGCTGATCACGTTGTTGAGGGTGATGGTGCTGCCGGTAACCGCGGCCGCCGCCATATAGGTCGCCGCTTCGATCCGGTCCGGGATGATCCGATGTGTGCAGCCGTGCAGCTGATGCACGCCGTCGATGGTAATGACCCCTTCTCCGGCTCCGTATATATTCGCACCGCACCGGTTTAGAAAGTTGGCAAGATCAACGATTTCCGGTTCTCTTGCCGCGTTGTGAATTTTAGTAGTACCCTGTGAGGTCACGGCCGCCATGATGATATTTTCCGTGGCTCCCACGCTCGGGAACGGCAGATTTAATGTGACGCCGTTGACGCCGTTTGGCGTTGTGCAGGAAAAATGTCCGTGCTTTTCATCGATCACGACGCCGAGCCGTTTTAATGAATTGATATGTATGTCGATCGGTCGGGGACCGAGTTCACATCCACCGGGAAAAGAGAGATGCGCACAGCCCGTTCTGCCGATCAATGCACCCATGAAAACAATAGAAGAACGGATTTTATGCATTAATTCCGGTTCCACCCTGCAGGTTGAAACCGATTCGGAATCCACAATCACCCGATCCGCTTCCCGCCGGACCTTACAGCCCAGGCTTTTTAAAATTTCAATCGCATTTTCGACATCCGACAGTTCCGGACAGTTTTCCAGCACACAGACACCACCGGACAACAGTGTGGCCGCCAGAATCGGCAGCGCGCTGTTTTTTGCGCCGTGAATATCCACTTCGCCTGAAAGACTGGACTTTCCCTTTATAATAAACGCATCCATTTTACCCACCGTCCAATCCATAAGATAAACTACTATGCAGTCTATTTTATGTGAAACGGGGATATTTGGTTAAAAAAGACTTGTTCAGGATAAATACAGGCGCATCAAAACGTCATAAATCCGTTCATTGGCATCGAAAACTGCCATTGCCGATGCCGCCTTTCCCATCTGATGCAGCTTTTCGGGATTTTCGATCACGCCTTTGACCGCTTCGATCAGCCTTTGTCCCGTTAGATCCTTTTCTTCGATTAAAATTGCAGCGCCGTTATCCGCCAATGCTTTTGCATTATAATATTGATGATTCTCCGCCACGTTCGGCGATGGGATCAGAATCGACGGTTTGCCCTGCACCTGCAGTTCGCTTAAGGTCGCAGCGCCGGCCCGGTTGATCACAAGATCCGCCGCCGGCAAAACCAGATCCATATCATAGATATATTCCGAAATGCGCAACGTTTTACTGTTTTCATAGTCCACGCCTTTATCGTGCAGCAGCTGCGGCATAAAGCCCATGCCGTGTTTTCCAATGGCGTGAAAATGATAGTACTTTCCGGTGTTGGCATGCCAAGCGAGCAGTTCGGCGACCGCCTCATTGATCGCACGCGCGCCGAGCGATCCGCCGAGTGATAAAATCATCGGCCGGTTGTCCAACCCCAGTTTTTTTCGCGCGCTTTGTTGATCGGCATGGATGATTTCCTGCCGCACCGGATTGCCGGTTACGGTGTATTTTCGGTTGTCCGGCAAACGGCCAATGGCCTGCGGCATCGCCACCATGACTTCATTAACATACTTACAAAGCATTTTTGTCGTCACACCGGGAAAAGCATTTTGCTCATGCGTCGCCGTTTTAATGCCCATTTTGGCCGCTTTGCGCAAAACAGGTCCGCAGGTGTAGCCGCCGGTACCAACCACCATATCCGGCTTTAATTCACGCAGCAGCTGTTCGCTTTGCCGGGTCGAATGAAACATTTTATAAACGGCGTCGATGTTTCTTTTTAAATTTTGAAAGCTTGGTTTTCGCTGAAAACCCGCAACGTCGATCGGATAAAAGTCATAGCCGGCTTTGGGGACAAGTGTCGCTTCCATGCCGGTCCGGTTGCCGATAAAGCTGATTTTCGCGTCCTTATGCCGCTGCCGGACAGTGCCTGCAATCGCAATTGCCGGATTGATGTGCCCGCCGGTCCCGCCGGCGACAAAAACAATATGCATAACGGATTCCCCCTTTATACCTTTTCCATATTACATCGTCTGGAGACCGATAAAATCACGCCCATTTCCGCCAGCAGCATCAAAAGTGCGCTGCCGCCATAGCTGAAAAACGGAAGACTGATACCGGTGTTCGGGATGGTGTTGGTGACGACCAGCATGTTGAGAACCGTTTGCAGGCCAACATGAAAAGTGATACCGATCACCAGCAGTGCACCGAATTTATCCGCGCTGCGCATCGCAATGACAAAGCCGCGCCAAACAAGCAGTGCGAACGCGACCACGATCAATAATGCACCGATCAGCCCCAGTTCTTCGCAGACAATGGAGAAAATAAAGTCGTTTTGCGGTTCCGGTACCCACAGATATTTCTGATTGGATTCGCCAAGCCCCTGCCCCATCAGACCGCCTGAACCGATTGCCAGAAGCGACTGGATCGTCTGGTAGCCCAATCCCTGCGGATCCGCCCAAGGATCCAGCCAATAGGTGATACGGTCGCTACCGTAGCTGATAAGCCCGGTCAAAACCGCAATAACAAAGCCGCCGATCCCGACGCCTCCAATGCCGACCATCCATTTGATTTTCATGCCGCCCGCAAACAAAAGTGCGATACCGATTGCAAAAATCAAAATCGTTGCCGACAGGTGCTTTTCCAAAATGACCAGTCCGCAGGTCACGCCGATGATCAAAAACAGTTCCAGAATGAATTTCCATTCACCCATTCTGTGCTGGTAACGGGAAATGAAATAGGCCAGCAGCAGCGTCAATGTGAATTTTGCGATTTCGGAGGGCTGGAATGTGAAGGAACCGATCGCGATCCAACGTTTGAACCCGGGCACCGCTTCCGGCATAACCAGCACCGCGCAAAGCAGCGCCGCGGTGACACCTGCGAATATCCAACGCAGATTTTTTAAAATATGATAATTGATTTTGGAAATAAACAGCATGGCGATCACGCCGGCAACGGCGAACACAAGCTGTCTGGTGATAAAATGGTAGCTGTTATTATAATAGGTCGACGCATAAGGCGCACTCGCGGAAAACAGCATCACAAGACCGGTTGCAAGCAGAATCAAAACAAGAAACAAAAAAGTCAAATCAAGCTTGCCCCGCTGGAACAAGCCTGGTTTGCTGCGTGTTCTTGTCTGCTGTTCTCTTTTTGCCCTTGTCAAAGCGTTATCTGGCAAAATGATTTCCTCCCGGACAATTTATAATAATTGCATGATCAGCAACGCCGCAAAACAGCCGATGAATGCAACCAAAGAAAAGACGCTCACAATCTTGTTTTCCGACCAGCCGCACATTTCAAAATGATGATGGATCGGGCTCATTTTAAAAATTCTCTTTTTGGTTTTCTTATAATACGTGACCTGAATGACAACAGATAAAGCTTCTATGAAATACAGGATACCTGCGAAAAACAAAAGGATCGGGCGGTTGATTGCGAATGCAAAGGCCACAACAATTCCGCCCAAAAACATGGAACCGGTATCGCCCATGAACACTTTTGCCGGATGCATGTTCCAAACGAGGAAACCGAGTAATGCACCGAGCAGCGCTGCGGTTAACAGGCTGTAGCCATAATGATAGGTCAAAACGCTTGCCGCAAAGAAAAACGCTGTAACGACGATTGTCACGCTGGTTGCCAACCCATCGACCCCGTCGGTCAAGTTAACCGCGTTGGTAAAACCATAAATAAAGATCAATGCGACCGGCCAGAACAAAAGACCGAAGCCGGAAGTAATGTCGACCTGCCCCACAAACGGCAGCCAGGTCGTGTGCATACCACCCAGATACATGGTGATCAAATAACAGGCCGCGCATAAAAGCTGCAAAAACGTTTTCTGACTGGCGCGCAGACCGAGATTCTGCTTTTTGACCGCTTTGATATAATCGTCCATAAAGCCGATAAACATCATCAAAAGCGCCAGCATGATCCCTGCGATAAATTGGATCAAACGCGATTTGCTGGCGGTAAACTCGCTGAGAAGCCTGCCTGCAAAATCCGCAGCTCCCTGCCCGGAAACCGCAAATGCCAGCATATAGCCGATTACAACCGCTAATAAGGTACCGGCCATGAACATAAAACCGCCCATGATCGGCGTTCCCTGTTTATTTTTATGCCATTTCGGTCCAATATCCAGAATCGTCTGTCCAAAATGTATTTTTCGCAAAAACGGGATAAATATGAATCCCGATGCCGCCGTGATTACAAAGCCGGCTACCGCCGTTACAATCTGCAAGATGCTGAACATAAATCCGAACTCCTTAATCCTTTTTTAATGCGTCGCGGATCACTTCCCGTTCGTCAAAGTGAATCGTTCCGCTGTTTAATATCTGATAGGTTTCATGTCCTTTCCCTGCAAATAATAATACATCATCCGTCTGTGCGTTGTCAATCGCATATCGGATCGCATCGGCTCTGTTTTCTATCACAGTATACGGTGTTTCGCTGTCTTTCATGCCTTGCAGAATATCTTCGATGATCTTTCCCGGATTTTCACTTCTGGGATTATCTGAGGTGACGATCACCACATCCGACAGTCTCGCCGCGATTTCTCCCATGATCGGCCGTTTGCCTTTATCCCGGTCGCCGCCGCAGCCGAATAATGTGACCAAACGTCCTTTTTTGATCTGATTTAGCATTTTCAATACATTTTCCAGTTCGTCGGGGGTGTGTGCATAATCGATAATCATGGTAAAATCCCGATCCGAAGGGACGACCTCCACTCTTCCTTTCACACCGCTGCTATTGCACAAGTACCGCACGACGTCGTGAAAGTCCATGCCGATTGCAATGCCGACAACGCCGGCCAGCATACTATTGTAAACCGAAAAGATTCCGGGTGTGTGGATCGTCACTCTGCCGATGGCGCCGGTTGTGACCAATTCATAGCTGACGCTGCCGGTTTTATATTTGATTTCCTTTGCGGAAAAATCCGCGTCATTGGAAACGGCAGATACAGTCAGCGTTTTGCAATTGCAGCTTTCTACCACACGTTTTGCATAGCTGTCATCGGCATTAATGACTGCCGTTTGACACATTTGAAACAGCTGCAATTTGGCTTGCAGGTAATTTTCCATTGTTTGATGATAATCCAGATGATCCTGCGTTAAATTGGTAAACACGCCGCAAAGGAACGACAGACCATAGACCCGTTTTTGATCCAGTGCATGGGAGGAAACCTCCATCACAACATATTCACAGCCCGCCTTCTCCATTAATGCAAACAGCGAATGCAGCTCATAGGCGTCCGGCGTTGTGTTTTTTGCAGGCAGCGTTTGTTCTCCGATGATGTTCTGAATCGTTCCGATCAGGCCGACTTTGTGTCCCGCCTGCTCCAAAAGCGATTTTAACATATAGGTCACCGAGGTTTTTCCGCTGGTTCCGGTCACGCCGATGAGTTTCAGCCGGCTGGCGGGATTGCCGAAATATTTTGCGCAAAGCTGCGCATAGACCATGCGGGTGTCATTGACGAGAATCTGGTTGTCAAGCCCTAAATCCCGTTCACAGACAACGGCAACAGCGCCCGCCTTGACCGCGTCTGCCGCATAGTCGTGTCCGTCCATGGCGGTGCCTTTGATACAGACGAAAATGGAATCCTTTGTGACTTTGCGCGAATCACAGTAGACCCCGGTCACTTCTGTTTGTGCCGTTTTTTGTGGTGCGTCTTTAAAAAACTCTCCAAATTTCATTTCATATTACCTCGTTTTTTATCGCTGTTTTGTTATTGTACTGTAACGGTTTCCCGGAATCCGACAGTCACAACGGTGCCGGTTTCTACCTGTGTATCTTTTTCAATGGACTGGGAATAAGCCGTTGAGTTGGTGGTGGAGCCTTCAATAATAATATTCAGTCCCGCATTGACAGCGGCTTCGTTGGCTTCGGAAACGGTCATCCCCTCAAAATTCGGAACCGTTGTGGCCTTTTGCTCTTCCGCATTATCGGTGTAGATGACAACCGTGCCGCCTTTCGGGATCGAAGAAGACGCGCCCGGTACCTGCCGCACGACCGAATCGCCCTCGCCAATGACCCGCGCGGTCAGACCGGCTTCTGCGATCGCAGATTTTGCTTCGCTTAAACTTTTACCCATCACGTCCGGCGTGGTGGTAGACAGCGATTCCGCTTCTTCTTCGGTGTATTGCGGCGTTACCCCGAGATACGGCAGAATTTCTTCGGATATTTTGCCCACAAAAGGAGCCACCAATGTTCCGCCGTAAGGGTTGGGGACATTCGGTTCATCCAGCAGCATCAAAACTGCGATTTGCGGATCATCCGCCGGTGCAATCGCACAGAAAGACGCAATATATTTCCGGATATTTCCCTGTTCATCCTGTGTGTCGATCTTCTGGGATGTTCCGGTTTTTCCGCCGATACGGTAACCGGCCACATATGCGTTTTTACCGGTACCTTCACTGACGACTGCTTCCAAATTGTCGCAGATAATCGCAGAAGTTTCTTCGGAAATGACCTGCCGCACAACGGTCTCTTCTATATTTTCAACAATATTATTGTCGGAATCCAGAATTTGCTTTACGACATGTGGTTTATATAAATATCCGCCGTTGACGGCCGCTGAAATGGCTGTGATCAACTGAATAGGGGTGATTTTGAAAGTCTGCCCAAAAGATTCAGATGCCAATTCAACCACGCCCATGGAGGATTCTTCATGATAAATCGGTGCAGACTCACCTGGCAGATCAATACCGGTCAAGGATTCTAACCCAAAAGCCTCCCGGTATTCGGTAAATTTGGCAATGCCCAAGTTCTGTCCAATCGTGATAAATGCAGGGTTGCAGGAATTCATAAACGCTTGCTTTAACGTCTGCCCGCCGTGACCCTGCGTTTTATGGCAGTTGATGCGTTCTCCCCCGATCACGATATAACCGGGGCAGGAAAAATGATCGGATGTTTTGAGTGTGCCTTCTTCCAACGCGGCGGATCCTGTGATGATTTTGAATACCGAACCGGGCTCGTAAACATCCGAAACACATTTGTTGCGCCACTGACTTTGCTGCGCCGTGGAAATCGCTTCTGATTTTTCGTCACCGGTCAGTTTAGAAATCGCTTCTGCGGTTGCTTCATCATAAATGACAAACGGCTCATTCGGATCATAATCCGGTTTGGTCGCCATCGCCAGCACTTCGCCGCTGTTCACATCCATAACGATACAGCAACCTCTGTTGGTGACTTCGTTTTCTTCGACTGCCTGTTCCAGATATTTTTCAACCACATGCTGTATGTATTCATCGATGGTGAGCACCAACGAATTGCCTGCTTCGGCATCGACAACCTTTTCATAGGAAAACGGCAAATCGGCACCTTTCGCATTTTTTGCCGCAACAATTCGGCCGGGTGTGCCGGTCAAAACATCGTCGTAGCTGTATTCGATGCCGCTGAGTCCCTGATTATCCGTTCCCACAAATCCCAGCACTGTGGAAAGCAGGTTGTTGTTCGGATAATAGCGGGTGGTGGTTTCATCCAATCCCACGACCGAACCAAATCCGTTTTCCGAAATAAAGGTTCTGATTTTATCTGCCGTTTCTTTTTCCACCGGACTGCCAACGGTTTCATACCCGGTATCAGCTGTTACTTCTTTCAATACGTCCTCATAATCCATCTCAAGGATCTCGGCGAGTCCCTTTGCAATCGGCTCCTGCTCTTCTTTGGAAATGCTGCTGGGGGTAACATAGGTTTGCCAAACAGTGGCACTGGTTGCCAGCACGTTCATATTTGCGTCATAAATATTGCCGCGCGCCGCCTGGATAACGGTGTCGCGCAGTTGCTGCGATTCCGCCTTTTCACGATAAAAGTCCGAATTGACCAGCATGATGTTGCCCAGCGAAAAAGTCGTCACACCAAATCCGCCGATTACCAAAACAAGCAACAAGACAAATGCGCGATACCACAATTTTTTGTTTAACCCACTGCTCAACGGTCTTTCATCCTTTCAATTTTCAATGTATATAAATTCGGCAAAAACGAGAGCTGTATTTCAACCCTCGTTTACTATATAGTATTGAAGCGACCGGATTTCTATGCCTTTTCATTCGTCGCCGCTGATGATTTGGGCATGATCGTCGCCGGAAATATCGATATAATGCACCTGGCTTTTGGACTTCTTTTTCATCCCAAGCGCAGACGCTGCTTCTTCCAGCTTGGAATAAGAGATCATGCTTTCCATTTTCATGTTCAGGCGCGTCTCTTCGCTGTTGAGTTCCTCGATCACGGCGTCCGCCGCGTCGATTTCGGTTTTCACGTCGCTGATCTGCACCTTGGTAAAAATATTAAAAAAGAGCATGAAAAATACGATTGCCGCGATCAGCACCTTCGTTGCGACGCCGCTTTTCCGTTTTGGCTGCCGGCGTTGTACAGGCAGTCTCTTGATTTCAGCACGTCTGGACGGCTCGATAGGGCGTTTGGGCGCAGCAGATGTATTGGTTGTATATGCCTTTGTCACGTCATACGCACTATAAATATCCTGCATTTATTCTCGCTCCTTTTCATTTTATACGCTCAACAGCGCGAAGTTTGGCGCTTCTGCTCCTTTGATTTTCATTTTGTTCGGCCATCGACGCTTCAATCGGTTTTTTAAACACCAATTTAGCCCTTGGTGTTTTGCCGCAAACACAAACCGGAAAATCCGGCGGACATTCGCAGCCGCGGCAAAACGTCGCAAAACATTGTTTGACCAATCTGTCTTCCACCGAATGAAAAGTGATAACCGCTATTCTGCCGCCGATCTGCAACAATTCGAATGCGTCCTCAATGCCCTGTTTGACTTCCTCCAGCTCGCCGTTCACTGCGATGCGCAGCGCCTGAAACACCTTTCTGGCCGGATTGCCGTCCCGTTTGAATTTGGCAGGATAACAATTTGCTACGATTTGATACAAGGCAGCTGTTGTTTCAATCGGCTGCTCTTTGCGCTGCTGCACGATCCGATCTGCAATTTTGAATGCAAATTTCTCGTCCGCATAAGTGAAAAAAATATGGGAAAGCTCTGCTGCCGACAACGTATTGACAAGTTGCGCCGCCGTGACGCCGGTCTTGCTCATGCGCATATCCAGCGGCGCGTCGCCGTGATAGGAAAATCCTCTTTCCCTGGTATCCAATTGATAGGAAGAAACGCCCAGATCTAAAAGCATGCCGTCGATTTTCTCGATTTGAAGCTGTCGCAGAATCGTTTTGATATTGGAAAAACGGTCATGCACCACCATTACATTTTTAAATGATGCGAGCCTTTCTGCCGTTGCATTTACTGCGTCCGGATCCCGGTCAATACTAATCAACCTGCCAGTTGTTAAACGCGAAGCAATTGCATAAGAATGTCCGCCGCCACCGGCTGTTCCATCAACATAAATGCCTTCCGGCTTAATTTGCAGCGCCGCGATCGATTCGTCCAGCAAAACACTTTTATGCTCAAACATTATAGTTCACACTCTTCCAGCGCTTTTAAAATCTCATCCTGTGAAATATCGTCTTCTTCATTCGCCCAGTTTTCCTGGTTCCAGATTTCCAACCGGTTGTTCACACCGATAACCATCGCCTTCTGCGGTTCTGTAAGCGCTGCAAACTCCCGCAGCTGCAAGGGAATCAGAATTCTGCCCTGCGCATCGTATTCCGCATCAATTGCAACAGAAAACAGATAGCGCTGCAATTTTCTGGAACTGGAAAAGGGTTTTTCACTGATTTTATCCACAAGCTTTTGCCATTCTGCAGCGGAATAAACGAACAAACAGGGGGTTTTATCCAAAGATTTGGCAACAACAATCTGGTCGCCCATTTCTTCCCGAAATTTTGCCGGAATGAAAATGCGACCTTTTTTGTCAATATTATGTTGAAATTCACCCATCAACATAATCGGCTGTCCCTTCTCCTGCCTGGCAATGTGTTGAAAACTTGGTGGAAAATGTTCAAATTCACCACTTTCCACCACTTCACACCACTTTTGATTCAATTATACGGTTTCAAAAGCTCCATTTCAATACTATTTTTTAGTTTTTTTTAGGCACAAACCTTTTAAAAATATTTTTTTGTGCATAAAAAAAGAAGCGCACACAAGATATTGTGTGCGCTTCCCGAACAGATTTTCGATCCACGTCAAAATAGATGGTTTATATTTTTTGAAAAAAAGCCGGACAGCGTGTTCTGTCCGGCTTTTGCTGATTTTCAATTATTCGCCCTGCATGGGAACAGCAGGACGCTGCTGGTGCAACGACGCTCTCGTTTTGCGAACCTCTGCCAGATTCTGGGTAAGCCCCTCGTCTGTGCGTTTCATCAAATCATCCACAAATTCCTGCGCAGCATGCCGCATATCTCTGGCTTTCACCTGTGCGGCAGATATAATTTCGCTGGCTTTCGCCTGTGCAAGACGGGTAATTTCTTCCTGCGCTACCATTGCACGGGCTTTTTCCTCCGCAGCCTTGACAATTGATTCCGATTCACGTTTTGCTGTTGCAATAATATCATTCTTTTCTGCAACAATACCTTTCGCTTGCTTAATTTCCTGTGGGAAATTCAAACGAATATCGTCCAGAATCACACGAAGCTTTTCGGCAGGAACAATTTGTTTACCGCCCGGAAAACGCATGGAGTTATCCAACAATTCATCGATCTCATCCAGCAACTCTTCAATATTCATATTTCTAACTTCCTTTCTTAGAAAATCTTTTTTTGATATCATCATGTATGCATGCGGGAACAAAGTCTGAAATATCCCCGTTCATACTTGCAATGGACCTGACAATCGAAGAACTCAAATACATATTTTCCGCCCTGGTGGTAAAGAAAACCGTTTCCGCATCCTGATTCAGTTTTTTGTTGGTCAGCGCCATTTGAAATTCATATTCAAAGTCCGAAACCGCACGCAGTCCTCTGACAATGGCGTGCGCTTTTTTCAGCCGCACATATTCGGCAAGCAGCCCTTCATATACATCCACCGTCACATGCGCAATATCCTTGGTGCAGCGTTTGATCATCTCCACTCGTTCCTGCGCCGTGAAACTTGGATGTTTCCCGGAGTTAATCATCACCACAACGATCACCTGATCGAACATTGCCGCCGCACGGCGAATAATATCAACATGGCCCCATGTGATCGGATCAAAACTCCCGGGACAGACGGCAATTTTTTGATTTGCCACCACAACCATCCTTTCCCCTGCAATTTTATGTTTTGGATGCTGCGGTCATTTTACGCTCTGGGTTCGCGGCGATACAACCGGACACAGACTTTTCCATACCGATAATCTTTTTGCTTGACAAGACTACCATAATTGTCTTGCAGCTGATTTGCGGCCGCATGCTCGCACAAAACCATGCCATGCGCCGACAAACAAGGTTCCAATTGTTTTAATACGCGTTCCAACAAATCGCCAGCATAAGGCGGATCCAAAAAAACAATATCGAACAGTTCCGTCCGCCCGTTAATAAATGCCAGTGCATCGCTTTGCACCACCCGTGCGTTTTCCAGCAGACCACAGGATTTGAGATTTTCTTTCACCACATCCAACGACCGCGCACTGTTATCCACAAACACGCAAAGCTGTGCGCCGCGGCTTAATGCCTCAATACCAAGCTGCCCGGAACCCGCGAATAGATCCAGCACTTTTCTGCCTTCAATATCAAATTGAATTGCGCTGAAAATTCCTTCTTTGACCCGCGCCACTGTCGGCCGGACATCCTGCCCTTCCAACGTCAAAAGTTTTTTTCCTCTTGCGGAACCTGTTATGACTCTCATATAAAACTCCAAAACAATATATTATATTATCGCACTAAAAGCACCTGTTTGTCAACTGTTTTTTTCATTTTGGTTGCAGGTGCGGTGATTTTGCTAAAATCGATGGTAAAAATCATAGATCGCCTGCGCGTTTTTCTCGGTGATCCCCTGCACTTCTTTTAAGGCGTCTATATCCGCAGCCGCCACGGCGTTCAAACTTTTAAAATGCTTCATTAAATTTTCCGCTTTTGTCTTTCCGATGCCCTCGATCGCCGTCAGCTGCAGGGAGAAAGTGCGGTTCGATGCTTTTTGGTGATGATATGCGACCGAAAACCGGTGCACCTCATCCTGAATTTCTGTGATCAGTTTAAACACCATTCTTGTCGGTTTGATTGCAATTTCGCCGTCCCGACCGACCAGCGCTCTGGTTTTATGATGCGAATCCTTCACCATGCCGAAAACATGATCCTGCATCTGATACTTCTCTAAAACCGGCAGCACGGCGTGCAGCTGCCCGATACCGCCGTCGATCAAAATAACGTCCGGCAGTCTGCCAAAACCGCTGTCCTGCGGCCGGTGTTCTTCATATTCAAGCATGCGGCGGGTCAACACCTCCCGCATCGACGCATAATCATCCTGCCCTTCAAAGCTTTTAATCGCAAATTTGCGATAAGCCTTTTTCAGCGGTTTTCCGTTTTTAAAAACAACCATGCCTGCAACATTATCCTGCCCGGCGGTATTGGAAATATCATAGGCTTCGATATATTCCGGGATCTTATTGAGTCCCAAAAGCGCGCGCAGTTCATCCAGCACCGCCGCTTCATGCAGCGCGCGCCCTTCCTTTTGCGCCACCCGTTCCGCAGCATTGGAACGGCACATTTCCAGCAGCTGTTTTGATTCCCCTTTTTGCGGGATGGTGATCGAAGTGCGTTTCCCGCTTTTTTCCGACAGCCATTGTTCTAACTGCTGCGCGCTTTGTACCGCGCCGTCGGTTATGATTTTTTGCGGAATATCCGCACGCATGGAATAATATTGGAACAAAAACTGCGATCGCGCCTCGCTGTCTTCCGTTGCGCTGTCAACAAAAAAGTGTTCCCGGTCGCAAAGCGAACCGCCGCGAAAACGAAATACCTCAAAGCAGGCGTTTTTTTGTCCTTTGACAAAAGCGACCACGTCCGCATGATCGATTTTGGTCAATACCACCTTTTGTTTTTCAACGATCTTATGGATCGCATTGATTTTATCCCGCAGTTTTGCCGCCTTTTCAAATTCCAACCTTTCCGCGCAATCGTTCATGCGCTGCGTTAACACCTTCACCGTTTCCGATGAACCTTTTTTTAAAAATTCGATCGCGCCGTTGACCGAATCGATATACTCCGCATAGGTCACCTTACCGGCGCAGGGCGCCTGACACAAACCGATAAAATGGTTCAAACAAGGCCGTGTTTTTTTCATATCGTCGGAAAAGGATTTGCTGCAAAGCGGCAGCTTATAGATTTTCTTCGCTTCATCCAGCGATTGGCGGACAATGCTGCTGGAATTAAAAGGGCCTATGTTTTCCCCATCCGGCAGCGGCATCTTTTCCTCGGAAATACGTTTCCATTTTTCATCGGTAATGTGGATGTAGTGATAGCCTTTGTCGTCCTTTAATTTAATATTATATTTTGGGTTATTCTGCTTGATCAGCGACGCTTCCAGAATCAGCGCTTCAAATTCACTGTCGCAGATGATATAATCAAAATCCTGCACATGCGCCACCATCTGGCGCACCTTTTCATTGTGGCGTTCCTGGCTTCGGAAATACTGTGTCACCCGGTTTTTGAGAATTTTGGCCTTGCCGATATAAATGATTTTTTTATCCTTACCCCGCATGATATACACACCGGGCAGCAGCGGCAGTTCATTGGCTTTTTTATTTAAGGTTTGCAGTCGTTCTTCCAACGCCGTCCCTCCCGGACTTCAAGTTTTGCACGCAATCGATAAACGCGTCGTAGGTCATAAAAATGTTCAACGCTTTCAGCATGCCGTTAACCGATAAATTTTCCGGCAAATCCAAATCTTTTAAAAGCCGCGCCCGTAAAGCGGCAGACCCCTCCCTGCCATAAACGCCCGCTTCAAACAGATCGGCTTTTGAGATGCCGTGCGTTTTTTCATCCGTTTGCTGCACACCGGTAACGCCGGCTTTTTCAAATGCCTTTATTAGCACGGCGTCCGAAATGCCTTCCACTCCCAGCTTTCCTTCGGCGGAAGCATGTGCCTTTCGCTTTTCCTTTCCGAAAATATCCGGAATATACACATGCTTGACCCGGTCTTTGGGCAGGCTGCCGCCGATATGCGAACGGATCAAAAAACCGGCGGAATCAGAATCGGTCAAAATAATAATGCCCCGTTTTTCCGCTAATTTTCGGATATAAGCCATCTTTTGTTTATCTTTAAAAATCGAAAACCCGTTTGTCGTGATGATCGGCGCATCAATGATGTTCTCCAATCGAATCTTATCATATTTTCCTTCCACGATCACCGCTTGCTGCACTTTGATCATCCGTTTTGTCGCCTCAACTTTTCAATCAGCTGGATCGCCGTTTTCTCCAATAAAAACCGGGGATCGGAAGCTGTTGTTTTCAATGTTTTATCCGCTTGGGCCAAAAGCTCCAGACAGTCACGCAGCACAAAAACAGGCGTTTTTTTCGCAGTGACCGCCGCATTTTCCAAAACAAACGCCCTGTTTTTCGCATAGCCGAACAGTCCGGCTGCGGCGGCCGGCTGCACACCGGCTGAAACAGCTGCTTTGGCGCGGTAAGCGTCCACAAAAGCATCGATCAAAACGCTTAAAATCACCACCGGTTCCACCCGGGCGTTAAACAGTTCGCCGATCAGTTCAACGGCTTTTCCGGTCTGCAGGGCAAACAGCGCTTTGGGCAACGCATACTGATTGGCATCCACCACCTTGACCGACAGCTTTTCGATATCCTCTTTTTGAATTTCTTGCCCCGCTTTATAAGCGCTAAGCTTTTCCACTTCCATCTGCAAGACCTGATAGTCTCTTCCGCAAAGCTCGATCAGATATTTCGCATTCGCGGCGGATAATGCGGATTTGCGGCGGGTTGCAAGCGCACATAGTATTTTTGTTAATTCGCTGACTGTTTTATAAGCGCAGTCGACAACTGCACCCTGTTTTTCCGCAGCCGTGATGATGCTTTTCCATTTTCCCGGTTTTTTCGGATTCAGTTCTACCGTGTCGCAATAAAAAAGCAGCACCGTGCTTTCCGGCAGATCAGATAGGATCTGTTTTAAATCCTTCAGATCGTTTTCGCTTTTTTGATTGGCATCAAAATCCGTCAGCAAAACACAGCGATATTCCGACATGACCGGCGTTTGCAGCACATCGTCTGCAATTGTTTGCATATCAGTCGTCTGCCCGTCATATTTGGAAATATTCATTTCCGGCAATGTCTGCACGGCGGCGGACAAGATTTTGCGGACAAAATATTGCTTATAATATTGATCTTCTCCGAAAATCAGATAAAAGCGGTCAAACACACCCTCCTTTATCTGTGCTTTCAGCTCTGCTTGTGTGCGCACTGGCATATTTTTCCCGCCTTTCTGCTAAATACATTTTTTGAATCGATAGCCCCGCTGTGCGGTGATCAGGGTTTCTACATTTCCATTCTGATGTACCGCGATCGTTTTGGACGTCCCAAACGGCTGGTTGCGGTCGCTTTCGTTGCACAGCAATGTGCAGTCCGGCTGCAGCAGATATTCCTCTTGCGGATACAAGCCTGTCAACACCAGAATATCCGGCTGTGAAAAAGAAATTTTCTGTGTTTTGGTTTCACGATCCACAAACAAAATTGAAACATTCTGTATTTGCAAATGCAGAGCAGTAGCTTCCGCATCACTTTGCGCAAAACAGCCGTCAAACAGCGTGATTCTTTCTGTCGGAAGCGGTTGCGCATTTGCGTTCACATTTTCTTCGCCGGACACATAGATCTGTTCCGGCTTATATTTTAACATACTTTCGCTTAAATGAAAATCCCCATTTTCTGCAAAGGGTACGATCCAGGCTGTGATTTTTACAATATTCTTCTTTTGCACCAATCGGTCGAGCTGGTAGCCTGCGCTTTTATCATCCCCGCCGATCACCACCGCTTCATTTCCCTTTTGCACAACAGCACATAGCGCCTCTCCGCTGTCCAGCACGAACAGCGAAGCGCTGTTTTGAAATAAGAATGCGTTGGCGCCGAGCGTCACTGCAAGCATCACGGCGCAAAGTGCGGCTGTGCATTGCACTGCGCGGCGGATATGCAATTTTCCTTTCAGCACCAAAAAGTAAGCGGCTGCAATCAGCAAAAGCGACGCTGCAAGAAACAGACCGAACGCATCGGACCCAATATTCCATTCAGGCAAACCGAGCGACGCCAAAAAGTCGGTGATACCGATCACCAGATTCAGAATCACCCGCGTAGCGGTGAAAAGAAGGAAAGACACACCCGGAATGAAGAAAACAAGAAGGCAGCAAAGGCCCAATAAAATAGCCACTGTGATCAGCGGAATCGTCAAAAGATTCGCGATGGGAGACAGCAGCGGCACCGTTCCGAAAAAGTAATAATAGATCGGCAGGATAAACACGGTCGCGCAAAGTGTCTGCACCAGCGGCGCTAAAACTGCAAAACAAAACCGACTCGGCAATTTTGGCGCTAAAAATCGCGACAGCGGCGCGAATAACAGCATCATCCCGAGCGTTGCGAAAAAAGATAACAGAAAACTAACGTCAATCGCTGCATATGGGTGGATCAACACGATGATCAGTGCGGACAGTCCCAACGCGTTGAGCGAATCGCCCTGCCGCTTGAATAGGTATGCCGCAAACAGCGTGATCATCATGATGCCGGAACGCACAACGGAATAGGAAAAACCGATCAGCGTCATATAAAACAGGACAAACACGATCATCACGACCGCACTTTTGCGCCGGGAAAAGCCGAGAAGCAGCAAAACGGAAAAGAGCGCGCCGGTCAAAAGGGAAACATGCATGCCGGAAACTGCGGTGGTATGCAGCAGTCCGCATTTCCGGAAATTTTCATAGATCGTGTCCGACATGCCGGATTTATCCGAAAACAACAGCCCATTCATCAAACCCGCCGCATCGCCGCCAATTTCCTTTGTCACAATCGATTCACAGCTTTTCTGCAACCGCAAAATCGCGGCAAGCGGATGTTTTGCATCTGTGTGGATCACCTGCACGCTGTCCGGTGAGAAGATCACGGATGTCAGATAGATTCCTTTTCCATAATCAAAATGCTTATTTGTCAGTTCATCCGAAAAAGTCAGCTGCCCGCTGATTTGATCATACGGCTCGATAAACAACGATTCTTTGGAATATAAAACAAACCGAAAAGATTGTTTTTGCGCTTCCGCTCCGACCGATAACGTCTGAAAGGTATATTCATAATAAGAATCCCGCACCGGATTGCTGATAAGCTGCGCTGTCACCTGTTCGGTTTTGCCGGACAGTTCCAGCGTTTTCTGCACATCCAGTCCAATGCGCAGCGCGCTGTTGACACTGGCAAGGCAAATACATAACAGCACGACCGGAATAGCCGGAACCAGCCTTATCCGACGGAACAGCATACCGGCCGTAAAACACACAAATGCGATCACAGCGCACCAAACGGCAAACTGCAGTCCGAGACAGGCACAGCAAAAGCTGGTAAACAGAAAAGAAAATCCTATAACAGAAAACACTCTCCGCATAAGATTTCCTCCTCATATCACATGTTCTATTGTGCTTTTTTACGTGTTTTCGACGGCAGCTTCGCAGGCGACGCCCCCGATAATTTTTGATATTCCGGCTGCGCTTTATGCAGCACGCAGTCCTGGTTGACAATCACCTTGGAAATCGTGATGTCTGACGGGACATGGAACATAGATTCCTGCAAAACCTCCTCCAGAATCGAACGCAGACCTCTGGCGCCGGTTTTCCGTTTGATGGTTTCTTCCGCAATCGCTTTGAGCGCATCGGGTTCAAAGACGAGTTCCACCCCATCCATTTTAAACAGCTCAACATACTGCTTGATAACCGCGTTTTTCGGTTCGGTCATGATCCGGATCATATCGTCGACATCCAATTTACTAAGTCCCGTGACAACCGGCAGACGTCCGACCAGTTCGGGAATCAGCCCGAATTTCACCAGATCCTGATTGGTGATCTGCGACATGAGCTCCTGCGTGTATCCATCGTCGTCCTGATCGATCAGTTTCGCACCAAAGCCCAATGTTTTACTCGAACCGATCCGCTTTTCGATGATTTTTTCGATCCCGTCGAACGCACCGCCGCAGATAAACAGAATATTCGAGGTATCCACCTGGATGAATTCCTGTTGCGGGTGTTTGCGTCCGCCGCCGGGCGGCACATTGGAAACCGTGCCTTCGATGATCTTCAAAAGCGCCTGCTGCACACCTTCTCCGCTGACATCTCTTGTGATGGATGTGTTCTCTGATTTTCTGGCAATTTTATCGATCTCATCGATATAAATAATGCCGTGCTGTGCACGTTCCACATCATAATCTGCGTTCTGGATCAAACGCAAAAGAATGTTCTCAACATCCTCACCGACATAGCCGGCTTCCGTCAATGTCGTCGCATCGGTAATAGCAAACGGAACATCCAGCGCTTTGGCAAGCGTCTGTGCCAACAGCGTTTTACCGACACCGGTCGGACCGACAAGCAAAATATTGCTTTTTCCGATCTCCACACCGTCTGTTCCGGCTGCCTGCTGCCGGATCCGTTTATAATGATTATACACGGAAACGCATAATGTTTTCTTCGCTTGCTCCTGACCGATCACATAATCGTCCAGAATGGCTTTGAGTTCCGCCGGCTTTTTGATCGTAAATGCTTCGGGATCCGCCGCACTCACCTTTGGCAAGCGGCGATGCTGATCCACGTCCAAGCCGATCACGTCGCAGCATAACAGGATGCACTCGTCGCAGATGAAAACATCTTTGCCGCCTTTGACCAGCTGGCGCACCTGATTTTCATTTCTTCCGCAAAACGAACAACAGATCATTTTATTTTCGTTTGTAGGCATATAAACCCCCTATCAGCGTTTTTCAATCACCTTGTCGATCAGACCGTATTCCGCGGCTTCAGCGGCGGACAGGAAATTATCTCTTTCGGTATCGATACGAATCTTTTCGATCGGCTGACCGCTGTTTTTCGCCAAAATTTGATTGAGTCTTTCCCTTGTTTTTTCAATGTGATTGGCATGGATCAAAATATCCGTCGCCTGTCCTTTGGTCTGTCCCAACGGCTGATGGATCATGATTTCCGCATTGGGCAGTGCCAATCGTTTGCCTTTCGCCCCGCTCGACAGCAAAAATGCGCCCATCGATGCCGCCATACCCATGCAAATGGTCGAAACATCGCACTGGATATAGTTCATCGTATCATAGATCGCAAGACCGGAGGTCACCGAACCGCCCGGGCTGTTGATATATAAGCTGATATCTTTGTTGCGATCCTGCCCTTCCAGATACAACAATTGCGCGATCACAACACTTGCCGTGGTATCGTTCACCTCATCTGACAAAACGATGATCCGGTCATTCAAAAGACGGGAAAAAATATCATAGGAGCGTTCTCCTCTGCTGGTCTGTTCAACGACATATGGTACTAAACTCACTGCAAATCATCCTTTCAATTGAATTTTTTCTTATGAAATAAATGGTGAAACAGTTTTAGTGTTGACACACCAAAACTGTTATAATCACCTTTTTTATTCTTCTTTCTTATCTGAATCTTTCTTAGCCGGGGCATCTGTGATTTTTGCGTTTTCCTTGATCAGTTCCGACGCCTTTTTCACTGCTAGATCTTTGACAAGTTCTTTTTCCGGAATCGCTGCTCTGACTTTCGCCTCGTCCATCTTATACATATCGGCATATTCTTTATACTGCATGTCGACATCTTCCGCAGTCGGGACGATGTTTTCCAGCTGTGCGACCTTTTCAAGCGCCAAACGGATCTTCACTTGTTTTTCCGACTGTTCCTTATAATTTTCTTTTAACTGATCGAGGGTCAGGTTCATATACTGCATATACTGCTGCAGATTCAAGCCCTGCATCTGCAAGGAATAATCAAAATCGCGCAGATTGTCGTTGACCTTTGTGTCGATCATTGCCTGCGGAATTTCCGCTTTAAAATCCTTAATTAACGCTTCGATCAGTTCGGATTCCACTGCGGTATCCGCTTCTTTTTCCTTGCGTTCTTTTGTTTTTGCCTTGATATCTTCTTTTAATGCGTCAAGTGTGTCGAATTCGCTGACATCCTTTGCAAATTCGTCGTCCACTTCCGGCAGTTCGCGCATTTTGATCTCATGCAGTTTGCATTTGAAAACGGCTTCCTTGCCCTTGAGTTCTTCCGCGTGGTAATCCTCCGGGAATGTGACGTTGACGTCGAATTCATCATCTGTGTTATGTCCGACGATCTGTTCCTCAAAGCCCGGGATAAACTGGCCGGAACCCAGTTTCAAAGAGTAACTCTCTGCTTTGCCGCCTTCAAAAGGCTTTCCATCGATCGACCCTTCAAAATCGAAAACAACGATATCATCATTTTGCGCCGCGCGGTCTTCCACAGATACCATTCTGGAATTGCGTTCCCGCAAACGGTCGATTTCCTGCTGCACATCTTCTTCGGTCGGTTCCACAGATGGTTTTTGTGCTTTGAGGCCTTTGTATTCCCCGATTTCCACTTCCGGTTTCACGGTCACTTTCACGGAAAATTCAACGCCGGATTTATCCATCGAAATCAGATGAAATTCCACATCGTTAAAGTCCACGATTTCAACATTTGCCTCCTCGGCAGCATCATCGATCGCGCCCGGATAAACCGATTCAAATGCTTCATTATAAAAAACATCTTCCCCATACATTTTTTCAACAATACCCTTGGGAGCCTTTCCTCTTCTGAATCCCGGTACGTTCAAGGATTTAATATTTTTTTTGAATGCCTCATCACAGGCCTTTTTAAAGGTTTCCTCATCGATCGTGATCACAAGCTCATAACGGTTTGTGTCCACCTTGTTGGAAGATTTTAAGCTCATTGTCTACATCCTTTCTTATCAGGGAAACTCCCCTTAACCGCACTAACGGCAATTATAATCTCAGCATTTAGCACATATTATAGCATATTCTTTTCAATATTACTACATATTTTTTGAAAAATTTTAGCTTTTTTTCTGGTATTCGTTTGTGGATTTTTAATAATCCCGCACAAGCTGCGGCACAAAACCGACCATATCGCTGCTCACACACCGAAATTCCACGCCGCGGCAGCTGCCGTTGACCACCTTATAACTGCCGGCCTTGTGAATATGCCCATAATAACAGCGACGGATCCCGAATTCCTGCATGACATCCAGAATCTCATCGCATACCGCGTCGACAGTGACCGGCGGATAGTGCAAAAACAAGACCGGTTCCAGCCCTGTCTGCACAGCTGCCTGGATGGAAGTGCGGATCCGGCCGACCTCCCGGTTGAGGATTTTTTTATCCGCATCGTCAAAAAACCAGCCGCGGCTGCCGCAAATCGCAATTTTTCCCGCTGTGTAGCAATTGTTGTGCAAAAGATGAATGGTATCGAATCCGCACTCTGCAAGATACTTATTCATCTTTGTCATGGAAGTCCACCAGTAATCGTGATTGCCCTTTAAAATGATCTTCTGTCCCGGCAGCCGGTGAATAAATGCAAAATCTTTATAAGTTTCGGTGATATGCATTGCCCAGGAAATATCTCCCGGCAGCACAACGGTATCCTCCGGCGACACAATTCGATTCCAATTGGTCTGGATCCGTTCCACATAATTCTCCCAGCCGTTGAAAACGGTCATGGATTTTTCGGTTGCCAAAGATAAATGCAAATCCGCAATCACAAAAACCGACACACTTTCACCTCTTTTAAAAATAGTTATAACGGCTTACTTTACAATAAGCCGTTATTTTTTCTTAATTTAAAAACGATTTGATGAATGCGCCCATTTCCTGCTTTTCGCAACAGGTTTTATGCAAAACAGGTTTGGTTTGAAGCGCCGCTAACGGTGCCGGAATCGCAGTGCCGGTGAGACGGGACAACAGCTCCACCTTTTCAAAATCATCTGCCGGCAGATCGTCGCCGGTCACGCAGGGCAAAACACTCGCCGCAAATTTGTAGGGCGACGCAGTGGATGCAATAACCGTTTGCGTCTGGTCACCGGTTTTTGCCACATAATCATTATACACCTTCACAGCGACCGCTGTGTGCGTGTCGCACAGATAGTGATATTTTGTGAACAGTTCATGGATCGTTTTTTGTGTTTCCTGCTCATCACAGTAGCCGCCGAAAAAGTCCGCTTTGATTTTCTGCAAGACTTCATCGGATACCCGATAAGTGCCCTCCGCTTTGAGCGCCTGCATCAACCCGCCGACCGTCTTTGTATCTCCGTTGTATAAATGATACAGCAGACGTTCCAGATTGCTGGAAATCAAAATATCCATCGACGGAGAAACGGTGGTGAAAAACTGCCGGTTCTTATCATAAATGCCGGTCTCGATAAAATCAGTCAACACATTGTTTTTATTGGATGCGCAGATCAGTTTTCCAATCGGAATACCCATCTGCTTTGCATAGAACGCCGCCAGAATGTTGCCGAAGTTCCCGGTCGGCACGACCACGTTGAACGTTTCGCCTTTTTTGATTTTTCCGCTGTTGATCAGGTCGCAATACGCCGACACATAATAAACCACCTGCGGCACCAAACGGCCGAAATTAATAGAATTCGCCGATGAAAATTCCATGTTTTTGTTTGCCAGATAGGCTTTCATGTCCTGATCGCCGAAAATGGCTTTCACACCGGTCTGGGCATCGTCAAAATTGCCTTTGATGGCGCAAACCGCCACATTCTGACCTTCCTGCGTCGTCATCTGGCGTTTTTGCATCGGGCTGACGCCGTCTTCCGGATAAAACACAATGATCTTGGTGTTTTCCACATCTGCAAATCCGTCCAGCGCCGCTTTCCCGGTATCGCCGGAGGTTGCGACCAGAATCACCATGGTTTTGCCGTCCGACACTTTAGCAGCCGACTTTGTCAGCAAATAAGGCAGCAGCTGCAGCGCCATATCTTTAAATGCGCAAGTCGGTCCATGCCACAATTCCAAAAGATTTGCATTTCCAAACACTGCTTTGAGCGGAGCGGGGTTATTATCATCAAATTTATTTTCATATGCGCCATGCACACAATAACGGATTTCATCATCGGTAAAATCCGTTAAATACAATTTCAAAATTTCAAACGCTCGTTGCTGATAATCCGATTGACATAACTTTTCAATCAACTGGTCTGAAATCTTTGGAAACGACTGCGGAACGAAAAGACCGCCTTCATCCGAAAGGCCCTGGCAGATCGCTGTTGCCGATTCCACATCTTTTTTTGCTCTTGTGCTGGTAAAACGCATGTTTTAACAATCCTTTCACGGCTTATCGCCGGTGCATAAATTTCTATTTTATTCTAAACGATAATCAATTGTTTGTCAAAATGATTTTGAAAAAATCATTGCAATTCTCAAAAAAGATTTTGTCCGCCAAGGTTCGGGACAATTTTTTTGTTAAATATTCATAAAACAACGGCATTTTCTGCACGCCGCTGAACCGTTCGTCAAAATCCGCGCCGTCAAAATCGGTGCCCAATCCAATATGATCTTCGCCGCAAAGCTGCAAAAAATGTTCGATATGCCGCAGCACATCATCATATTCCCGCCGGCGTTTTCCCAAAAACAAAGAATAAAAATTCAGTCCCACAACACCGCCGTGCTCAAAAATTACGCGAATCTGATCGTCGGTCAAGTTGCGTTTATGCCCACAGATGCTTTTTACATTAGAATGGGTGGCGACAAACGGTTTGGTTGCGACTTTTTCAAGATCATAAAAGCTCTTTTCATTCAAATGCGAAACATCGATGACAATGCCCGTTTCCTCCAGCGCGTGCACAACTTCTTTTCCAAACGGCGTTATTCCGCTGTTGCCGTCCACGCCGCCGGCGATGCCGTTATCTCCGTTCCAGACAAGCGACGCGATTTGAACGCCTTTTTCTTTCATCCGGTAAACCGCGTCGACATCGCCGTTTAAACAGCTGAGATTTTCGATCGACAGCACCGGCGTGATCCCCGAAAAATCCGTTTGCCGGTAAAGCCGCTCTAACTGGTCAAACCGTTCTTTTGCCGCTTGTGCCTTGTAATCATCATGAATAAACGCTGCAAACACCTGCACACAAGTTGAAAAACATGTCAACCGCTGCACATCCAGATCAAACGGGTTCTCTTCCACCTTTTCCCCCGCGTCCGCACAACGGCTCAACGTGTCGCAATGCATGTCAAAATAACGCACGATCAAACGCCTCCGCATCAAATGCATTCTCGATATGGTTGATTTTTAAAATCTCAAAATCGGTTTTATCCCTGATATAAACCTCAATAACGTCAAACCGCAGGTTCCGACTTTCCGCGTTCGCACCAAGATAACACATCGCCGTTCGCAAAATACGATTCCTTTTGTGCACATCTACGCTTTCCCGCGCACAGATTTTGGCTCCCTGCGTTCTGGTTTTCACTTCCACAAACACAGTATATGAACCGTCGGTTGCAATAATATCTATTTCACCGAATCTGGAATGATAATTCATGCATTCGATTGCATAGCCTTTTTTCTTCAAAAACAGCGCCGCCGCCATTTCGCCATTTCTGCCTGTTGCTTTTGACTTCACTGCCGCCCCCTACTGCTGCAAAATCTTTTGGATAAATGTCTGCCGGTGGATTTCACAAGCCCCGTGTTTTAGAAGCATTTCGCAATGCAGCTTCGTGCCGTAGCCTTTATGCTTTGCAAAGCCATAAACCGGATAGATTTCATCCATTTGCAGCATCAGGCGGTCTCTTGTGACTTTCGCTAAAATCGAGGCTGCTGCGATCGAAACGGATTTTGCGTCCCCCTTGACAACCGCCTGCATTGGAATCTGCAATCGATCCGGCAGCCGGTTGCCGTCGATGATCGCAAAATCGGCCGCGACGCCAAGCTTTCCCACCGCGCTTTCCATCGCACGGTAGGTTGCGTTTAAAATATTAATCCGGTCGATTTCATGATTGTCGACCAGCGCGATACCATAAGCCACAGCTTTTTTGATAATCACGTCATAAAGCGCTTCCCGCTTTTTTTCGCTGAGTTTTTTGGAATCATTAAGACCCGGAATGTCGCAGTGTTCCGGCAAGATCACCGCCGCCGCGCACACCGGACCCGCAAGCGGACCGCGGCCCGCTTCGTCGACACCGCAGATATTTTGATAACCTTTTTTCCTCAGTTCATTTTCAATTGCATCATCCGGCATTTTTCATCTTCCTTTTATGGTCGTTCAATTGTCATCCGGCCGATTTTTGCATTGCGAAATTCTTCGAGCAAAGCAGCTGCCGCACGTTCGGTGTCCACCTCGCCCCGGGCGATTTTCATGCCCCTGTTTTTGCCGATTTCGCACAGCACGTCGTATGGTTCGGTTGTTTTCACATCACAGGTCAGCCGGTAACGGTCGGTCAATGCCTGCGGATACAAATCCGATAAAGTTGCAATCAACCGGACCGCCAATGTTTCCAAATCCAAAATGCTGTCCTTGATCGATCCGCAAAACGCCAGGTGTTCGCCAACGGTTTCATCCTCAAATTTCGGCCATAAAACACCGGGGGTATCCATCAATTCGATGCCTTTGGAGATCATGAACCACTGGTTGCCGCGGGTAACGCCGGGACGGTTTTCCACCTTTGCCCGGTTGGACCCGGCTAACCGGTTGATAAAAGAAGATTTGCCGACATTCGGAATACCGGCGACCATCACCCGCAATGTTCTGCCGCCCATACCTTTTTTCTGCAGCGCCTGCAAACGCTCTTGCAGAATACTGCGCACCAGCGGCAAAAACTGATCGAATCCTTTTCCGGACTTGCAGTCGATCGGAATCGCCGGCATTTTTGTAACACGAAAATGCCGCACCCACTCCTCTGTGCGTGCCGCATCCGCCATGTCGCATTTATTCAGCAGAATCATCTGCGGTTTATTTTTCACCCATTGCGGCAGTTCCGGATTTCTGCTGCTGACCGGAATCCTGGCATCGATAATTTCCGCCACCAGATCGATCAGCGGCAGCTTTTCCTGCATCAGCCGGCGGGTTTTCGCCATATGTCCCGGAAACCACTGGATATTTTGTTCCGCCATATCCTGTCCTTTCGTTTTTCTTTAAAAAATCGTGATCTGGTCGAATGGGTAAATACGAATCAACGCCTTGCCCAGAATATAGCGTTCATCGACAAACCCGATATCACTGTACCGGCTGTCGTGCGAATCGTTGCGGTTGTCCCCCATGACAAACACGCACCCTTCCGGCACGACCTGCTCGGTTTTTAAATCCACCGGTGAAGTCTGCGTCCTGACATATTCTGATTCATCCAGCTTCTCGCCATTGACAAAAACCGAACCGTCTTCAATTTTGATGGTATCGCCGCCAACGGCGATAATGCGTTTGACGATCGGTTTGGTATCCTGATTATCCGAATGATCCGGACTGTTCGCAATGTTTCTGGAAACAATCACGATATCTCCGGCTTTCGGCGTATAATTAAAATTGGTAATCAGCAATTGGTCGGCATCATGCAACGTGTCCAGCATGGACTCCCCGTCCACCTTGACTTTCCCAAGGAAAAACGTGAAGATCAAAACGACCGCCACCATAGCGACGACCAGCGAATCGATCCATTCAAACGCCGTTTCCACAGGTTTTGCTTTTTTCTTTTTTGGATTTGGCGCTGTTACCGTTTCTGCTGCATTTACATCAAGACTTTTATTTTCAGACACAAGATCACCGCTTATCAAATAAAATTTCTGCCTTTTAGTATACCATATATTTTTTCAAATGAAAAGACAAAAGGGACGAAAAAACCGTCCCTTTTTTTAAACATTTTATTAATTTTACAGTTTCTGTCTTAACTTGGCAGCTTTACCCACACGGTCACGCAGATAATAAAGCTTGCTTCTGCGCGCTTTACCCTGACTGACGATCTCAACCTTTGCGACGTTGGGAGAATGCACCGGAAAAACACGCTCGATGCCGCAGCCATAAGCCACGCGGCGAACGGTGAAAGTTTCCGCGATGCCGCTGTTGTTTTTGGCAATCACAATGCCTTCATAAACCTGGATTCTTTCCTTCTCACCTTCGCGGATTTTCACATGCACCCGGACGGTCGCGCCGATATTGATTTCCGGCATGTCGGTTTTCAGCTGATCCGCAACCAAATTTTTTAATGCGTCCATTCTTCTTTCCTCCTAATTCTTATCAGACATTCATGCCGTTTGGTGCCGTGCAGAGGACTGTCCGCTTCAATGTTATGGCAAATTTGCCGCGCACTGACCCCACCCGAATAGGTTCGGTGAAATCAAAAGCCTAAGTATTATAGCACATTCATTTGCAAAAAGCAAGCATTATTTTTTCAAAATCCCCTTTTTTCGTGTAGGTTTACAATAGATGTGTTACAAAAAGAATAAAAAAAGAAGTGACGAATG